>CAMATI010000148.1 GCA_945861095.1 Asaia bogorensis | reverse complement strand
CTACCCGGACCTTTCACCGTCCGGGTAGGCCCCAGGAATTCAAACGACAATGGTCCGGGTTCCAAGGGCCGTCGCCCTTGGCGGGTCCAGGGCAGAGCCCTGGTCGGGGTCCGGGGCGAAGCCCCGCCCTTCCCACCAACCCACCGCCGGGTGCTAGACTTCCGTCCTTCCACCATCAGAGACAGCAGGGAAATCCATGAACGTGTCCGTCCCCCCCGGCTTCGCCGCCTTCCGCTCCGCCTATCAGGACGGACGTGGCAGCCTGGTCTGGCGGCGCGGTGTCTCCGATCTGGAAACGCCGGTCGCGGCCTATCTGAAGTTGGCGCATGGCAAACCCAACACCTTCCTGTTGGAAAGCGTTGAAGGCGGCGCCAATCGCGGGCGCTATTCGATCATCGGCATGGCGCCAGACCTGATCTGGCGGTGCCAGGACGGCAAGGCTTCCATCAACCGCCATGCCCAGTCCGCCCCGCACGCCTTCGCGGCCGATCCCCGCCCGCCGCTGGACAGCCTGCGCGCCCTGGTGGCTGAAACCAGGCTGGACGTGCCCGCCAACCTGCCGCCGATGTCGGGCGGATTGGTCGGCTATCTCGGCTACGACATGGTTCGGCTGATGGAGACCCTGCCGGACAAGAACCCCGACGTCATCGGCGTCCCCGAAGCGCTCATGGTCCGCCCGACCTTGTTCGCGATTTTCGACAACGTGAACGACGAACTGACCCTGCTGTCGCCGATCTACCCGTCCCCCGAGGTCAGCGCCGAAACCGCGTGGGACCAAGCTCAGACTCGCCTGGCGGAAGCCGAAGTGGCGTTGGACCGTCCGCTGCCGCGTCAACCGCCCCCTGTGATGCTGCCCGATCCGCCGGCCCCGGGGTCGAACTTCACCAAGGACCAATTCCTGGCCGCGGTCGATCGCTGCAAGGAATACGTGGAAGCCGGCGACGCCTTCCAGATCGTCATCAGCCAGCGGTTTTCCGTGCCCTTCGTCCTGCCGCCCTTCTCGCTGTACCGCGCGCTGCGGCGGATCAACCCGGCGCCGTTCCTGTTCCATCTGGATTTCGGCGCCTTCTCCATCGTCGGGTCATCGCCGGAAATCCTGGTGCGGTTGCGCGACGGCACCGTCACCATCCGTCCCCTGGCGGGCACCCGACGGCGTGGCACGACGCATGAGGAAGACCAGGCGCTGGAAGCCGAGCTGCTCGCCGATCCGAAGGAACGGGCGGAACACCTGATGCTGCTCGATCTCGGGCGCAACGATGTGGGCCGGGTGGCCGCCATCGGCTCCGTGAAAGTGACCGAAAGCTTCGTCATCGAGCGTTTCAGCCACGTCATGCACATATCCTCGAATGTCGAGGGCAAACTGCGGGACGGCATGGACGCGCTGGATGCCCTGGTCGGTGGCTTTCCGGCGGGCACGCTTTCCGGCGCGCCCAAGGTCCGCGCCATGGAAATCATCGAGGAACTGGAGCCCGACCGGCGTGGCATCTACGCCGGCTGCATCGGCTATTTCGCGGCCAACGGCACCATGGACACCTGCATCGCTCTGCGCACCGCCCTGGTGAAGGACGGCGTCATGTATGTGCAGGCCGGCGCGGGGATCGTCGCCGATTCGGTGCCGGAAGCGGAATTCGAGGAAACCCGCCAGAAGGCCCGCGCCTTGGTGCGTGCCGCCGAGGAAGCGGTGCGCTTCGCGGCCGGTAAGGGCGGGGCCAACAACGCGGGATAGAGCGTGCTCGCGCCGGGGCGATGGTAACCGGGACCACGCGCACGCAGGGGGACAAATGCTGCCTCTGCCTTCCAACCTGTCGACAACTCAATGCCTGCTGCATTGGGTTGATCGTACCCCCAACGCGATCGCGGTGATCGAGCAGGGGCACCCTTATAGCTATGGCGATCTCGGTGTCAGCGTCGTGCAGTTTGTGCGGGTGCTGCGGGAGAACGCGGTCCGCCAGGGCACGCTGGTCGGAATCGCCTGCGAGAACCGGTATCTGCACCTGGTCTTGCTGCTGGCGGTGGAGATCGTGGGAGCGACCGGCGTTTCCTTCTCCGGCGCCGATGTCCTGTCCGACGATCCGGTCCTGGCACGGTGCGGTTTGTTGTGCCTGGGGGACGACCTGGTCTCGACCTTGCCGGTCCCGGTGATGTCGATCGGGCAGGAGTCGGTCGACCGGATCGCGCGCACCCCGATCAGCAGGGCGGATTTCGCCCTGCTGGATCACTGCCCACCCGATGAGGCGGTGGTGATCCTGACCCGGACATCGGGATCGACCGGACGGCCCAAGGTTCTGGCGATGACGCAGACGCTGATGCGCGATCTGACGGCGAAGGCGGCGCGGTTTCCCGATGACCCCGGACATGCCTGGAATTTCCTCAATCTTTACGGCTTCACGCTACGGTCGGCCTACAACGAAACCACCATCGCGCTGCGGGCCGGCCTTACGGTCGTATCGTCGACGCTAGCGTCGCTGCTGTCGGACATGGGGCGGTTCGAGGCGTTTCGGACGACGATCGTCTCCGGCGACGCGGTTCGTCTGGCGGGCATGCTGCCCGATGGGTGGAACGCGCCTCGCTCCGGCATCATCAACGTCAAAGGTGGAGCGCTGCCGCCATCCGTGCGCCGGGTTCTGCGCCAGCGTGTCGCGTCCCATGTCTTCCACACCTACGGCGCGCTCGAGGTGCAGCGAATCGCGGTCATCGACGAAGACGGTGTCGGCCACCTGCCGCCCGACGTATCGGTCCGCATCATGACGGATGACGGCCGGGAGGCGGCCCCGGGCGAGATCGGCATGATCGAGGTGCGGACCGGGATGATGGTCGAACGCTATCTGTGGGATGAAGACGCCAGCCGAACCGCGTTCCACGATGGGTGGTATCGCACTAACGATCTCGGGACGGCGCCGGAACCGGGCCAGGTGGTGGTGCTGGGGCGAGCGGACGATGTGGTGAATATCGGCGGCATCAAGCTGGCGCCGCAGATGCTGGAACAGCGGATTCGGGACCTGGATGGGATCGAAGATGCCGTGCTGCTGATGGTTCCCGCGCCGGACTCGGAAGACGCGCTTTACCTGGTGCTCCAATCGCCTGACCCCGCGGCGTACGGGCGCAACCAGGACGCGATCTTGGCCATCCTGAGCGGTTCCGTGCGGGTCTTCGTGCCCTGCGTGCTGGGGGCATTGCCGCGGACCGATACGGGCAAGGTTCGGCGCGAGCCGCTGCGCCAATTACTGGCGGGCGCCGCGGCCACCTGACCCGGTTGACGGCTGAACGCAAGTCGCGGCGGTTCGATCTGGATCGTTACGCGGGATTCTGTCTTTCGGGCGTTGAAGCCGGCGCACAACCGCCGAATGAGCGAACAGACCCACCGGCAATGTCAATTCCGTCATGGCAGCCGGAGGGCCGCCATCCACGATTGCCGTTGTTGCAGCTTGGGAACGCCGTGGATGCCGGCCTGACGGGAAGGCACTGACAAAAGAGGCAATGTTTCCGTCGGTTGGTATTATTGGCGGGGGCCGCCCTACGTATTCATCGCCTCAAAGAAATCGTCGTTCGTCTTGCTGTATTTCAGCTTGTCCAGCAGGAATTCCATCGCATCCACGGTTCCCATCGGGCTGAGAATACGGCGCAGCACCCACATCTTGGACAGCACGCTCTTTTCGACCAACAGTTCTTCCTTGCGCGTACCCGACTTGGTGATGTCGATGGCGGGGAAGCTGCGCTTGTCCGACAATTTCCGGTCAAGAATGATCTCGGAATTGCCGGTGCCCTTGAATTCCTCGAAAATCACCTCGTCCATGCGGCTGCCGGTGTCGACAAGCGCGGTGGCGATGATGGTCAGGGAGCCGCCTTCCTCGATATTGCGTGCCGCGCCGAAGAAGCGCTTGGGGCGTTGCAACGCGTTGGCGTCCACGCCGCCGGTCAGCACCTTGCCCGACGATGGCACGACCGTGTTGTAAGCGCGCGCCAGGCGGGTGATGCTGTCCAGCAGGATGACCACGTCGCGCTTGTGTTCCACCAGGCGCTTGGCTTTTTCCAGCACCATTTCGGTTACCTGCACATGCCGCGTCGCCGGCTCGTCGAAGGTGGAGCTGACGACCTCCCCCTTCACGCTGCGCGCCATGTCGGTGACTTCTTCCGGGCGTTCGTCGATCAGCAGCACGATCAGGAACACTTCCGGGTGATTGGCGGCGATTGCGGTGGCGATGTTTTGCAACATCACCGTCTTGCCGGTCCGCGGCGGTGCCACGATCAGCGCGCGCTGGCCCTTGCCGACCGGAGAAATCAGATCGATCACGCGGGGCGTGTAATCGCGCTGCGGCCCTTTTGCGACAGACTGGAAGTTCTCCACTTCCATTTTCAGGCGCTCGTCGGGGTACAAGGGCGTCAGGTTGTCGAAGTTGATCCGGTGGCGCACGGCTTCCGGCGGTTCGAAATTCACCGCCTCCACCTTCAGCAGCGCGAAATAGCGCTCTCCATCGCGGGGGGAGCGGATCTGACCTTCGACCGTGTCACCGGTGCGAAGCGCGAATCGGCGCACCTGGCTGGGACTGACATAGATGTCGTCGGGGCCAGGCAGGTAGTTGGCCTCCGGACTGCGCAGGAAGCCGAAACCATCCGGCAGGATTTCCAACGTGCCGTCGCCATGAATGGCCTGATCGTTTTCGGCGAGGTTCTTCAGGATGGCAAAAAACATGTCCTGCTTGCGCAGAGATGATGCGTTTTCGATATTAAGTGATTCAGCAAAGCTCACCAGATCGGCGGGCGATTTCATTTTCAGTTCGGCGAGATGCATCGTGATGCCTCGATCAGGGCTCTGGAATAATGGAGAGAGGGGCAGCCGCATGGGCTGGCAGGACGAGCGTCCAGCCGAAATCGCCATCATACAGGATTGCAGCGAGCTTTGGTTAGGGCGGGGTGAACGCAGCTACGCTTTTGACTTTGCGAAGGATAGGGATGGGGCGGTGTGATGTCAACCGCGACCGTTCCGGGGCAGTCCCGGCTTCACAATACGTGCCGCGGGATTCAACTTGGGATGGCGCCTTTGGTGGGTGCGCGCGGCACTGCGCCACCGCTCCCCGCCGGACGCCGCAGCCGAGGCTTCGGTTGCGGCGTCGTGGTGTCCAGCACCGCGTGCAACGCCGCAACCGTCTCCGGGGCCAACCGATGCACAGTCTGCGCCAGCCGATTGGCCAGGGCCGTCTGCTCGGGGGTCAGCCCCGCGGTGTTCACCGTCACCCGCGGATGCGACAAACGGGCCAGATGCACCAGATCGTCGGCGTCATCCCATATCAACCCAAAATACTCATTCACCTGATGCACCAGCCCCGCGCTCGGCGCTCCCCGCTTGCCGTGTTCCAGCGCCGATAGATAGGCCGCTGAAATCTGCAATCCCTCTGCCATCTGCTTCAGGGTCACGCCCCGCGCCTCCCGCAGCGCGCGCAGCCTCGCGCCGAACGGCGTCATCGGATGCGCCGCAGCAGCAGGCGCACGGATCCCAGATTCGCCGCGTGCGGATGCGATGCCGCCAGAACCAACGGCCTGATATCAGGGAGGTTGAGCCACATCGGGAATTCCCGCCGGATCGTGCCGCCGCCTTCGCCACTGCCGCGGCCGGTAATCACCTCCACGCAGCGCACACGGTCGGTATGCGCGTTGCGGATGAAGCTGAGCAACGCGTGATAGGCGTGTTGTGCCGTCATCCCGTGCAGATCCAGCCGACGCGCGGCGACCAGCTTGCCGCCACGCAATCGTTGCCAGGTGGCGTTGTCGACGCCGGCGGGCGTGCCGCCGACGGTGACCTCGGGCGGACGCGCCCTGGTGGTGATGGAAGCGGGCAGCGGTCGCGGCTTTTTCGGCGCGATGGCGGGTGGTGGTGGCGGTTCAGGCGCGGTCACGGGTTGGCGGCCGAGCAGGGGCGCGATCGAACGGGTGAATTGGGCCCATTCGGCGTGGTCGGCTTCGGTCAGACGGCGGGCGCGCGGTGGCATTCTGAGCAGTGTCTAGAGCGGTTTCGGCCTTACAGGAACCGGAAACCGTTCTAGTTCCTTGTATTCTCGCGTAATTCATACCGTACCGCCGCGTCTCCCGGGCGCCGGCGCGGGCGTCAGGACGGATCGCGGCTCAGTCCCCGGCGCGCGAGTTCGTCCAGATAGACCGCCCAGCGCTGCTGGCGTTCGCGGCCGAGCTCATGGAGGTATTCCCAGGTGAAGATGCCCGTGTCGTGCAGGTCGTCGAAGACCAGGCGCACCGCGTAATTGCCGACCGGCTCGATCGCGATGATACCGACATGGCGCCGGTTGGCGACGATGGTCTTCTGGTTGGGGCCGTGGCCCTGCACCTCGGCGCTGGGGCTTTCGACCCGCAGATACTCCGCCGGCAGGTCGAAATTCGCGCCATCGTCGAACGCGACGCGCAGCACACGTTCGCGTCGGTCCATGCGAATTTCGGTCGCGATCGGCATCAATCGTCCAGCTTGCGGGCTTCGTCGATCAGCATGATCGGAATGCCGTCGCGGATCGGATAGGCCAGTCCGGCCTTGCGGCTGATCAATTCGTTGGCCGGGCGGTCGTATTCCAGCGGTCCCTTGGTCAGGGGGCATACCAGGATTTCCAGCAGGCGCGGGTCCAATGGCGCAGTGGGGGGCGGGGCGGGCGGGATGGGGGTGTCGGTCATGCGGCCTCGGGTTTCAACTGACGGGCCGGCCGGGCGTCATGCCAGGGCCGGCGGCGCCCATCTGCAACAGGGCGAGCAAGGTCGCGGCCTGATCCGCGTCGGTGAGGGCTTCCAGCAGTGCCTGTCTTTCGGCGGCCTCGAACGGGCACACCATCGACAGTGTCAGAACCAGCGCGTCATCGGGCATCTTGCGAATCGCGTCCCAGTTCGCGTCGATGCCGCGATGGGTGAAAAACGCCCGCAACGCGGCCAGCAATGGTTCCCGCTCCACGCCCCGCAACGTTGGCTGTGCGTCCAGATCGGCCGCAAAGCGCGAGAAATCGGCCCGCACGCGCCGGTAGCCGCGACGCATGCCCAGTTCCGCGTCGATCGAGAAGCGCTGCAAGCCGGACAAGGTGATCAGGTAGCGCCCATCGTCGGTTTCGCTAAACGACGACAGCCGACCCAGGCAGCCGATCCGGTAAAGCCCGGGGCCGGACGGACCGACGGTCGCATTCGGGTCCGGTTGGATCATCGCGAGCATGCGGGGCGCGGCCAGGGCATCTTCGACCATCGCTTTGTAGCGCGGTTCGAAGATGTTCAGCGGCAACTTGCCATGCGGCAACAGCAATGCGCCCGCCAGCGGGAACACCGGGAATTCGGTGGGCAGATCCTCCGTTCGCGGGTGGAAATTCAACATCTAGCTGAACAGGACCGCGGACAGGCGGCGACGCGCGGCGGTCGTGGCCGGGTCGTCGAAGCCCCAGGATTCGAAGAATTTCAGCAGTTGCAGGCGCGCGGCCTCCTCGTTCCAGGCGCGGTTGCGGCGGATGATTTCCAGCAGCGCCTCGGCCGCCTGCTCGCGCTCGTCCATTGCGTTCAGCGCCGTGGCGAGGTCGTAGCGCGCCTGGTGATCGGCCGGATCGGCGGCCAGGCGGCTTTGGAACGTGTCCAGCTTGGCCTTCGCCTCTCGGCCTTCACGGGCCAGCATCAGGGCACTGCGGGCGCCGGAAATCTCGGCATGGTCGACCAATTTCTCGGGCACCTGGGACAGCGCCTCATCGGCCTGTTCTTCCTGGCCGAGCGCCATGAGGGAGCGGATAAGCCCGCCCCAGGCATCGCCGTTTTCAGGCTCTTCCTGCAACAGAGAGCTGAACAGTTCCCCGGCCTGTTGTGCGTCGCCGTTCTCCAACGCGGCCTTCGCTTCGGCCAACAGGTCGGCGGCGGGCATGGAGCCACCGGCGTTCTTCAGCAAATTCTCGACGAAGCGCTTGACCTCCGATTCCGGGAGCGCGCCTTGGAAGATGTCGGCGATCTGGCCCTGCCAGAAGGCGGCGACGGTGGGAACCGACTGCATCGGCAGTCCCAGTTGCGCAAGCTGCTGCACCAAAGCGCGGTTCTGGTCGATGTCGATCTTGACCAGCTTCAGGCGTCCGGCGGCGGCGCGCACGACCTTTTCCAGGGTCGGCGTCAACTGCTTGCACGGCCCGCACCAGGTCGCCCAGAAATCCACCAGGACCGGGATGCTGCGCGAGGACTCGATGACGTCCTTCATGAAGCTCTTTTGGTCGCCATCGACGATCATGGCGGCGGCGGCGTCGGCGGCCCCTGGGGGTTGTGTCTGGCCGATGATGTGGTCCATGGCGGTTCGGTTTCCTGATCGTCGCGCGGTGTCGACGTTTAGATGTTGCTTGGCACGGCCATCTCAAGCCCGTACGCTGATTTCAACGCGACCATGCCGCCGAGAGCGCGCGCCGTCCAGTGTTACGGCATGAACGTTCCGGGATGCGGGCTGATGGGCGCGGTTCGCGGGCGGCAGGGCGGGCGTATGTCCTCCCAGGCGGGTCGCGTTGCTGCTACCGATCGCCGATCGAGCCCGCCGGTGGGATGGTTTCGCGCGGAGCCACCGTGGCCGCTTCGGTTCCTGTCAGGATGGCGCCTGTCCTGTCGGCGCCATCCACCATTGTGCCGGTCAGGTTGGTGCCGGTCAGGTTGGCGGCGCTCAGGTTGGTGCCGGTCAGGTTGGTGCCGGTCAGGTTGGTGCCGGTCAGATCGCATCCGGTCAGGTCGCATCCGGTCAGGTCCGCCTCGTCCAGGCGCGCCTCTGACAAGTTCGCGCCGCACAGGCGCGCCGCTTGCAGCCGCGCGTGGCGCAGATTGACGGGCCAGCGCTGGCCGCCGCGGATATGCATCGGCGCCAGATGGGCACGGGTCAGGTTGGCGCCGTTCAGCGCCGCGCGTTCCAGGCTGGCGCCGCGCAGGTCGGCGTTGGTGAAATTGGCCCCGCGCCCGTCGATCACGGCCAGATCGGACATCATCAACAGCGCGCCCGTCAGATTGGCCCCGCGCAGATCGGCGTGGCTCAGCACGGCGGCGCCGAGGTTCAGCCCGCGGAGGTCGAGATCGCGCAGGTCCAGGCCGGACAGGTCGGCGCGCACACCGTCGCGGCCATTGCTGTCGACCCAGGTCTGGTGCTGTTGGAAGATGGTCAGGATGTCCAGGTTCAACTCGTCCAGGGTCCGAGTGCGCTGTGCCCGGGACAGATCGGTGCGCTCTATGCGGATATCGTCGACCAGGGCGCCCAGCAGGCAGGCGTCCGACAGATTGGCGTCGGTCAGGTTGGCATGGTTCAGAATGGCGCCTTCCAGCCGGACACCGGACAGGTCGGCGCCGGTAAAATTGGCTCGCTCCATGTTGCAGCCGGTCAGGTTGGCGCCGTTCAGGTCGGCGCCGCTGAAATTGCTGCCGGACAGGTTGGCGTCCTGCATGTTGGCCTTGCCCAGAAAGGCATGCGATGCGCGCGCCTTGGTCAACCGGCTGCCGAACAGATGCGCGCCGTCGATCGAGGTGGTGGCGGATGCGCGGGTCGGCATAAGACTGCCGGCACGATGGGCGATCAGCATGCCCTCCCGCAGGTCCACCTCCGACAGATTGGCGAACCGGATATGGGCGCGGGTCAGGGTGGCGCCGCGCAGATTGGCCCGCGTGAGGTTGGCGCCATCCAGGATCGCGTCGGTGAAATCGGCCGCGAACAGGATCGCATCGGTCAGATTGCATCCGGTCAGGTCGCTGCCGCAAAGACTGGCGCCGGTCAGATCGATGCCGGAGAGATTCCGGCCGGCCAGGTTCAGTTTCGACAGGTCGTGCACTTTAAGCGACGCCCGGATCCCGCCCGGGCGATTTTCGGCGAAGGCGGCGTGCAGACGGAGAATGTCCGCGAAGCGATCCGCGTCCGGCACAGGCTTCAGGGCAGGTTTGGTCATTCTTCCTTCGGATCGATAGGTGGCATCGCCGATCCATTCTTGCAATCGAACAGTGAACAAATGGTTGATGACGCCCGGTCATGTGCTGGTGGACCGCGCGGGTCCGCGGCGTGACAGTCCGAACGGGTGCGCCGACCCCGGAAGACGCCGTCGTGAACGGGCCGAGACGGGCGCCGCTGCCGCGCGATCGGTGGCCGCGTCACCCGCGGCCGATCGAGTCGCCTAGCGGGCGATCCCCGCCAGCCGCCGCACGAATCCGATATTCCACCGCACATAACCCGGTTGCAGAAATCCCAGCCGCTGGCGGATCAGCGCATGCGCGTCCGCCAGACGATGGAACGGGATCGACGGATACAAATGATGTTCCGCGTGATAGGGCATGTTCCACATCAGCAACCGGATCGCGCCGCTGGTCAGCGTGGTCCGCGTGTTCGTCAGCCCATTGCGGTCCAACGAGCACCCCGTGTGCTCGGACAGCAGGTAGGCGCGCAATGGCGGTTGCCCCAGCAGTTGCGGGCCGATCCAAAACAGGAACGGCGTCTGCCAACCCCAGATCAGGCCGGACACCACGGCTCCGCCGCCCATCACCAGGCTCATGGCGCGCACGCTGCGGATTACGCCGGGCGCGGCCTGCGCAGTGACGTAGGGATAGCGGGTCAGATCGCCCCTCCAGCAATCGGCGACCACCGTCAGACGCAGCCGCCAGAACGGGATCCCCAGCACCCGAAGCACATAGCCGCCCATCGTGGCGGGCGGCGGGGACGCGAGTTCCGGGTCCTCGCCGGGGACCTGGGTGTGGCGGTGATGTGCCAGATGGAAGCTGGTGTAGAATTGAGCGTTCAGCAGCGACGGGCAGGACGTCAGCCAGCCGACGATCTGGTTTGCTCGCCGGGATGCGAAGGCCGTCTGATGCATCGTCTCATGCGCCGGGGCGAACAGCGCCACCTGAACCAGCCCGAGCGCGAACACCGCCGGCAAGGTCCAAAGACCGGAAGATATGGCCACCAGCCATCCGGTCCCGCCCAGCGCGGCGACGTGGATTGCCAGGCGAATCGCGCCCTGGCGATCGGATCGCCCTTGCAACGCCCGCAGTTCGGTGGGCTGCAGCACCCGGTCGGACAACGCGGCCATGTGACCTCCAGCGTCTTGGATCATCTATCGTGCGGGCGTCGCATGTGTTGGTGCAAGCGCTCTTGTGCGGGTGCGAACATTTTCCGGGGGCTAATTTTCCGTGGCCTAACTTTCCGTGTCCAATGGGGGCGGCCAACGCAGCAACCGGTGGCCGCGCATGACGGCGACCTGACGCAGCACCCGGCCATGCAGTGATACAGGAGCGGGATCCAGATGCTCGATCCGTTCGAACACCCGCGTCAGCGCGGCCTGCGTGGCCGCTGGATCGCCGACGACCAGAACCAGGACATCCCGCCCCACGAACGAAGCCGGCGGATGGGCAAACCCGAACTGGCGAGCATCCTGGTGCAGGCAAAGAACCGTCACATCGGGCCCCAGCCCGAACCCGACTTTCCCCGCGTCCCGCCAGCTCGGCACCCCCACGACCGTCCCTGGCGGCAGCAATCCGCGGGCCGTCAAATCGGTGCGGAGCGAGGTCCAATCGATCCCTTCCAAGGTCGGGTCCTGGCGCGCGACGAAGGTCAGAGCCGAACCCAGCACATCGAATCGGGTTTGCAGGCCGACCACCGATCCCGCGATCAGGATCAGGCCCGCGGTGGCGGCGATACTCCGCCGCACCCACCCGGAACCGATCCTCTCGCCGACCGCCTGCCCCAGCAGCGGGAACAGCATCAGGTAGCCGGGCGCGGCCCAGTGGAACAGGATCCGGCGGCTGGACCAGGCGGCGATCAGCGCGAACCCGACGATCGGCGGCGCGGCGAGGCAGGCCAGCAATCGCCCCTGCCAGGTCCGCTCCGCCGCTATCCGTGGCGCGGTTTCGCCCGGTTGCCGGCCGGGTATCGACGCCGTGACGCGCCGATGGGGCAGCAATGCCAGAACGAACACAACCATCATCGGCAACCAGATCCAGGGCAGCACGAACAGTGCCTCTCCCAGCAGGACCTGCAACGGTGCCAGGGGTTGGAAGCGCAGTCCGACCGCTCGGTCCCCCTGGAACGTGAAAGACGCCCAGCCATGGGTCGCGTTCCACAGGATCACCGGCGAAAACACCAACAGGGCGAGCAAGGCCGCCACATAGGGATGCGGCCGTCGCAGCCAGGTCCGGTGGTCCCGAGCGATCAGCAGGTAGATGACCGCGCCGGCGATGGTCAGCACGGCGGAGTATTTCGAGAACAGCGCCAAACCGGCGCACACGCCCGCGCCGGCCCACCACCCCCATGCGGCGCGTCCACGCGCGGGCAATGCATGCACCAGGCAAAGCGCCGCGCCGATCAGAGCGCAGTCGAGCGGGCCGTCCGGCAGCACCCAGGTGCCGGTGGTGACGCCGAAGACCGGCGACAGGTTCAGCAGGACGGCCGCCCAGAACCCGGCGCGCGCATCCGCGATGTGTGTGGTCAGGCGAAACATCAGCCAGGTGGACAGGGCGAACAGCGCGATGAACGGCAGGCGGACGACCAGCGCGCTCTCCCCGCCAGCCAGCCAGGTGGCGCCCCGGGACAGCCACCACGCGGCCGGAGGATGATCGAAATATCCCAGCGAGAGCACGCGGCCGGAGACCACCATGTAGCTCTCATCCATGCCCAGCCCGACGGCGCTGGCAAACAGCACGCGCAGGCAGGCGGTCCCGACGATCAGCAGGACAACGGCGCGCTGGGGCGACAGACGGGGCGGTTGGGGCATCGCGTTCCTGTCCGGCGGTGCGGCTGTGCTATTCAACGGTGCGATCCGATTGCGGGATTATCGCCGGTCGGACTCGCTCTACGAAACCATCCCGCGGGAGCGGATGGGGGGAGGAGGTGAGGGATGCTGTGTGGCTGCTGCGGGTGCCTGCATGTGTTTGAGGCGGTCGATGTCATCGATTGGATCGACGACGGGGAAACGCCGCTCTGCCCGACCTGCGGCATGAACGCGGTGCTGCCCGGCGTTACCGACCCGGCCGAATTATGGGAACAGCACCACCGCCGGTTTGGCGCGTCCCCCGGCGTGCGGGCGCCGGACGAACGGTACTGATCCGACCGGACCGCAGAAGCGAGCATTACGGCCCCCGCCGCCGCGCCCAAACCTCGTGGTTCTCGCATTTCCCGGAATCGGGAGCCGGCGGGACGGCATTCCCCCACCCGCGAGGGGGGCGGTAGAATGCTTTGATTCCCGGACCGGTCAGGCCTGCACGACGCGCTGGGTCTGGACCCCCAGTCCGTCGACGCCCAGGCGCATCACATCGCCCGGCTGCAGGTAGACGGGCGTCGGCTTCATGCCAGATCCCACGCCCGGCGGCGTGCCGGTGGCGATCACGTCGCCCGGCTGCAAGGTGATGAACTGGCTGACATAAGCGACGACCTGCACGACCCCGAAGACCATCGTCTTTGTCGAGCCGTTCTGCATCTTCTTGCCGTTCACCTCGGTCCAGATGCCCAGGTTCTGCGGATCGGCGATCTCGTCCTTCGTCACCATCCAGGGGCCGGTCGGGCCGAATGTGTCGCAGCCCTTGCCCTTGTCCCAGGTGCCGCCGCGCTCGATCTGGAACTCCCGCTCGCTGACATCGTTGCAGACGCAATAGCCGGCGACGTGGTCCATCGATTCGGCTTCCGTGATGTAGCGGGCCGTTTTGCCGATCACGATCCCCAGCTCACATTCCCAGTCGAGCTTGGTGGACCCGCGCGGGCGCAGCACGTCGTCATTGGGGCCGCAGAACGCGGACAACGATTTCACGAACACGATCGGTTCCTTCGGCAGCGGCATGCCGACTTCCGCCGCGTGGTCGGCGTAGTTCAGGCCGATGCAGATGTAGTTCAGCGGGCGGACGACGCAGGGGCCGATCCGGGGATTGCCGTCCACCTTCGGCAGGCTGCTGGGGTCGATCGCGCGGATCATGTTCAGCGCCGCATCGGACAGGGCGAAGCCGTCGATGTCGCGCACGACCCCGGCAAGGCAGCGGATATCGCCGTTGGCGTCGAGCAGGGCAGGGCGTTCGGCCCCGACGGGTCCATAGCGCAGCAGTTTCATGGTGGTTCCCCCACAGTGTTGGAGCGTGATCACGCGGCGCGGAACCTAACAGCGGCTGAATCACACGGCAAAGCAAGAATCTGGCACGGTCCGCTCGGCGTATTGGGCAGACGCCACGCCGACGGAGGCGGCGGTTCCCACTCCCCGCGGCGGCTGGTACTAGACAAAGCCCGGGTTCGCCACTCACCGATCCCGCCGGGATGGGCCGACGGCGGGTTGGCGCTGGAGCGGCATTTCGCGTCACGCCCTCGCGGTGCTCGTGGCTGGTACGGTCGTCTCGCCGGCCTGTCCGGTGGGTGCTGGTCTGTCCGCGAGTGCCTCACGCGGAGTGCACCGAGGAGCACGGTGGCGCAGGGAGGCACCGGGCCATCGATCGGGCGACCCACGGGATAGCAATCGGATCCCATATCGGGCCTTCCCGGCGGCAATACCCGTCCGACATGTCCGGCGCGGACGGTCGCCGTGTGGGATCTCGCCTTTCGTTGCCAGTGCTCCGTGCCCCACCCTGGTCCTAGTGCCGCGCGCCGGAAATTTCGACGCCAATTCCCTCAAGCGGCAAGCGGCTTTCCCGTCTTGGTCCACTTGAACGGCTTCGCCATGGTCCGGTTGAAGTAGGCGATGAAGCGCTCGATCCGCTCCTTGAGGTCTTCTTGGGAGG
>CAMATI010000147.1 GCA_945861095.1 Asaia bogorensis | reverse complement strand
CAGCACCAGCTCCGCTTCGCTGCCGATCAACAATCAGGACCAGACATAACGCTTGCCCCCGTCAGACCGACGGCGGATGATGAGTTCGTCGCGATTACCAAACGTCATCCTGATTGTCGCTGATCGCCATCCAGATTGTCGCGCAACATCCATCGACGCTTGGCGGGGCATATCCTTCGAGTGGGCTATGGGTGATGTATCGGCGGGGTGGTCGGGTGAACCACCGGAACGCGGCGCGGGCTGCACGGAAGGCGTGGAGCTTCTCGCTCGGCGCCAAATCTTTGAGCCTCGCCTGAATATGGGCGTCCGTGATGTCCTTCACGTCCTGGGTGTCGAGTGCGGCGAAGTGCTTGGTGAGGAGGCGCTTGATCTCGCGCTTGGTGCTCTCTCTCCCGGCGTGCTGATCCAGGTAGGCATCACGGGCGATGGAGAATGCGAGTGATGCCGACTTTGCGGTCGGCTCTTCGACGAGGAGACGGCGTGCGGCTGTTCGCGCGTCTGCTAGGCCCATCTCTGGATAGTGCCCCACCACGGTCTGTAGGCGACCCTTCGTGCGGACGACGAACCAGGTCTTCTTGAGCTTGCCAATCCGTATGCCAAAGCCGGGCGTCTTGCCGTCATGGTAGGTTCCCGCCTTCAGGGAGCGGACGGTCAACTCGGTGAGGGTCGCTTTCGTCACTCTTTTTTTACTCTCGAATGGGGCGTGCTGTGGTGAGACAGCATGGGTTGCCATGAGGAGATTGGAGAGTTGACTATACGCCTAACCATCAGAAAATACGATGGTTTTTGTTCGATATGAGGAGGTATGGGAAGTGCCGGGAAGGCAGCGAAATTGCTCTCAAAAGAGCTTGGGAAGCTGCCGTTCTACCATTGAACTACACCCGCGCGGCGGACATCCTACGAAACACCGACGCCGGATGCAATCGGGTTCATGGGCCGGTTCCCCTGGACAGGTTCGACACGCGTGCCGCATCCCGCCGCCATGGTTGGATGGCGGCGGGGTCGATGTCGTGTCGTTTACGCGGCGACCTTGTCCGCGCCGACCGCGCCCCAGGACTTCAGAACCGGCAGCACTTCCTTGGCGAACAGTTTGATGCCGCGCTCCGAGACCTCCATCGGCGTGCCACCGAAGCGGAACGCGACGTTCAGTTCGAAATGGCCCAGGAGTTTGTGGCGCGCTTCCAGGCCGCGCAGGATCTTGTCCGGCGTGCCCCAGCTCGCGGCCTGCATGAAGCCGGCAACCGCGCCGTCCATGCCCATTTTGCGAGCGATTTCGGCCTTCTGCTGATAGGCGTCGTAGCCTTTGACGGTCTTGAAGTGCTCGCCCAGGAATTCATAGTGGACGAAATTGCTTTCCACGAATTTGCCCTGGTATTTGCGGGCCTCTTCCTCGGTTTCCGCCAGGTTTTCGCCGCAGACGCAGAATTCGGTCAGCATCAGATGCGGCTGTTCGGTGCCATGCATCTCCCGGTGCAGTTTCCGCCCGTGCTCGATCACCGGCAAACGCATTTCCCAGGGCCGATCGGCGAACATCACCATGTGGGCGCCGAGCTTGACGGCGGAGATGACGGAGTCTTCGCTGGAGGCGACGGCGTAGATACGCCCGTCAAACGCGTATTCCGGACGCGGGCGGATTTCGACGCGCGGCTGCTTGTAGAACGGGCCATCGCCCTCGATGAAGCCGGTCTTCAGCGCGTTGATGATCATCGGAGCGGCTTCGTCGAAGCGGCCGCGGGATTCGTCCATGCTGAGGCGAAACGCCTCGAACTCCCGGCGCGCCAGGCCGCGGCCCATGCCGAAGCGGAACCGCCCCTTGGACAGCATATCCAGCACGGCGGCCTGTTCGGCGACGCGCAGCGGATCGTGCCAGGGCAGGATGACGGCGGCGGTGCCGACATCGATGTTCGGGCAGATGGCCGTCAGATAGGTCATCAACTGGATGTTGTCGGGCACGAACGAGTAATCGGCGAAATGATGTTCGGCCGACCAGAGGCAATCGAAACCCGAATCCGCGGCGATGCGCGCCAGGCGGATTTCCTCTTCCCATACGCGCTTGTCGGTGCAGTTTTCCCAGCCATAGCTGGCGAACACCATCATCATGCCGACGTCCATGCGTTTACTCCTTCTGTCGATTACGGTTTGCCCGTGATGCCCCAGGGTTTCACGGTCCGATACCGGGTGCAAGCCGGGCGGGGCACGTCGCACCCATTGTCGGAAAGGCCTGCCAGCCTATGCGGTCGGTGGCACATCCAGGCGTACGGCGATGCCCTTCAAGGCATCCGATACCGCCGGATAGCGTTGCATGACCAGCGGATCATGCCCGGGGACGATCAGGTCCGGCGATGCCGCGTGCTCTCGCAGGGTGTCGAACGCCACCAGCATGTCTCCGACATGCAGCGCCGTGCTGAAGGGGCGGTAGGTTTCCATGTTCTCATAGAAATGCGTCACGTCCGACGCCAGCACGACAACCCCGCGCTTTGTGTTCACCTTGACGAATTGCAGGCCGTGCGAGTGTCCGCCGGTCGGCACGATGCCGATGCCAGGCAGTACGTCGGCCGGTCCGTTGTGATAGACGACCCGGCCATCGAAGTTCAGCCGCACCACGCCGCAAACATCGTCGGGCTCGAAGCTTTTGGCGAGCTGTTTGTATTTCATGTAACGACCGGTCGCATACTGCATTTCGGGTTCCTGGAGGTGAAACCGAGCCTTGGGGAATTTGTCGAAATTGCCGACGTGATCGTAATGCATATGCGTCAGGATGACGTCCTCCACCGTCGCCGGATCGACGCCCAGCAGCGACAGAGATTCGATGGGGCATCGATCCAGCACCCGCCCGCGCTTGCCGCCGCTTTCGGCGGTGAAGCCGATGTCGATCACCACCGCGCGGTCGGCGTTCTTCGCCACCCACACGAAATAATCCATCGGCATCGGCCCGTCATGCGGGTCCCCGCCGATAAAATGTTCGGCCCGGTGCGCGGCCCGTCCGGCGTAGCGCAGCGCGAAGAGTTCATAGATGTCAGACATGGATCAATACGTCCCCTCATACGCCGTCAGGTCCGGCATGACATGTTTCACGAACAGATCGACGGAATGCAATGCCTCGTCGCCGGTGATGTCGCCGAAAGCGAAGCGGCACAGCAGATAGTTCAGGCCGCCGGCCTTGACTTCGCGCAGCAGGAAATCGCGCACCTGGTCCGGCGTGCCGGCGACCGCGCGACCCTGTTCCTGTGCCGTTTCGAACTTCTCCGGAAAGACGGCGTGCATGGCCGGCATCATGCCGTGCTGTATCCACAGTTTCAGGAAACTCGCGCGCCATTTGTCGTAGCCGCGGCGAGCCACTTCCAGTGCTTCCCGTTCGGTTTCCGCCACCACGACATGGCGCCCGGTGCCCATCAGCGGCAGGTCTTCCGGCGCGTTGCCCAAGGCCGCCCATTCCTGGCGATAGCGGTCGGTCAGGGTGCGCATGCCCTCGGAAAACAGGTTGCCGACGATGTTGACCTTGTTGGCTGCCGCCCACGGCACCGCGTCCGGTCGGCCCAGCCCGTACCACAATGGCGGGTGAGGGCGCTGGAACGGTTCGATCTCGATCGGAACGTCGCGATATTGGTAATGCTTGCCTTCGAAGGTCAGGGGGCCGCCCCGCATGCCTCGCAGGATGACTTCCAGCGCTTCGGCATACATGGAGGGAGTCTGTTCCGGGTCCAAACCGTAATAGCGCAACTCGATCGGGGATATGCCGCGCCCGACGCCCAGCAGAAGTCGCCCGCCGCTGATCTGGTCCAGCATGCAGATTTCTTCCAGCAGCTTGATCGGGTGATACAGCGGCAGCAAATACACCAGCGGGCCGAAGCGCAGTCGTTTGGTGCGTTGCGCGATCGCCGCCAACCAGACGCCCGGCGACGGGGCCACCCCCAGCGGCGTGGCGTGGTGTTCGGCCACGTGGTAGCCGTAAAATCCGGCCTTGTCGTAGGCTTCGAGGAGCTTCAGGCGTTCCTCGTAAAATTGGTCGAGCGGCGCCAGGCCGCGATCCATGTGATCGAACACGCCGAGTTTCATGGCTGGTGTCTCCCCCTTGGATGGGTCTTACGCTGTCTCACGGGGAATTTCCACGGGTCGGATGGAGGGGCTTCGTCCCGGACCGATGGCGGCGTGCCGCCGACCGGCCGGGTGGTGTCGGCGTGGGAGACGGTCCGATATCGTATCGTCCCTGGATGGGACGGAATCGCCGCCTCCAGCGCACCGTCGGATCGGTCTGACCCATGCGGGGCAGGTTGCCTATTTCGTGGGCGGCGGCCGACAAGAGGTTAACGGCGCCTGTCCGGAACGAAACCCCCCGGTTTCCGCATGGATATGCAACAAAACTTCCGGGTTTTCCGTGGAATCGGCAACGAACTCGCACATCGCCGGACTTGATGTGACGTCTTAAGTCGAGGCGAAAATTCCAGCATTCTCAAATGGATCCGTCACGTTCTTCCAGGCCTGTCGCAACCGAGCCCCGGCGATGTTCGTGCGTTCGACAGCGCCTATCACAATTCCGCCATATCTGGTTAACCTTTGCACAATACTTCACCATCGCGCGTGATATCAGTGGTTTACAATCCGGCGCTGTCTCAACGACTCAACCGCGGATGCGACCATGCACGGTCCCGGCCACCGGGCAACGCAAATAGCGTCGCGCCTTGACTCGCCCCGCTCCACGGCGTGCTCGGCAGCTAGGTAACCGCACTATTCCAATATGTTTGACACCCAGGCAGCGCTGATCGGACCGTTCCAGGGCGCAATCGCCACGCCTGGCTGTTTTCTCTTGCCACGGGCAAGCGGCCCAGTTTAGAACATAAATCGAACATAGGCGCTCGGGCATCACACCTCGAAGGCTCGCCACCGATCCCGGCAATGGAGAAAATTATCCCCTCCCCTTGCGGGAGGGGGCGGGGGGCGGGGTTATTTCGCACGGATATTGCGTGTAACCCCTCCCCCCAACCCCCTCCCGCAAGGGGAGGGGGAGGATCTTCTCCGTTTTCGGGATCCGTAACCGCAGTCGGGCACAAGTCACCCTGCCCCAAACTCAAGCAGCGATCGCCCCGCCCGCCTTCTTCCAGGCCGCGATCCCACCATGGATATGGCATGCGGACGACAATCCGGCGTCCTGTGCGGCCTGGACCGCCATCGCGGACCGCTCCCCGAACGCGCAGAAGAACACCAGCCGCTTGCCGGTGGCCGCGGCCAGCTCGTGCAGCATCCCATCCGGTTGGATGTTCTCTCGCAGGTCCGGATAAGGCGCATGCATCGCGCCTTTGATGCAGCCGACCCGGGCGCGTTCCTCGTTTTCCCGCAAGTCCACCAGCAGGATTTCGTGCCGGTCCAGCAGCCCGCGCGCGGCCTCGGCCGTCAGCGCCCAGCCGCGACGGGCGATATCGTCCTGCGCCAACCCCTGGCGCATATTCGCGGGCACCGCCACGTCCATCATTTTCGGATTGGACAGGTTCAGGCCATTCATCAGCGCGACATACTGCTCCACAGATGCCACCTGAAGCCGGGGATTGCAGCGTTTCTCCTCCCCGATCGTGCTGACGGTGTCGCCTTTGTAATCGTGCGCCGGGAACACCAGCGTGTCGTCCGGCAGCCGCAGCAGGCGGTTGAAGATCGAGTCGTACTGGGCGCGCGCATCGCCGTTCTGGAAATCGGTGCGCCCGGTGCCGCGGATCAGCAAGGTATCGCCGGTAAAGACCCGATCGGGGAGCGCGAAACTGTAGGAATCGTCAGTGTGCCCGGGCGTGTAGATGACATCCAGCGCCAACCCCTCGATCCGCAGCCGGTCGCCATCGGCGATGCGCATCGACACGACGTCCACGCCGGATTGCTCGCCCATCACGGTGATGCAGTGCGTCCGGTCGCGCAGCGCCCCCAGCCCGGTGATGTGGTCGGCGTGCAGGTGGGTATCGACCGCCTTCACCAGCTTCAGGTCCAGATCGCCGATCAACTGAAGGTAGCGATCCACCTTTTCCAGCACCGGGTCGATGATCAAGGCCTCCCCGCCACGGCGGGACGCGAGCAGGTAGGTATAGGTGCCCGACGTTGCCTCGAACAATTGGCGGAAGATCATAACAGGCTCCCGATTCAAACCATGGGAGATCATCCTACTCCCGCATACGCGAATGGCGCGACAATAATTATTCCGATGGGGCCAGCGGCAGATTGGGCGCGGAGCGCGGCCGGGGCTGTGGAGGGGGGGGCACCCAGGGCCTGGCGCCACGATCGGCGCGGTCGGTCAGGATGCGGGCGCCGTCTGGTTCCAGCCAGATGGCGGCCGGCCCGTCGCGCCAGACGGTGAACCGGTCGACCAGCGCCGGCCATGGGCGAGGACACAGCCCGCGGGCCGGTTCCGCCGATACGATCACCGATGCCGCCGAACAGCCCTCGACCGGCCCGTTGCCGCGCACCAGCAAGGCACCCGGCGCGTTGGGGACGGGTTGGAGAAGACAGGTGTTCGGGGTGCATACGATGGTGCCGGCGGCGGCCCTGCCCTCGGTGGGAAACGGTCGGGCGGTCCGATCCGCCCAGAAATGGAGCCAGGAGTCGCGGACGAACGGGCTGCCGCCCCGCAGTTGCTGGGCATACACACCGGATGCGGTGCGCACCGCGATCAGCCGTCCGTCGCCCGATACCAGAATGTCCGGCGGCCGTTGGATCGCGGGGGACGCCACGCCGACGCCGATCGCCAGCAATCCGGCCAGCCGGATGCGACCTTTCCACAGACCCAGCCAGGCAAGGCCGAACGCCAGCACCGCCAACCCCCAGGCAGGCATGTGTGGCACGTCCAAGGTGGCGGCCGGCAAGGACGCCGTGAACCGGGCGATGGCAAGCGTCGCCTCGATGCCCCAGTTTACCGGGATCAGCGCGATCCATTCCAGGTCCACCAGCATCAGCGGCAGTGCCAGCATCCCGGCCGGCATCACCAGCAGGCTGGTCACCGGCACCGCGACCATGTTCGACACTATATAATAGAGCTGGATCCGGCCGAAGTGGTAAGCGCCGAAAGGCATGGACGCGGTCCCGGCCAGCGCGCTCGTCAGCGCCAACCCCACCAATCCCACGCCCACCCTGCGCGCTCGGCTTGCCCCACGCAGCCGCTGGATGACCGGACGCAGCGCTTCGAACCCCGCGATCAGGGCCAGCACGGCGGAGAAGCTCATTTGCATCGAGGCGCCGACGACCTGGTTGGGACTGGTCAGGATCACGGCGACCGCCACGATGGAAAGTCCGCGCAGGGTGAACGGTCGGCGGCCGGCCAGCAGCGCCAGGGTGATCAGGCATGCCATCAGGAAGCAGCGCAGCATCGGCACCTGCAAGCCGGTCAGCACCGTGTAGAACCCACCGACCGCCAGCGCGATCAGGGCGGATAGTTGCTTGGTTGGCCAGTGCAGGCTGGCATGCTCGGACAGTGCGAAGCTCCAGCGCACCAGGGTCATGACCGCGCCGATCACGATCGCCAGGTGCAGCCCGGAAACCGACAGGATATGCGCCAGGCCGGACTCGCGGAACGCGACCATATCCGCGGGCGCGATGCCGGTCTGATTGCCCAGCAGCACGCCAACCGCGACCTGGCCGGAAGCGCCGGGCAGCGCCGCGGCAATGCGGGCCGCCATCGCCTCTCGCAGTCTTTGCATGAAGTGCAGTGGCGCCCACGGGACGGCCTGCTCCACCCGCTCGATTTCGCCCAGCGCGTAGCCGGAACCACCCAGGCCCGCGTAGAAGGCGTCCCGTTGTTGGTCCCAACCCCCGGGATGAGTGGGCGGCCCGATCGCGCGGATCATCGCGCGCACGCGCAGGGTATCGCCGGTTGCCAGGGTTGCCGGGTCATGTGCGCGCAGTCGCACGCGAACGGTGCGGGCCAAGGTTTGGTCGGTCTTGTCCAGATGGACGCGGTCCAGGGTGACGCGTCGGCCGTCCGGCAGGATTTCGACCGAGACCACCCGGCCAGATACCCAGGTGGCGGTGGTCGGCAGCATCGCGGTCTCGACCGGAAGGGCACGCCAGGTGGCCAGTTGGACCACCGCGAAGCCAAGGGCAAAACAGCCGACGGGCAGGATCGTCAGCCACGGCCAGACCCAGCGGCGGCAGAGCCAGGCCAGGGCGAAGGCGGGTACGGCGATGGTGGCGCCAAGCCAGAGCGGCGGTTCGGAACGGAGGCTGAAATAGGTCAGCACGCCGGCGGCCAGCAGCACCGGCAGCCACAGCGCAAAACGGCCCCGCTCGCCGTCCAGTTCGGCCAGCAGCCAGGTCCAGGCCGGTGTCAGGGCATCGAGAGTCCGCCGCATGGATGGAGATTACCCGGCGATGCGTCACTATCTGGTGAACGAGGACCGTGTGTCCGGGTTACGGCCGCGTTCCTACCCGGGGGAGTCCGCCGGTGGGAACTCGACCCCGGCATAGAGGGCCGCGAGAGGCAGTTCGATGCCGATTTCCGGCATGGTGAGGACGACATCGCCGGAAACCACTCGCCCCACCCAGTCGTCGGCGATGCGGGCAAACACGGTCGCCGCCATTTCACCCTGTTCCAGCAGGACATAGCGCTGGATCGACGACGTTGCGCGGTACTCGTGGTTCTTGGCGATGCGGTCGGTGCGCTGGGTGCTGGGGGAGATGACCTCGAAGACGACGACCGGTTCGGGGATGATGTCCGATCGTTGATCGACGGCCGAGCAGGTGACCATGGCGTCTGGGTACCGAATCCGTCCGTTCACAACAATCTTCAAATCACCCCGGAAGGCGCGACAGGGCTTGCCACGCAGACGGTCTTCGAGGGCACGGACGAGGTTCGTGCCGATCACGCTGTGCTCCACATTTCCACCGACCATCGCATGGGCGGCAGACCCGTCGAACTCGTAACGCAGTTCCTGGTCCCGTTCCCAGGCCAGGAACGTCTCCACCGTCCAGGTTGGTTTCAGTGCCGCGCTCATGGTCCAATTATAGCAGCCTGCCGTTACTTTCCAAAGCGTCGCATCACCGCCAGGCCCTGGTCCAGGTCGGCCAGCAGATCGTCCACATCCTCCAACCCGATATGCAGGCGCACGACCGGGCCGGCGAACTGTCCCGATCCGGCGGTGCGGGTGATGAAGCCGGTGGTCGGCACGGCCAGGCTCTCATACCCGCCCCAGGACGCGCCGATGCCGAACAGTTCCAACGCTTCCACGAAGGCGTGGGTCGCTTCCGGCGCGAATTCCGGCTTGAACTCCACCCCGAACAGGCTGCAGGACCCGGTGAAGTCGCGCCGCCACAACGCGTGACCGGGCGCGCCGGGCAGGCCGGGATGCAGCACCTGGGCCACTTCCGGTCGTTGCCGCAGCCAATGGGCGACCAGCATCGCCGCGTCCATCTGGGTTTGCAGGCGAATGCCCATGGTCCTCATGCCGCGCAAGGTCAGCCAGCAATCGTCGGGGCTGGCATACTGGCCAAGCCCGCGAGCGGTGGCGTGCAAGGTCTGCCAATCCGCCTCGTTGTTGACGGTGATGCTGCCGATCAGGATGTCGGAGTGTCCGGCCGGGTACTTCGTCGCCGCCTGGATCGAGACATCGACGCCATGCTTGAACGGCTGAAAGTGGTGGATGCCCCAGGTGTTGTCCATCAGGACCTTCGCCCCACCCGCATGAGCGGCGCGGGCGATGGCGGGGACGTCCTGCACCTCGAACGTGTGGCTGCCGGGGCTTTCGGTGTAGACGACCGTGGTGTTGGGGCGCATCAGCGCGGCCAGACCGGTCTCATCGATGGCCGGATCGTAGAACGTCGTCTCCACGCCGTAGCGCTGCAACAATCCGCCGGCGAAGTTGCGAGCCGGGCCGTAGACGTGATCCGGCATCAGGCAATGATCGCCCGCCTTCAGAAAGGCCAGCAACGGGGTCGTCACCGCGGCCAGACCGGACGACACGATATAGCAGCGCGTGCCGCCCTCGACTTCCGCGATCATGTCTTCCAGCGCCCAATGCGTGGGGGAACCGCCGACGCCGTAGGTCAGCACCCGCTCCCCGCGCTTGGCCTGCATGGCCTGGCGTTGCGCGACGGTCGGCACCAGCACGGTGGACCCGCGCAGCAGCGGCGGATTGACGAAGCCGTGTTCGTGCTTGGAGCGGCGGGCGGTGTGTGCGAGCTTGGTGCGAAAGCCGCGCGTCGGTTGGTCGGTCATGCCTGGTTGCTCTCCACGGGAGTGTCGGACCGTCCGCCCCATTCGGTCCAGGATCCGTCATAGACGGCGCCTTCGGGCAGGCCGGACAGGCGCAAACCCAGGGTCAGGATGCAGGCGGTGACGCCGGAGCCGCAGCTTGTCACCACCGGGCGGGCGCCATCGACGCCGGCGGCGGCGAAGCGGGCTTTCAGGTCCGCGGCCGGCTTGAAGGTGCCGTCAGTGTTCAGCAGATCGGTGTAGGGGATGTTGGCGGACCCTGGCATGTGGCCGCTGCGCATGCCGGCCCGAGGCTCTGGCGTGGCGCCGGTAAAGCGGCCGGCGGCGCGGGCATCCAGCACCAGTTCGGATTGGGTGGCGACATTGCGGATCAGGTCGCCGACGCCCCGCAGCCGGGTGGGCCGATAGTCGGGGCGGAAATCGGCCGACGCGGCGGTGGCGGGTTGCCCGGATTGCGTCGGGCGCTGGTCCCGCACCCATTTCGGCAGGCCGCCATCCAGCACGGCGGCGTTGTCATGGCCGTACAGGCTCATGAGCCACCAGCCCCGCGCGGCCGAGGCCAGACCCTTCTGGTCGTAGAACACCACGCGAGTGGCATTGCCGACGCCCATGCCGCCGAGGAGTTTCGCGAACCGGCCCGGCGTGGGGACCATGTGCGGAAGGTCGGTGTCCTGATCGGCGACCTCATCTATGTCGAAATACCGTGCCCCCGGGATATGGGCGGTCAGGAATTCCGCCTTTCCGTCACGGTTCTCGTTGGGCAGGTATTTGGTGGCGTCGAATACGATCAGGTCGGGCTTGCCGAGTTCCCCGGCAAGCCAGTCGGTGGTTACCAGCGGCCCCATGCGTTCCCCCTTGGTCGGTCAGCGATGCCGGAGTGTGGCTTTTGGGGGTGGGGTGTCAATCGGGGGGGCGGCCGGATCGTGGTGTCGCGCTTTCAGGTTGGTCGGAGTACCAGCGCGGCGCGGTCCTCGATGCGGCGCGGTCCCCAGCGCGGCGTCGTCCTCGGCCCCAGGCCCGGATGGGCGCAAAACGAACGACGTTTCGCGCCCTTCTGGTATGCCATATCTGGCGATTACCCCAGGAAATGCGTCAGCCCCAGCATCCCGCCGAAGCCGGCATAGGTCAGGTAGCCGCCGGTCACCAGGCCCATGACGTTGGACGCGTAATAGTATTTCTTGAGTTCCATCGCGTCGAACAGCGCCCACAGCGCGTCCTGGGACAGAAACATCAAAAGGACCGCGCGGATCATCAACCACCAGCCGATCATGGTCAGGACCAGGGGCAGTGTCGCGCCGTCGGACGCATCCTGCGTCAGAACGATCGCGGAACCGCCAAGCAACTGAATCACCCCCAGGACGAACAGCAATGGCGGATTCTGCATCATGGTCTCGACCAATGAGATCATCGCCTCCCGGCGGGACAGCATCGAGATCGATATCACTAGCAGGCATGGACCGATCAGTTGTGCGAGGAACAGCATTGATTGCATGGCCGAAGCCTCCAAAAGACGGCCCCGGGCGGGGACCACACCGCATACTCAGGGCGTTTGCCGGTTAACATGGTTTCAAGCATCGTCATAGTGATCGGATCAGTCCCAACTCCGCCGTGTCGCAGGGATCGGCATATATCGGGGAATCCGTTGCAGATGAGTTTAATCCAGGCGGAAAGGTTGTCCGCGCCCGAGAGTACGCCCAAACGAACCGACATTTTGGACGCATCCAGGCGGCGGGAACCGGAAGGAAGCCGGCCATGGCCGGATTCCTCCCTTTGTCCTGGATCGACATCATCGGAGCCATCGTGTCCGCTACTTCGTCGGAGCGGAGTTGGCCGAGGTCAACTCCTCCAGGCTGCGTTGCCGCGGTTCGACCCCGAACAGCAACACCACCAAGGCAAGCAGACCCAGCATTCCTGTCATCGCCATGATCACCCCGGCGATCCCGTCCGAATCGAACAGCCCGATCACGATGAAGGGTGTCACGATGGTGGCACCGCGTCCGAACGTGTTGCAGATGCCGGCCGCACGCAGGCGGATCTCGGTGGGGAACAGTTCGGGGATATAGATACCGAACAGCAGTGCCATCAGCGTGAAGATCGCCGAGGTCAGCAACATCCCGACGACCGGCAGCAAAACCGGGTCCTTGATGCCGGGATAGTAGTAGCCAACCACGATGGCCACGATACAGGCCAGCGCCACCGTGGGTTTGCGGCCCAATCGATCGGCGGCGAAGGCTGCGAACAGCGCGCCGATCGGCGCGCCCAGCGACATGACCAGAGCAAACTGAAACGACGATGTCAGCGACATGCCCTGGCGGATGAAGAAGGTGGGAAGCCAGGTCACGAAGCCATGCACCACGGCATTGATGATGATCAGGGTGATGCTGCCGACGATGACGCGGCGCAGCAACGGCGGCTTGAACAGGGTGGACAGAGAGCGCGAGGGCGGCGGACCAAGGTCGGTGTCGATCGGCTTCAGGTCCACGGTTGCCTCGGCCTCGACCTCGCGCAGCAACGCCTCGGCCTCCTTGTCGCGACCAACCGATTCCAGCCAGCGAGGGCTTTCCGGCAGGCGCTTGCGGATCCACCACACCAGCAGACCGCCGATGCCGCCGATGAAGAACATGATCCGCCAGCCATGCGTTGGCATCAGGTAAGTGCTGAGCAGGATCGATGTCGGCAGACCCAGGCTGACGATCATCGCCATGAAGCCAAGCCAGCGACCGCGGGAGCGGGCGGGGATGAACTCGGTCAGCGTGGCGTAGCCGACGACGTTCTCCGCCCCCAGGCCCAGGCCCATGAAGAACCGCATGATGATCAGGGTTTCCATGTTGGGCGAAAACCCCGCCGCCAGGGACGCGAACCCGAACAGAGCCAGGTTGATCTGGTAGGTGAAGCAACGACCGTAACGGTCGCCGACGAAACCGGCGATCAGGCTGCCCAGCATCATGCCCACGAATGTGGATGACACGAACAGGGCGGCCTGTTCCATCGTCGCGAAATCGCTTTGCAGCGTTGCGCCCAACACCGTGGCCGCGAGATAGATGTCGAACCCGTCAAGGAACATCCCGATGCCGACCAGCGCGAATACCCGTCGGTGAAACCGTGAGATCGGCAATCGGTCGAGGCGGGGCCCGGCGTTTACACTCGGCATATCCTGGATCCCTTTAGTGCGTGTAGGTCTGAAGCGAGCGGAACCATGCGGTTCCACCGGCGGCGTCGCGCCAGGGCAGTTTCCGGACATCGGTGTGATCCGGAAACCGTCGCGCGGCTGTCGCCGTCCTGACCAGGAGGTGAACCATCATCCGCCCGCGATCATGTGTTTTGCTGCGCCAGCAGTGCCAGAACCTTGGCCCGCGGCGCCGGAGGCAGCTCTGCCGCAAAGGCCAGCGCCGCGGCTTCGGCCCCTTCGGTGACGGCGAATTGCAGGAATTTCCGTACCGCCGTCCCACGCGCCCGATTCGATGGATGCTGCTGAATCAGCGCATAGGTCGGTAGCACGATCGGCCAGCTCCGCTCACCGGGGAGGTCAAGCAGTTTCGGCACCAGATCCTGCGTCGCCGACCAGTCAACCTGGGCCACCGTGGCCCGAACCGATGCCAGTTCGGCGCGGACCGCTTTCCCGGCCGCGTTCTTCATCGTCAGAGTGGTCAATCCCCGGCTCATGGCCAGTCCCAACGGAACGTAGCCGATGCCGCCTTGTATGCCGTCAAGACTATCGACCATGGATTCAGCGTTGGTCGCCATGGACCCGACCGCCCAACGCTTCGGCACCGCTTCCCCATACTTCTCCCGCCAGTCCGGATTGGTCCGCAGAAGATACTGAGTGAACGTAAAGGTCGTGCTGAACACCGCACCGCTCGGCGTGTCGAGGCGAAACGGACGGATGTCCATCTCGGGCAAGGTCACGCCAGGATTGACCGCGGCGATCCGTGGGTCGTTCCACACCTTGATGGCACCCGCGTAAATGCCGCCCAGCAACGCGCCGGTCAGTGCGATCTGATCTTTCTCGATCCCGGGCAAGGTGGCAACGCAGACCAGGGCACCGAACGCCACGGGGAACTGCAACAGCTCGCCATTGGTCACCTTGTCCGCTGACAGAGGCAACTCAACCGCCGCAAAGTCCAGATCGCCGCTTAGAATCCGCGTCTGAGCCGTTCCGGTTCCGATCGCTGTGTAGCTCGCCTTCACGCCCAACGTCGCGGGGGTGTGGTCGATCCAGCGTTGCATCACAGGCTTGATGAAACTGGATCCGGCGCCGACGATCTGGGTCTCCTCGGCCCGTGCCATCCGGGGCAGGGCGATCAGCGATCCAGCCGCGCCGGCGATCAGGGTGCGCCGGTTCAGAAAAAATGCCATATCATCAATCCCTTGGGAAATTGTCCCGTAAGAGGGGCAAAACCGTGGGCGGCCGCGCATTATTTTCTTGCCGCGATTCGGCGCGACCGAGTCTATACGTCATGTGCCATCGCCACCGCCCGTTTCCGCGCTAAGCCGTCCAGAGCTTGAAGCTCTGCTGGTGAAACTGTTCGG
>CAMATI010000146.1 GCA_945861095.1 Asaia bogorensis | reverse complement strand
GTCCAGGGGCCGTAGCCCCTGGTGGGTTCGAAGGGCGAAGCCCTCGCGGGGTTTGGGTCGGAGCCCCAAGGCTTCCTTTCCCTCCCCCGAGTGCCAACCACCGCTTGCGTTGGACCTTCAAGCCGTGGTCCAAGCCGGCGGATCATGCTCGCCCGGGAATCCCCAATGTCCGCTCCCCTGCCTGATCCCGCCGACACCGACGAACGCGTCCTGATCCTGGATTTCGGCAGCCAGGTCACCCAGTTGATCGCCCGTCGCCTGCGTGAATCTGGCGTCTATTGCGAAATCTGGCCCTTCAACACTGATCCGGAGCGGATCCGGGCCTTTGGTGCCCGTGCCTTCATCCTCTCCGGCGGCCCCGCCAGCGTGCATGACGGTGAATCGCCCCGCGCGCCGCAGATGGTGTTTGAACAGGGCGTCCCCGTCCTCGGCATCTGCTATGGCCAGATGGTCATGGCCGCCCAGCTTGGCGGCCACACCCAGGGGTCCGACCACCGGGAGTTCGGGCGGGCGTTCGTGGATGTCACCGGCCAATGCGACCTGCTGGACGGGGTCTGGCACCAGGGCGCGCGGGAACAGGTCTGGATGAGCCACGGGGACCGCGTCACCCAGTTGCCGCCGGGATTCCGCTCGGTTGCGACCAGCGAGGGTGCCCCCTTCGCCCTGTTCGCCGACGATACGCGAAAATTCTACGGCCTGATGTTCCACCCGGAGGTCGCGCACACGCCCCACGGCGCACAACTGCTGCGCAATTTCACCCACAAGGTCGCCGGCCTGACGGGTTCCTGGACCATGGCCGGCTTCCGCGCCACCGAGATCGCTCGTATCCGTGCCCAGGTCGGCTCGGGCCGGGTGATCTGCGGGCTGTCGGGCGGCGTCGATTCCTCGGTCGCCGCGGTGCTGATCCATGAGGCGATCGGGGACCAGTTGACCTGCATCTTTGTCGATCACGGCCTGCTGCGCCACGGAGAGGCCGACGACGTCGTCGCCACCTTCCGCGACCGCTTCAACATCAAGCTGGTGCACCGTGACGCGTCGGAATTGTTCCTGCGGGAGTTGGATGGCGTCACCGACCCGGAGATCAAGCGCAAGACCATCGGTCGGTTGTTCATCGAGGTCTTCGAGCAGGAGGCCACGAAAATCGGCGGTGCCGACTTCCTGGCCCAGGGCACGCTGTATCCCGATGTGATCGAAAGCGTGAGCTTCACCGGCGGTCCCTCCGTCACCATCAAGTCGCACCACAACGTGGGCGGCCTGCCCGAGCGGATGCGCATGCAACTGGTCGAGCCGTTGCGGGAACTGTTCAAGGACGAGGTCCGCGTTCTCGGGCGGGAACTGGGCATCCCGGAGATTATCGTGGGTCGGCATCCGTTTCCCGGCCCCGGCCTGGCGATCCGTATTCCGGGCGCGATCACCCGGGAACGCGCGGACATCCTGCGCAAGGCCGATGCCATCTATCTGGAGGAAATCCGCTCCGCCGGCCTTTATGACGCGATCTGGCAGGCGTTCGCGGTGCTGCTGCCGGTGCGAACGGTGGGGGTGATGGGCGACGGGCGCACCTATGATTTCGCGTGCGCGCTGCGGGCGGTGACCAGCACGGACGGGATGACGGCGGATGTGTATCCGTTCGACATGGCGTTCCTGACCCGGGTTGCCGGGCGGATCGTGAACGAGGTGCGGGGCATCAATCGGGTTACCTACGATATCACCAGCAAGCCGCCTGGAACGATTGAGTGGGAGTAATCCCAGGCGGCCGCAACAACGACCGATGCGACGCTCCTGGATCGTCGTGCTAGCTGGGTTGTTTCATTGAGTAATCTCCAAACCATCCCCGCACCCGACCCATCCGGCGATCTCGCCGCCCTTCACGCTGACGAAGCCGCGTGCCGTTCAGCGCTGGCACGCGATGTCAACGACACACCCGCCCTCCGACAACTCGCCCTCATCCTCCTTTCGCTCGGCAAGCCCGCCCAGGCCGTGGCGATGCTGGCCGAGGTCGCCGCATCCCGTCCCGATGCCGGGTCCCTGAACGATTTGGGCCGAGCACTGTATGCGGCGGGGCTGCTAGAGGAGGCGGAGGCGCGGTTTCGCGACGCGCTGACGCTGCGGCCGGATTGCGTGTCCGCCCTGGTCGGTCTGGGGCGCGTGCTGCTGGCTCTGGGGCGTTTCGCCGACGGGGTCGCCACCCTGCGGCTTGCGATGGAGGCTGATCCCGATGATCCGGAACCAAAGAATTGGGTGCTTCAGGCGCTGGTAGCCCATGGCAACGTCGCGTTAAGCCAGCACGATCCGGCCGAGGCGGAGCGGGTGTATCGCGAAGCGCTGGCCTTGGCGCCCGGTCTGGTGCCGGCGCTGTCCAACCTGGGCAACGCGCTGGTGGCCAGCCACCGGCCGGATCAGGCACTGGAACAGTATCGGCAGGCGCTGGAAAGAGACCCGGACAACGCCGATACCGGCTATGCCTACGCGTTGGGTTTGCTGACCGCCGGGGCGTTCGAGGCAGGGTGGAAATACCACGAATGTCGCCGCCAGGTGGATCAGATGCGATGGAATTACGATCGCCGCCCCGAACTGGCGCAATGGCGGGATGGCATGGTGCTGGACGGACGGCGGGTCCTGCTGCTCGCGGAACAGGGCGCCGGGGACATGCTGCAATTCGTCCGCTACGTCCCGGTACTGGCCGCCCGCGGCGTCCACGTGGTGCTGGAGGCGCGCCGGTCGCTGCAACGCTTGTTCGAAGGGATGGCAGGGGTCGCCCATATGGTAGGACCGGACGATCCGGTTACCGATTGCGATCTCGCATGCCCGTTAATGAGCCTGCCGCTGTTGTTTGGCACGACCCTGGATACCATCCCGCCTCCGGTCGTCGATCTGAATGTGCCCGAGGAACTGATGGGGCGCTGGCGCAACTGGCTGGGGCCGGCCGGCAAGCGCCGGCGGGTCGGGATCGTGTGTTCCGGCGATTCGCGTCATCCCAACGATGCGGCGCGTTCCATTCCGTTGGGGCAACTGTCACCGATCCTGTCTTTGCGCGATCACGCTTTCACCTTGCTGCAAACCGAGCTGCGGCCAGCCGATCGGGCGGCGCGTGACAAGCTGCCGGGATTGCGATTTCCGGGTGCGGCGCTGACCGATTATGCTGATACGGCGGCGCTGATCCTACAGCTCGATCTGATCGTGACCGTCGATACATCGGTCGCGCATCTGGCCGGAACGCTTGGAAAGCCGGTCTGGCTGATGCTGCCGTATGCCGCCGATTACCGGTGGATGTTAGGCAGGTCGGATACCCCGTGGTATCCTTCCGTGACACTGTACCGACAGAATCGCGCGGGCGACTGGGATGCGGTGATCGAGACGGTCAGGCGGGACATAACCCGCCTCTAGGGAACGGAGCTTACGATGCGTCAGATGGTTATGGTGGGTTTCCTGCAGGCTCAGAACTGCACCACGCTGGCAAGCGCCTGGCGGCATCCAGATGCGCGGTCCGATTTCACCACCGCGGCCTACTACCAGAAGATCGGCCAGGTGCTGGAGGAGGGGAAGTTCCAGATGGGCTTCTTCGACGACCGCCTGGCGATGCCCGACATCTACGGCGGCAATCCGGCCGAGGTGGTCGCCAACGGCGTGCGCGTGGTCAAGATCGACCCGGTCGCGACCCTGATGGCGATGGGATTTGGCACCAAATACCTTGGCATCGGCTCCACCGCTTCGACCACCTATTATGAGCCGTTCGATGTCGCGCGCCGGTTCCAGACGGTGGACCACATGATCGGCGGGCGTGCTGCCTGGAACGTCGTGACGTCGGTGAATGACGGTGAGGCTCATAACATGGGCCGCGATCAGCACATGGAGCATGACGCCCGCTACGACCGCGCCGATGAGTTCATGGAAATCGTGCTGCGGTGCTGGGATTCGTGGGACGACGACGCGCTGGTGGTGGACAAGGTCAGCGGGTTGTTCGCCCATCCGGAAAAGGTCCGGCAGCTCAAATTCAACGGCAAGTATTTGAAATCCAACGGCACGTTTACCGTGCCTCGGTCCCCGCAGGGCCATCCGGTGGTGATCCAGGCCGGGTCCAGCCCGCGCGGCAAGATCTTCTCGGCGCGCTGGGCGGAGACGGTGTTCGTTGGCTACCCGGACCTGGAGGACGGCAAGAAGCAATACGCCGAGTTCAAGGCCGCGATCGCCGGCCATGGGCGCGATCCGGACAAGGTGACGGTGAACACCATCGCCTACCCGGTCGTCGCGGAAACCCGGTCGGAGGCCGAGGATAAGATGGCGCTGATCGATTCCCTGTACAAGGAAGTCGACGGTCTGTCGCTGCTGTCCGAAGCCCTGAACTTCGATTTCAAGAAGAAAGGGATGGATGAGGCCTTCACCGCCGAGGAACTGGACGGCATGTCCGGCATGCAGGCCATGCGCAACCGGGTGATGCAGCAGACCAAGCGCAACCCGACGGTGCGGGACTTCCTGGAAGTAACGCGCCGCGGTCGCCCGCGGGAGGCGATTGTCGGTAGTGCCAAGGACGTTGCCGACCATCTGGAACACTGGTTCGTGGAACGCGCCTGCGACGGCTTCGTGATCGCGGGCACCCACACGCCGGGCACCTTCGAGGATTTCGTGAAATTCGTCGTGCCGGAACTGCAGCGGCGTGGGCTGTACCGCAAGGAATACGCCGGCGCGACCTTGCGCGAGAACATGGGCCTGCCGCGCATGCGCTCGGCGGATTGGGGGTTGGCGCCGCTGTAAGGGGGCGTTGCGTTTCCCTTTCACATCTTGCAGATCGTGAAAGGTGCAATTATATCCTTTCCCATTAACCATTGGGAAAGGTGTCGCCCTTATGGGTATCGGCATGGCGACAGTACTCGACACGTTGAAGCAGCAGGGCGGCTTGCGGGGCGCGGACGTGGCGAACATCGCCGCGGTGTCCCCCGCGACGGTCTCTCGCTGGACGTCCGGCAAGGCTTTGCCGCATCCGAAGATGCAGTTGGTGATCTCCGACCTGCGCTATGTCGTCGATCGTCTGGCGGAGTTCTATACGCCGGAAGAAACCCGCCTCTGGCTCTATGCGCGCCATCGGTTGCTTGACGGCAAGCGGCCGCTTGACCTGATCCAGACTGGTCATGCCGAGGATGTGTTGGCGGTGATCGAAAGCCTGGATCAGGGCACCTATACCTGAACCATGCCGGCCCGCCCGCATGACGCCGGCATGCTGGACGCGGTGGAGGCTTTGTCGCCCGTTGCGTTCCGGGGCAGTGTCTGGCGCGTGACTCGCGCCGGGCGAGACGCCTTGCAGGCGTCCACCGCGCCGGGACGGTGGTCTCCGGGTGGCGATATCGAGGTGCTCTATACGAGCCTGGCGCGTGCGGGTGCCCTGGCGGAGATCGGGTTTCGCCTGTCTCTGGAACCGGTATGGCCGAGCCGGATGGCGCATGAGGTGCATTGGATCGAGGCGGGGACGGAGCGAAGCCTGCGCTTTGCCGATGTGGCGTCCCTGGTGCCGTTGGGCGTCGATCCCGCGCGGTGGTTGGGGTTCGAGTACGGTGCCACGCGCGCGATCGCCGCGGCCGCCCATTTCCTGGAATTCGACGGATTGATCGTGCCGAGCGCGCGGGCGGATTGTGGGAATCTGGTGGTGTTCGTGGCCAACCTGGTGGGCGAAGGGACGCTGACCCTGCGGGAATCCCAACCGGTCGATTGGCGGACCTGGCGGTCGGCCGGTTGAACGTCAGGCTCGGCGGCCATTGCGCGGTTTCGTCCGGGACGATCAGGCTCTATGTGTCCGTCCGGGTTGAAGCGGATGGGATTGAAATGGCACGAAAGACCGTTCTGGTAGCCGGGGCGACCGGTTTGGTTGGCTATGCGGCACTGAAGCATTTCGCGGCCGAACCCGAAACGCGGGTCATCGCGGTCTCTCGCCGGCGACCGGTGGATCTGTTCGGTGCCGACTTCGTGAAGCTGGACCTGACCGATGCGGCTGCCTGCCAGCAGGCCATGGGGGCGCTGACCGATGTGACCCATCTGGTCTATGCGGCGTTGTTCGAGCTTCCGGGTCTGGTCGATGGCTGGCGCAACCAGACTCAGATCGACACCAACGACCGCATGCTTCGCAATCTGCTGGAACCGCTATGTGCGGCGTCTCCGGGGCTGCTTCATGTGACGCTGTTGCAGGGCACCAAGGCCTATGGCGTGCATGTGCGTCCGATGAAGGTGCCGGCTCGGGAAGACCGGTCGGAAATGCGGGAGCAGCCCAATTTCTATTGGGCGCAGGAGGATTACCTGCGTGCTCGCCAACGCGGTGCCGACTGGCATTGGACCATCCTGCGCCCGGTGCTGATCGTCGGCCACGCGATCGGCGGGGCCATGAACCTGATCCCGGCGCTGGGCGTCTATGCGGCGATGATGCGCGAAAAGGGGAGGGGCCTGCCGTATCCTGGCGGCGCGCCAAGGGTGCAGCAGGCCGTGGATGCGGATTTGCTGGCGCGGGCCATTGCCTGGTCCGGCGAGACGCCGAACGCACGCAACGAGGCATTCAACGTCACCAACGGCGATGTCTTCGTGTGGGAGCATGTCTGGCCGGCGATTGTCGAGGCGTTGGGTATGCAACCGGCTGATCCGGCGCCCTTTGCGCTGCACGCGCTGCTGGCGGAGGGGGGTGCCGCGTGGGACGCCATCCGCGCGCGCCATGGGCTGGTGTGTCCCGGATTGGCTGAGTTCGTGGGGTTGTCGCTGGAATATGCGGACTACCAGATGCGGCACGGGCAGACGGAGGTCGGGCCCCCTTCGATCGTCTCCACGATCAAGATCATGCGGGCGGGGTTCCACGAGGTGATGGACACCGAGGCCATGTTCCGGAAGTGGTTCGAGGTGTATCGGGCGCAGCGCTGGTTGCCCGCCGGCGACTGAACGATCGATTGAGCGGTCCTCGTTCGGGCGGGGGGCGCCCGCCGAAGGGAGGCCGTTTGTGGCGTGATCGGGCGATCGAACCGCGCGATGTCGGGTCGGCCTTGGGCGCGGGGGACTGGCGCCGCGACGTGCCTCTGGCCGCGAATGCCGGCCGCCAGACGTGGCACGCCGAGCGGTCATGGGCTTGTAATTTAGACGAATCGGCGTAATTAAGGTTTAGTAATGGGCGCAGTTCGACTGTTCCGAGTGGCCTTGCCCCACCACGCCTCATTCAGTCGGGAACATCGTCCATGTCCAACACCGAATCAAACCCAAACCTCGACGAGACCGAAGACAAGGCCATGGTCGATATGCAGGAACAGCTCCGCAAGGACGCCGCGTCCTGGGCCAAGGATCGGGCAAGTTCCTCCGCGCTGCGTCAGGGCGGTGACGTGCCGATTGCCGTCGCCAACAAGCCCCCGACCCGGGTCCGGAAGCCGGCGGCTTCGACCGCGGCGGTCGCTCCGGCCAAGCCTGTCACCACGGCGAAGAAGCCCTTTGGCATGTCCTATGACGGTGTGACGACATCGGAGCACATCACGGACATGATCAATCGCGGACGGCGGTAGGCGTCTGGCTCTCGCCGGCGTTGCTCGTGACGCCGGATAGAGGTCGAAGATGGTTGACGCGCTTGGTAGCGCTGTCCTGTCCAACGGCCTCTCGCCTTGGATGCTACCGAGTTTGCGAGCCAGACGCCCACCGCGACTGCGCCATTGAAGACCATTGGCCCCTACTGGGGGCGGCCGTCCCGTCCTGCCACTTTGGCGTCACCGGCAGGATTGACCGACCGCGGTCGTCCCATCATCGCCTTTGAAGGCTGCCGACCGTTGGGCTACAATGTAGCCCAGCTGGAGCAAAATCATGACTGAGAGTTCTGTCGTTCGCGCTCGGATCGACGAGGCCACGAAGGTCGAAGCCGCGGCGGTGCTCGCTACCATGGGCCTGTCGCTATCTGATGCTTTTCGTATGCTGCTGAAGCGCGTCGCCGCGGAGAAGGCTTTGCCGTTTGAGCCGCTGGTGCCCAACGCCATGACGATCGAGGCCATGCAGGCGGCGCGCCGTGGGGAGCTTGTCACCGTCGGAGACCCGGCGAAGCTGCTCGCGAGCCTGAATGCGGACTGTTAAATACACGACCCGCTTCAAGTGGGATTATCGGCGAGAGATCGCGAGCCAACATGGCAAGAAGCTCGATACCCTCCTGATGGAGGTTGTCGATCTTCTGGCAGCGGATACGGTTCTCCCGCGACGGAACTTCGATCACGCTCTGACGGGAGTTTGGATCGATCATCGCGACTGCCATCTGCGGCCTGACCTGATCCTGATCTATCGCAAGCCGGATGACGCGTCGCTTGAACTGGTTCGCATGGGTTCGCACAGCGAATTGGGTCTGTGAGGATTCCCGAGTGCTGGTCGGCTCGCTGACCGGAAGCGTGAACCGAAGCCTGATCTGCATCTGTCACTCCTCCGGCCAAGACACGATACGCCGTCCTACATCCCCTCGCGCACCACCGGATTGCTCAACGTCCCGATCCCGGTGATCTCCACCTCGACCGTATCGCCGTGCTTCATATTCTCGGTCGCGCCCTCCGTGCCCATCCACACCACGTCGCCGGGATACAAGGTCAGCACGCTCGTCATCGACACCAGGTAGTCCACCACCCCGAACACCATATGATTGGTCGGGAACTGGATCAGTTCCTTGCCGTTCAGGCGGATCTTCGTGACCAGGGCGTCCAGATCGACGTCGGTTTCGATCCACGGGCCCATCGGCTTGAACGTGTCCGTGTTCTTCGCCCGCCATAGCGTGCGGTCGGCCTTCTGCCACGTCCGCTCACTGACATCGTTGCCGATCGTGTAGCCCATGACGGCGGACAGAGCGTTCTCCCGCGTCAGGTTCTTGCACTTGCGCCCGATCACCGCGACCAGTTCGCCCTCATACTGCACCGCGTCGGTGGCGTCGGCGGGAATGACGATCTTCTGGTCATGCGCGATCAGCGCGTTGTTGGCGCGATAGCCGATATCGGCCTGGGTCGGCAGGCTCACCGCCAGACCCATCTTCTCGGCCGCTTCCTTGACGTGTTCGGCGTAGTTCAGGCCGGCCGCGTAAAACGTCGGCGGCACCACCGGCACCAGCAGCTTGACGTCGCTCAGCGCCAGTTTCGTGCTGGTGCGTTCCCAGGCATCGAACGGAGACCCGCGGACCGGAATGATCCGATCGCCCTCCACCACGCCATAGGTTGCGGTGCCTTTTTGATCGAAGCGTGCCCAGCGCATCTGCGTTCTTCCCTTCGTTTCCCCCGCATCCGGTCAGCCGGACGCGTCCTGCAAGATCATGGCGGCGGCTTTTTCCCCGATCATGATCGTGGGGGCGTTGGTATTCCCCGCGATAATGGCCGGCATGACGGAAGCATCGGCGACCCGCAGCCCCTGAATACCATACACGCGAAGCCTGGCATCGACCACCGCCCGCGGGTCCTGGCCCATGCGGCAGGTGCCGACCGGATGGTTGTTCGACACCCCGCGCTCGCGTACCACGTCCTCCAGCGCCGCGTCGGACTGGACGGCGGCGCCGGGCATGATTTCCTCGGCGATCCAGGGGGCCAGAGCGGGTTGGGCGGCGATCCGTCGGCACAGTTTGATGCCGAATACCAACGCCCGCATGTCGTAATCCGAGGCCAGGAAGTTGAACCGGATCTCCGGCGGCACCAGCGGATCGGGGCTGATGGCGCGCACATGCCCGCGGCCTTCCGGGCGCAGATGCACCGGGCTGATGGTAACGCCCGGGAACGGATGCGGGTTGATGCCGTTGCGGGACCGTTCCCCCGTGCTCCAGGCCGAAATGTTGATCTGGATGTCGGGCCGTTCCAGCGCCGGATCGCTGCGCACGAAGGCGCCGACGAACAGGCCGGTGGTCGCCAGCAGACCATGGCGGGTGAACAGATAACGCGCCCCCGAGGCCAGGCGCCGTGGCAGGCTGGCGGCCAGATCGTTCAGGCTGGCATGCCGGGTCAGGCGATATGTGCTGTACATATTGAAATGATCGTGCAGATGCGCGCCAACCCCTGGCATGTCTCGCACCATCGGGATCCCCAACTCGGTCAGGTGGTCCGCCGGCCCCAGGCCGGACAGTTGCAGCAGATGCGGCGATCCGTAGGTGCCGCCGGAGACCACGATCTCCCGCCCCGCCTGCGCCACCTGCAAACCCCGGGGCGTGCGATACTCGACCCCGCTGGCGCGCGTGCCCTGGAACAGGATGCGGGTGGTATGGGCCTCGGTGACGATCGTCAGGTTCTTGCGGTGCCTGGCATCGCTGAGGAAGGCGGCGGCACTGCTCCAACGCCGGCCGCGATTGGTGGTGAACTGGTAAAAACCGGTGCCTTCCTGTTCGGCGCCGTTGAAATCCGGATTGGGCTTGATCCCGGCCTGTTGCGCGGCCTGTAGCATGGCGCGTCCCAGCGGGTAGATGTCGCGCGGATCGGACACGCGCAGCTTGCCGCCGCTGCCATGAAACGCGTCGGCGCCACGCTCGTTGTCCTCGGACTTCTTGAAGTAGGGCAGCACCGAGTCCCAATCCCAGCCCTCGCAACCGAGTTGCCGCCAGTGGTCATAATCGGCCGGATTGCCGCGCATATAGACCAGCCCGTTGATGGAACTGGTGCCGCCCAGCACCTTGCCGCGCGACAGGTAGAGCTTGCGGTTGTTCAGGCGCGCTTCCGGGGCGCTTTCGAACATCCAGTTGATGCGTGGATTGGCATAGGCCTTGGTGTAGCCGATGGGAATGTGAATCCAGGGGCTGGAGTCCTTCGGCCCGGCTTCCAGCAGCAGCACCGTATGACGGCCTGATTCCGACAGGCGGGCGGCGACGGCACATCCGGCGGACCCGGCGCCGGTGACGATGAAGTCGAAGGTCTGGCCGTTCTGGCTCATGGTGGGTCGCTTCCCCGGTTCGCTGTATCGCCAGCACAGACCAAGCCGGTGGGTCTGTCCATAGCGCCGCGGCCGCCAAGCCCGACCCGGCAAGCTTCCGAACGGATCGGCCACGAAACTACGCTAGCCGCAACGATTGATCAAGATCATGGCCGCCGCGGCATTCTCGGCAGAGCGTTCCCGAACGGAACCAAACGGAACGGGAGTGCTCACCATGAAAGTCGGTATCGCGCTGAACATGCTCAGCCAGGCAGGTCGCCCCGATGTGGCGGTCGTGTCGGAACACATGGCCTTGGGCGACCTGGCCGAACCGCTTGGGTTCGATTCTCTGTTCGCGCTGGAACACCATTTCACCGGCTATGCGATGTCGCCGTCGCCCACCCAGTTGCTGGCCTATTTCGCCGGGCGCACCAAACGCATCGCTCTCGGCACCGGCGTGATCGTCCTGCCCTGGCACGATCCGATCCGCGTCGCCGAGGAAATTGCCCTGCTCGACATCATGTGCGGCGGACGCTGCCTGTTCGGCTTCGGCCGCGGCGCCGCCAGCGTCGAATACGACGGTTTCCGCATCGACCAAAGCCAGGCTCGGCCGCGTTTCATCGAAGCCGCGAAAATCGTCCAGCTCGCCCTGAGCCAGGACAGTTTCGAATTCAACGGCGAATACTTCAAGATCCCCCGCACCTCGATCCGTCCGCGCCCGATTTCCCATCCGGAACGCCGCTTCTACGGCACCGCGGTCAGTCCGGAATCCGTCGATGTGATGGCGCAACTGGGCTTTTCCATGCTGGTCATCATGCAGAACGAATGGCCGAAAGCCGCCGCCGATATCCATCGGTTCAACGCGGTCGCCGCCGCCGAGGGCTACCGGCCGAACCCGCCGATGGTCCTGACCAATGTTTCGGTGTCGGAAAGCCGGTCGGAAGCCGAGGACCGGGCGGTCGTCTATCTCGGGCGGAAATGGGATTCGATCGACAATCACTACCATTTCTCGGACGGGCATCTGAACGACGTGAAAGGCTACGAGTCCTACGACAAGGTCGGTCAGACCTATGCCAAAATGAAGGACCCGGTGCGGCGGGCGAAGGCGACCGATTTCTACGTCAGCATCCAGCTTGTCGGCACCCCGGATGACTGCATCCAAAAGCTGGAGGAGTTGCAGGCGCTGACCGGCATGGATCACCTGATCGCCGAATTCTCCTTCGGTGGATTGCCGCATGAGGAATCCGAAATGAACATGCGCATGTTCGCCGATCGGGTTCTGCCGGTGCTGCAAGGGGATCCGCGCTTCGCCAAACCGCCGACGGTGCTGAAACGCGCCGAAATCACGGCCGAAGAGAATGTCTTCGCCCCGGCCTGACGGAAACCTGGGCAGCGTAGTATCGACGACTCCAACGATGGCCCCACAGCCATCACCACATCGTCATTGCCACACATGATCCGGCAACCCACCCCCTGCCGCTGAAGCGTGGGTTGGCGGATCAAGTCCGGCAATGACGGTGAGGCGTGGACTCGATCGCACAACTTTGGTTCGCACCCGGGCCTGAACCCCGCCCTTTGCCCTCTATCCGACCCATGGCATGGTGCCGGCGCCACAAGGCCAGACCGGAGAACCCGCATGCCCGCCCCAACGCCCGACACGATCGAGTCCGTCCTGCGCTACGTGGATGCCAATCTCGATCGGTCCCGGGCGACGTTGTTCGAGCTGCTGTCCATTCCATCCATCAGCGCGCAACCCGCGCATCGCGACGATTGCGCCCGCGCCGCGGCTTGGTCGCGCGATCAGTTCGCCAGCCTGGGGTTCCGCGCCGATATCCGCCCGACCCCGGGCCATCCCGTGGTCGTGGCGCATCATGCCGGGCCACCGGGTTACACCGGTCCGCATATCCTGTTCTACGGCCATTACGATGTGCAGCCGGTCGACCCGTTGGAACTCTGGACCAGTCCGCCGTTCGAGCCGCAACTGGTGGACGGCCCGCGCGGCAAGCGGTTCGTGGCGCGCGGCGCGGTGGACGACAAAGGTCAGTGGATGATGTTCGTGGAGGCACTCCGCGCCTGGAACACCACCGGCGGCGGCATTCCGGCGCGCATCACGGTCGTGCTGGAAGGGGAGGAAGAGGTCGGCTCGGTCAACCTGGAGCCGTTCCTGGCGGCGAACAAAGCGGAACTGGTGTCCGATCTGGCGCTGATCAGCGACACCGGGATGTGGGATGTGGAAACGCCGGCGATCACCACGCGATTGCGCGGAATGACCTATGTCGAGTTGACCGTCACCTGCGCCAAACGCGACCTGCACTCCGGCCTGTTCGGCGGATCGGCATTAAACCCGATCAACGTGCTGACCCGGATTCTGGGCGATCTGCACGATGCCAACGGGCGTATCCAACTGCCGGGCTTTTACGACAAGGTCGCGCAGGTCACCAACGCGCAACGCGCGCAATGGGATGCGTTGGGCTTCGACGAAACCGCGTTCCTTGCCGATATCGGCTTGACCGCTCCGGCCGGGGAGCGTGGCTATTCCGCGCTGGAGCGGCTCTGGGCGCGTCCGACGGCGGACATCAATGGTATCTGGGGCGGCTACACCGCGGCCGGCAGCAAAACGGTTATCGCGTCGGAGGCGTCCGCCAAGGTTTCCTTCCGTCTGGTGCCCAACCAGGACCCGGATGAGGTGTTCGAACAGTTCAACCGCTTCGTGAACGAACGGCTGCCCCCTGGCGCATCGGTCAAGTTCGCCCGGTTCAGTTCGGCGCCGGGGGTCGAGGTCAATGGCGACTCGGAATGGGTGCGGGCGGCGCAGGCGGCGCTGTCCGAGGAATACGGCAAGCCCGCCATTCTGATCGGCAGTGGCGGGTCGATCCCGGTGGTGACATCCCTGCGCAACGTGCTGGGCATCGATACGTTGCTGATGGGGTTCGGTCTGGACGACGACCAGATCCACAGCCCGAACGAGAAGTTCGAGCAGGTGTGCTTCCATCACGGCATCCGATCGCATGTCCGCCTGCTGGCCAAATTCGCCGGCGGCTAGCGGGTTCCACGCGGCGGCGCTGTCTATTTCCGCGTCCAGTATTGCGACAAGTGCCAGGGCCCGACCCGGAGGCGGCCGTCATTGGGCTGGAGGGCGATGGTGATGGCGTGGTCCTCGCACTTGGTCAGGTCGTGGACCTTGCCGCCTTCCAGAGCCGAACCGTTGGAAGCCAGCGTGAAGTTGGTCAGCAGGTAGTAACGATATGCGCCGTCCGGCAGCAGTTTCGCGCCGGCCTGGCCGGGGCACTGGTCGATGGCGTTGGCCTTGTCGATGGGCGTGCCGTCCTTGCGACGCACGATGCCGAGCAGATCGACGATCCAGCCGCAGACGAGGCCTTTGGTGGCATCCGGGCATGGGCCGATTTCGACCTTCGCGCGAGATGCGTCCGGCGCCTTGGTTTTCGGTTCGGTCAGCCACGCCCCATAGATCGGGGGCGTTTGCGGTTGTGCGCCGGCATGCGCCGGCCATGCGGTTGAAAGGATGAGCGCCAAAACCCCAATCATATCCAGCCGTCGGAATGGCATCATCGCGATCTCCTGGTAATCCGGTTTTGGGGTATCCGTGTTCGCAATATAGCCCCCCGCGGGGCGATTTCGGTAAGGCTGTCGGTTGGGGGGGCGGGTTGTTCGGCCGGAGACCAGAATCACCAGGTCCGCCAGCCCCCTGTCTCCGTGTCCTCCGGTGCGCCCTGAACGGCGCGCCCACCTCGTGGGTGCAAGTCCCACCCGGGCAATGGTCGGTTGGCCCGGTAGCTGGCGGGCGGCGTGGATGGGCAACGATCCCCGCCGAAGCCCCGCGACAAAGGCCGCCTAGGGCGGT
>CAMATI010000145.1 GCA_945861095.1 Asaia bogorensis | reverse complement strand
TCAGAGGCCGTGTGCTCGGTTCGAGTGACCGCGATTGCCTTGCCCATTCGATCCCTCCTTGGCCGCGAATCGGCCGACGAGGGTATCGAATCGAACCCGGAGACCTTTGCATAGGGGGGTGAGTCGGTGTTTCGGACGGTTGGTATTATCCCAACCGGCCGAAACAATGACGCATCGGCGGTGCGACCCCGTCATGGCGGTCGAAGGGCCACCATCCACGACTGGCGTTGTTGCAGCCTGGGAAATTCGTGGATGCCGGCCTGCGCCGGCATGACGGGGAGGCACCGACCCCGCCAACACTTCAGACATCGATCATGCTCGGCTGCCACACCGCTCGACCGCAATGGCGCCGGTCCAAGGCGGACACCTGGCCACCCATGGATAGCGCCCGCTGATCCCGGAGGCCGCGAATCCGCGCCGCGATCAGCCGGCGCGTATGCCCGTCGCCAATCGACCGACTGGTATCACAACACCACGAAAGCGCCGGTGGTCGGGTCCTGCACCGGGATGGGGTCGTCGAACGCCTCCTCCCAGGTACCGATCGTGGAGGCCTTGCTGTACTCAGTCGACCGGTTCTCAAAGAAATTCGCATGCTCTACCGCGTTCAGCATCTCATCCAACCAGGGGAGCGGGTTGCGGGCGACATGATACAACTCGTTGAGGCCGAGCTGGATGAGGCGGCGATCGGCGATGTAGCGGATGTATTCCTTGACCTCGCGGGCCGTCAGGCCTTCCACCGCGCCGGCTTCGAACGCCAGATCGATGAACGCGTCCTCGTGATCGACGATGGTGGCGCAGGTCAGATAGATGTCGCGCTTCAATTCCTCGGTCCAGATTTCCGGGTTTTCCTGCACGAAGGTGCGGAACAGCCGGATGATCGAGTTGCAGTGCAGGCTTTCGTCGCGCACCGACCAGGAGATGATCTGCCCCATGCCCTTCATTTTCCCCCGCCTGGGGAAATTCAGCAGGATGGCGAAGGAGGCGAACAACTGCAGGCCCTCGGTAAAGGCACCGAAGGCTGCCAGGGTTTTGGCGATATCGGCCCGCGAATCGACCGAAAACCCCTGCATGTAGTCGTACTTGTCCTTCATCTCCTTATATTTCAGGAATGCTTGATACTCGATCTCGGGCATGCCGATCGTGTCGAGCAGATGGCTGTAGGCGGCAATGTGGATCGTCTCGATGTTGGAAAACGCCGACAGCATCATCAGCACTTCGGTGGGTTTGAAGACCCGCGCGTAGAGCTTCATGTAGCAGTTGTTCACCTCGACATCGGCCTGGGTGAAGAACCGGAAAATCTGGGTCAGCAGATTGCGTTCCGCGTCCGTCAGGTTGCGGTGCCAATCCTTCACGTCATCGGCGAGGGGAACTTCCTCTGGCAGCCAGTGCACGCGCTGCTGCATCAGCCATGCCTCATACGCCCAGGGATAGCGGAACGGCTTGTAGACCGGGTTTTCGGTCAGCAGGTTGAAACGAACCGGATGTTCGTCGGCGGCGTGGTGCATGCCGTCCATTCTGGGGTGGCTCCGATCGGCTGAGGGCTTGGGGCGAATCGCTTTGGGTGATCTACGGATTGTGGTGTGAGTGAGTTGAGGGCGCAAGCGGTGGTATTGGCGGGGTTTCCGCCCTGGAACCCCGACCAAGGGCGACGGCCCTTGGAACCGGATATTTGGTTGGGGCAGCCCTTGCAACAACACCTCGCGCCATTGACCGGTGCTAACGCCCCCGTTCTTATTGAAGGGCCTGCCGCTCCCAGCCCGCGCTTTACCGGCTTGCTATCCGTCGCCGGTTGGGGCCTTCGGCACCATACCCTTATCCGGGGGTATTCCAAAGGTTTCTCCGGTCGGCCCCCGGTCGGCCCCCGGTTGGCCCCCGGTTGGCCCCCGGTTGGCAGCGACGCCCAACCATTGCCAAATTTCCGGTTCGGCGAGACTCTGCACAATCGACTGGGGAACACGCCATGAGTGACGATCTGATCCGGATGACCGCCACCGACGCCGTCGGCCGCCTGATCCGCCGCGAAATATCGCCGCTCGACCTGATCGACGCGGCCGCGGCCCGAATCGCCCTGGTCGATCCCGCCGTCAACGCGCTGCCCACGCTCTGCCTGGACCGCGCCCGCGATCACGCGCGCCAACTCATGAACGGCGCCCGCCGGGATGCCGAGGGCGACCCCGGCTGGCTCGCCGGGCTGCCGGTTTCCATCAAGGACCTGACCGATGTGGCCGGGGTGCGGACCACCTACGGCTCTCCCATCTTTCGCGACCATGTGCCCGTGAGATCGCATCCGCTGGTGGAACGGATCGAGCGCAAGGGCGGCATCGTCGTCGCCAAGTCCAACACGCCCGAATTCGGCGCCGGTGGGTCGACGTTCAACGAGGTGTTCGGCCGGACCCGCAACCCGTGGAACACCGCGCTGACCTGCGGCGGGTCCACCGGGGGCGGCGCGGTGTCGGTGGCGACCGGGGAGGTCTGGCTGGCGCATGGCACCGACCATGGCGGATCGTTGCGCCGGCCGGGCACCTATTGCTCGGTTGTCGGATTGCGACCGTCGCCGGGGCGGGTCACGCGGGGTACGTCCAACAACCTGTTCTCGCCCTTGTCGGTGCAGGGGCCGATGGCGCGCAACATCCCCGACCTGGCGCTGTTCCTGGACACGATGGCCGGCTTTTGTCCGCTGGACCCGCTGACCTTCGATGCCCCGGCCGTGTCCTTCGTGCAGGCCCTGCACGCGGCCAAACCACCGCGGCGCATCGCCTACAGCCCCAACTACAACGGCAAACTGGCCGTGGACCGCGAAACCCGCGACATCTGCGAACGGGCCGTGCGCCGCTTCGAGGATCTGGGCTGCGTGGTGGAGGAATTCGCCCCCGACCTCGGCGCGATCGAGGAAGCGTTCATGGTCCTGCGGTCGCAGCATTTCGTGGTGGACCGGGAGTTGCAGTTGCAGTCCCATCGCGACCTGCTGAAAGCCGACATCGTCTGGAACACCGAAACGGGCCTGAGGCAAACCCCCAGCCAGATCGCCTGGGCCGACCGCGAACGGGCAGCCTTCTACCGCCGCGTCGCCGCGATGTTCGAGACCTACGACGTATTCGTCACGCCCAGCGCCGCGACTCCCGCCTTCGACGTGAATCTGCGCCACCCGGAGACCATCGATGGCGAAAAGCTGACGAACTACATGGGCGCGTCAACCCTGAACGCGGCGATCACCATGACGAGTTGCCCCGCCGTCGCCATCCCGGCCGGGTTCGACCAGTACGGCCGCCCGGTGGGCTTACAGATCGCCGGTCCGGCACGCGGCGAGGCCGCCTGCCTGTCGGCGGCGTATTTCCTGGAGCAACTGACCGGGCTCGACCGCCTGCTGCCGATCGAGCCGCGCCCCGGCACCGTGCCGCCCGGGTAATCCCAACCGTCCGAAACGATGACCCATGGGTGACCACTGTCATTGCGCGCGCAGCGGAGCAATCCAGGGGCCAGGCACTATCGATCCTGTTGGTTGCCCTGGATTGCTTCGCTGCGCTCGCAATGACAGCGTCCGTTGTCGCCATGGGTCACTGGTTCGGTCGGTTGGTATAGTACCAAACGTCAGAAACCATGACCGACGCACCGCCCGGACCGTCGTTGCCACACTTGCGTGCATCGGACACCGCGCATTGCGCCATCGGAAGCCGGCCGCAATTCCGACGCCGCCCCCTATCCGGATTGACGCAGCAGCGCATTCGGCAGCGGCGGCGGGTCCGACAACCGCCGGTCGACCCCGCGGCGCGCCCGGCTCTCCAGCGGGGCCAGCAGCGCCGCGGCCAGCATGGCGACAAGCACCAGCGCCAGGGCGGCGACGGCGCCTTCCTCATAGGTCCCGCGCACGGCCTCTCCATACAGCGCGGTCGACAGGGTTTCGACATTGACGGGACGCAGCAACAGGGTTGCCGGCAATTCCTTCATGGCATCGATGAACACCAGCAGCGTGGCGGCGCCGAGCGGCCAGATCAGCAGGGGGCAATGGATGCTGCGCAGGAGACGGGCGGAATGGCAGCCCAGGCCGCGGGCGGCGTTGTCGTAATCGATACCGAGGCGCGCGTAGGCCGCATCGAGGCCAGCCGCGGGGATTGCCAGGAAGCGCACGACATAGGCCATGATCAGCGCCACGCTCGACCCCAGCGCCGTCCAGCTTACCGGCGCGTCCGACACCAGGCGCCAAAGTGCCGCTAATCCGTCGTCGAATGTGCCGAGGGCGATGATCAGCCCGACCGCCGCGACTCCGCCCGGCAACGCGTATCCCATCGTGCCCACCCGCAAAAACACCCCGCCGTGACCGACTCGCGCCACGAAGGCCAGGACCAGCCCGCACAGGACCGTCGCCAGCGCCGCCCAGGATGCGAACCAGGCGCTGTTGCCGATCCACATGCCCAGTTCGGCCGGCAAGCCGAACACCGCCACCCTTTCCCACGCCTTCACCGTCAGATGAGCGACCGGCACCAGAAAGCCGAGCGCGATGGGGAATGCGCAGGCCGCGGTGGCGGCGAAGGCGCGGGCTCCGGTCAGCACGATCGGATCGTAGGGTCTGACATCGCCGATGAAGCCGTATTGCTTGCGGCCCCAGCGTTCCAGACTGAGCAGCAGCACGACCAGACCGACCAGCACCAGGGCGATCTGCGCGGCGCCTTCCAGGGAGCCTCGGTTCAGCCAGGTCACGTAGATCGACACGGTCAGCGTCCGAACGCCCAGGAACTCGCTGGCGCCGACATCGTTCAGCGCTTCCATCAGCGCCAGGCTAAGCCCGACCGCCAAGGCCGGGCGCGCCATGGGAAGCCCAATGCGGCCGAAGAGGGTTAATCCGGACGCTCCGAGACTCCGTGCGGCCCAGAGCGCGTCCGCCGCCTGCAGCGCGAACGCGGTGCGGGCGCTGAGATAGACGTAAGGGTAAAGCACCAGACCGAGCACGAGGATGCATCCGCCGAGCGAGCGGATATCCGGCAGGGTCAGGCCGCTTGGGTCGGTGATGCCAAGCAGGGCGCGCAGGGTGGACTGCACCGGCCCGACGGGGTGCAACACATCCAGATAGGCGTAGGCGGCGATATATCCCGGCATCGCGAGCGGCAGCAGCAAGGCCCAGGACAGCAGGCGCCGGAACGGAAACTGGTACACGCTGACCAGCCACGCCGTTGATGCGCCGATCAGCATCACGACCAGGCCGACGCCCAGCAGGAACAATGCCGTTTCCGCCAGGGCATTGGGCAGCACGTAACGCAGCAGATGCGGCCAAAGATCGCCCGAGCCATGCGCCGCGACAACCGCGAGCGCCAGCACCGGCAGCAAGGTCAGGGATGCGACCGCGGTCGCACCGATCCGGGATAACAGCGACGTGGCCCTTGCGCGTTACTGATCGAACCCGGCGCGATCGACGGCCAGGCTGGCGGTCTTACCGCCCGCGGCGATCTGACCCGGCGTTACGCTATCGGATCGCAAGGCGCCCACGGCGGCGGCGATGGGATGCATGGGGACTCCAGCGCGGACAGGCGCCTCGAAGTTCGCCTGCGCCAGCATGCGTTGCGCGTCGGCGCCGACGAGGAATTCAAGCAGGTTGATCGCGCCATCGCGGTTCGGCGCGTGCTTTGTTACCGCGGCTCCCGAAATATTCATATGGGTGCCGATCTTGTCGGAAAACGTCGGCAGCACGACGCGGACCGCCTCGGCCCATTTCGCCTGCTCGGGACCGCCGGCGCCGGACTTCATCAGACCGTAATAATAGATGTTCGAAACCCCGACGTCGCACAGGCCGGCGGCGATGTCCTTGGCGACATCACGGTCACCACCGCCCGGACGGCGCGCCAGATTGGCTTTCAGCCCGGCCAGATAGGTGTTCAGCGCCGGCTCCCCGTGCTTGGCGAGAAAGGCGGAGAACAGACCCACGTTGTATGGGTGCTGGCCGCCACGGATGCAGACCCGGCCTTTCCAGCGCGGGCTGGCCAGGTCTTCATAGGTCGGGTTCTCGGTGGCCGGCACGCGATCCCTGGACACGAACAGGACCCGCGCCCGCAGGGACAGCGTGAACCATTTCCCATCCGGATCGTGGAAGGCGGGCGGGATGGCGGCATCCAGCACCGGCGAACGCACCGGCTGCGTCAAACCACGTTTCACCAGGTCCAGCAGATTGGCGGCGTCCACCACGATGATCAGATCGGCAGGGGATCGCGCGCCTTCCGACTGCAGCCGTTCCGCCAGACCGGCCTGCAGGAAGACGGTGTTAACCTTGGTGCCGGTCCTGGCCGTGTAGGCTTCCAGCAGCGGCCGGATCAATCCGGGCTCCCGCGTCGTATAAAGCGTGACGTCGGCGGCCCAGGCACTGGCAGTGACGGCCGTCAGGAGCAGGGCCAGGACGCTGCCGAAAATCGAACGGATCATGATGACTGGCTCCAATGACACGACATTTGGCAGGGGCGTTGCGTGGGGCGGCGGGATTTTGCGAACGCTTCGCACTTCTATTCGCAACTGGCGGCGTTGTCCAGCCCTGCGTCCCATCCTGCCTCGTCCTGCCCGGGCGCCAGGAACAGGGTGGCGCGAGGTGCCCGAATGGACATACGGACGGACATACCGGACGGTCGTGGCACGACACCGCGCCACAATCGCCCCGCGCCTCCGCTTGACCCGTTTCGGACCCCACCGATATGGTGCGGTGCAACTTGCATCATGACAGTCAGGAGTAGCCCATTGGGCGGCGTCGCCAGTCCCCTCGATACCGGCGCGATGGCCGCACCCGGCACTCCGGTGCGGGAGGCCGAAGACGCGCTTACCGCGCTGGTCGACCTCGTGGGTGCCGACCTGCAGGCGTGCAACCGCGGCATCGTCGCGCGGATGGAAAGCCCGGTCGCGCTGATCCCACAACTCGCCGCGCATATCGTTGCCGCCGGCGGCAAACGCCTGCGTCCGCTCCTCACCCTCGCGGCGGCCCGCCTGTGCGGCTATCCCGCCTTTCCGGATGGCACCCGCCATGTGGAACTGGCCGCCTGCGTCGAATTCATCCACACCGCGACCCTGCTGCACGACGATGTCGTCGACGAGAGCCAACTGCGCCGGGGTCTGGCGTCCGCCAACGCGGTGTTCGGCAACAAGGCGTCCGTGCTGGTCGGCGATTTCCTGTTCGCCCGCGCCTTTCAGCTTATGGTGGGCGATGGTTCCTTGCGGGTGCTGGCCATTCTGTCGCGCGCGGCGGCCACCATCGCGGAGGGCGAGGTGCTGCAACTCGTCACCCAGAACGATCTTGCGACCGATGAGGCGCGCTATCTGGAAGTGGTGAAAGGCAAGACCGCGGCGCTGTTTTCGGCGGCCTGCCAGGTCGGGGCGGTGCTTGCCGATCGTCCCGCGGCCGAGGAGGCGGCGCTGGCGGATTACGGCATGAAGCTGGGGATCGCGTTCCAACTTGTCGATGATGCGCTGGATTATGCGGCCGATCAGGCCACCCTGGGCAAGACCGTGGGTGACGATTTCCGGGAAGGTAAGATCACCCTGCCCGTGCTGGTGGCCTACCAGACCGGGGATCGGACGGAGCGCGCGTTCTGGGAACGCACCATCGGCGAGTCGGAACAGGACGAGACCGACCTACAACACGCGCTGGACCTGATGGTTCGGCGCGACGCCATCGGCGCCACCCTGCGGCGGGCTCGGGGATTCGCCCAGGAGGCCAAGACGGCGCTGGAGATATTTGCCGATACGCCGGTGCGCCAGGTCATGATGGACGTCGCGGATTACACGGTGCGGCGCGCGCGCTGAGACCGGGTTGCGTGGGGTGTCGGTCTAGGGAAAGAAAGGCTCGGGGCGCTGCCCCGGACCCCGCGAGGGCTTCGCCCTTCGAACCCACCAGGGGCGCGGCCCCTGGACCGCGATCAATTGGGGTCAGGGACGCAAGGGGGCCGACCCTGGCGTTTCAACGTCCGTGTCGGCCCCCTTGCGTCCCTGACCCCAATAAATGGCATCCAAGGCCCAGCCTTGGTGGGTTCGAAGGGCAAAGCCCTCGCGGGGTTTGGGGCAGCGCCCCAAGGCTTTCTTCCCCTAAACCGATTGCCCTTCGCCGCCCCACGTGGCACGGTCCCCGCCCCGAGGAAACCCCCAGCCGTACGGACAGTCTCGTGACCCTGATTCTGGCCAGCCGTCCCAATGTCTATTCCTGCAGCCCGCTCGACCGCATCGCCACCAGGCGAGAGGACCACGCCTGGATCGAGCAGCAATTGCACGACCCTGGCTCTCTGTTCGTGCCGGTCTGGCGCAACCGCAACCTGGTCAGCGGCATGGACCAGGGCAGCCCGGAAGCCGTCTACATTACCGGGGAAGCCGCCGGTTCGCTGAAAATGCAGAATGGCCCTTGGGCGTTCCTGGGTCTGCTGGACGGCAAGGCGGTGTTCGCAATCGACATCAGCACCGCCGAGGATCCGATTCCCCTGCTGCCGGAAACCCTGGGCCAGTTCGTCGACCTGCGCTCGGTCGGTTGGGGCGTGCCGCGACCGGAAGCATCCGTCCTGGCACATGCCCGCGGCCTGATGCACTGGCGCGCCCGCCACAAATTCTGCGGCGTCTGCGGCAGCGTGTGTGAGGTCAAGACCTCCGGCCACATGATGCAATGCACCGCCTGCGAGGCGCAGCATTTCCCGCGCACCGATCCGGCCGTGATCATGCTGGTGCACCAGGGCGACCGCGCGCTGCTGGGCCATTCCACCCGCTTCCCGCGCGCCAAGATGTACTCGACCCTGGCCGGCTTCGTCGAACCGGGAGAAACCTTGGAAGAAGCCGTCCGCCGCGAAGTGTTGGAAGAAGTCGGCGTGACCTGCGGCGACGTGTTCTATCACTCCAGCCAACCCTGGCCGTTCCCCGGCAACATCATGCTGGGCTATTACGCCCATGCGCTGACCGAGGACATTACCATCGACCCGGAGGAACTGACCGACGCGCGCTGGTTCACCCGCGATCAGATGCGCAACAGCGACCAGCACGGGTTCCAGTTGCCGCGCGTCGACAGCATCGCTCGCCGCCTGATCGAAGATTGGCTGGACGCAGGCTGATGACGGACGAACCCGATCTGCTGACGATCGGGTATGAAGGCTGCACGATCGACGGCGTCCTGAAGACCCTGGTGGATGCCAGGGTCGGGCTGCTGATCGACGTGCGCGCCGTGGCTGCATCCCGCAAACCCGGCTTTTCCAAGCGCCAACTCGCCGCCGGCCTGGACGAAGCCGGCATCCGCTATGTCCATCTGCAAGGCCTGGGAACGCCCAAACCAGGGCGTGACGCGGTTCGCGCCGGCCACCCGGAGCGGATGGAACCGATCTTCCGCGAACACATGACATCCGACCGCGCCCAGGCCGAACTGGCCCAGGCCAAGGTCCTGGCGCGCGAGCAGCGGGCATGCCTGCTGTGTTTCGAGCGCGACCACACGACCTGCCACCGCCGCCTCGTCGCGGAAATGGTCACCGCGGAAACCGGTCAGGGCGTCACCCACCTGATGGTGCCCAACATGATCACGCTCAGCGGAACGTAACACCGGGTCATCCCGACCGACGCTACCATGGATCGATAGCTCGGCTGGTATAATACCAACCGACGGAACCAATGACCGACCGGCTGCCCCCCGTCATGGCGGCCGCCGGGGAAAGTCGTGGATGCCGGCCTGCGCCGGCATGACGGGGCGGCATCGGTCGGAGAGTCGATCGCGCCGTCTATCGGTATAACTCCCGCGATCAAACAACAAACCGGAGCGGTTCGCGGTTTCCAGTCAGCCTGAAACCGCTCTCGCCACGGATCACCCCGGATTGAGGCAGGTTTCGATATAAGGCAGGAAATGCTCGGTCGGCGGCGTTTCCAGGCCCTTGACCTTGGCGCCCTCATCGAAGCGACGCAGGCGAACGGCGTCCTCGGCATGGGGCAGCGCGAGGAAGGCGGCGACTTCCTCGGCGGACATCGGGCCGCCCTGCAGGCTCAGGCTCAGCACGCTGTCCTTCGACAAGGTGGCGAAATAATCCGCCTCGGTCGCGCAGAGATAGCGTTTCGCCGCGACATGCAGACGAACCGGCTCGGTAACCTCGGGACCAAAAAATCGCGACAGATAGGCGTGGCCCAGCTCCTCGTGGCGGTCATCGACGCCCTGGGCCGCGGGGTTGTCGCCCAGGTCGTGCACCATGTGGCCGATATCGTGCAGCAGGGACGCCGTGATCAACGCGGCATTGCCACCAGACCGCTCCGCCAGCAAGGCCGCCTGCAAGGCGTGCGCGCGCTGATTGAGGTTGCTCAACCCATAGGCATGATGCCCCTTGCCGTCTATCAGGTCGGTAAACGCCCTGGCTTGGTCCTGCGCCATATACTCTCCCCCACCGCCGATCCGCTCGGCGCAACCTAGAGCATGATCACGCTGAGCGGAACGTAACAGCGTGTGAATCATGCGATCAAACCCAGAGCATGATCACGCTGAGCGGAACGTAACAGCGTGTGAATCATGCGATGACACAAGGATCTAGAGCGGTTTGCCGTTTCCAGTCGGCATGAAACCGCTATAGCCCACGGACGAAATGGCAGGCAAAAGGCGGTTTGGCAAAAGTCGGTTTAATGACAAAATTTTCGCGCGCGCGAAGGAAGGCACACCATGCTCGATCAGACGCTCCCCTGCGTTCAGGGGGCCGATGCCGGTTCCCGGCCATTGCACCCGGTTCGCCCATCGGGCCTGGCGGCCTTCCTGGCCCAACTGCCGCCGGCGCAGGCGGAGTACCTCAAAGGCTCCGACTTCCATGCGAATGAGAATGAATTGTGCTTCCTGCCCGGACCGGAGGGTGTCGCGGGCGCCGTTCTGGGATTGGGCACCGATCGGTCCCCCTTCGCGTTTGGCGGCCTCGCGACCCGCCTGCCGCCCGATAGCCCGTGGCATCTGATCCCCGGCGATTACGATCGGGAAGCCGCGACGCTCGGGTTTTTCCTGGGTGCCTATCGTTACACGGACATCAAACCGGCGGGACGCGCGCCGGCGCGCCTGGTGGTATCGGACGGCGAAACGCGTGCGCTGTCAGAGGCGCGGGCCGCCTGGATGGTGCGGGACCTGATCAATACGCCCGCCAATCTTCTGGGACCGGAAGAATTGGCCGCCTTCGCGGCCAGCCTCGGGGCACTTCATGGCGCAACGGTCAGCGTGATCGGCGGCACCGACCTCGAAACCGCCTACCCCATGATCGCCGCCGTCGGCGCCGGTTCCGCGCGGCCGCCACGTGTCGCAATCCTGCGCTGGCGCGGCAGTTCGGCCTCCGATATCGCTCCGCTTGTGTCATTATGCGGAAAAGGAGTCTGTTTCGATACCGGCGGCTACGACCTTAAGCCGTCCAGCGGAATGCTCCGCATGAAGAAGGACATGGGCGGCGCAGCAACCATCCTCGGTCTCGCTCGGCTTATCATGGAAGCGGACCTGCCGATCCGGATGGAGGCGCGGATCGGGTGCGTCGAAAACTCCGTGTCCGGCACGGCGATGCGCCCGCTGGACGTGATCCGGACCCGTAGCGGCAAGACGGTGGAAATCGGCAACACCGACGCGGAGGGACGACTGGTGCTGTGCGACCTGCTGGCGGAAGCGTCGGAAGTAACGCCAGCATTACTGATTGATTGCGCCACGTTAACGGGCGCCGCCCGGGTCGCCCTGGGTCCGGACCTGCCGGCGTTGTTTTGTAACGACGACGCCGTCGCCGAGGACCTGTTGCGGGCCGGTCTTTCCCGCTTCGATCCGTTGTGGCGGCTGCCGTTATGGGCGGGCTACGACGACTGGCTCAAAAGCCCGATCGCAGACCTGAACAACGTGTCAAGCCGTCCGCAAGCCGGTTCGATCGTGGCCGCGCTTTATCTGCAACGCTTTGTTGGCGCCGCGATTCCGTGGACCCATCTCGACCTATACGCCTGGAACGACCAGACCCGACCGGGACGTCCGGAAGGCGGCGAGGCCCAGGCGATGCGGGCATTATTCGGATTCCTGAATGAACGATTTGGTAACGTTTAGGCCGCGGACGGTGCCAACCGGTTTTCACGCATATTTTGCCATCTTTTAACCGCAATAAGGTTGACTTCGTTCTGTCTTGACCCTAACTGCGTAACAAGGTGGCTCAGGCGATTCGCCATGGCCGCATAACGAAAGGATCGAAAGTGGCCACACCCAACGCGTCGGCCGACCAACTCGTCGGCATCATGCGAGATACCATCGTCTCTCTGGTGCGCCGTGATGGAGCCGACCTGTCGGCCAGACAGCTCGGCGTTTTCCTCACATGCTATTTGCGGGACGGCGCCCATACTGTCCGCGGCCTTGCCGCCGACCTGAATGTTTCCAAGCCGGCGATCACCCGGGCGCTGGATCGTTTGGGAGAGCTGGACCTGGCCCGCCGCAAGGTCGATCCGCTGGATCGGCGCAGCGTCCTGGTGCAACGCACGCCCAAGGGTGCCGCGTTCCTGCGCGATCTGCGCTCGATCATGAATGAAGCCGCAACCGGCAGCAAGAAGGTCGCGGAACCGGTAAAGCCGGCCTCTCGGCGCGCGGCAAACGGCTGATTGGACTGTTATCCGGCGCCCGCATCGCGAAAGCGGGCGGCGCCGGCGTTCGCCTGAATGATGTGACGATCGTCTCGACCGACATATTGCCCTCGATCGATGCAATTGGCCCGACGTCAATCCTCCACCGCATCGGTCCAATGGCGATCCGACCCGAAGCGGTCTTGCGCTGACAACAATCGTCGATCCGATCTGGCTTTTTGACCGGTCGCATCACCGCCGAGCCTAAATGTGTGTTCGGAAACGCAATGCGCCTTTCAGCGGGCTACCATTGGCGTCTGGTGTGTTGCGGTCCCTCATCGATGGCCCCCGCATCGCTTTCGGGGCCGCGCCTGCCAGCCGGCTCATGGTAGTCCACTGAAAAGGCACACTATGTTTCCGGACAGACACTTAACGGTCTGCCCAGCGCGATCAGTGTCTATCCGCCCTTGACCCCGCCCGCCGTCAGGCCGGCAACGATCTCCTTCTGCATCAGAAGCGTCAGCAGCAGCACGGGCGCGGTCACGACCAGCGCCGCGGCGGCCAGCGGACCCCAGCTTATCTGCTCAAACGTCAACACATTGTAGACCGCCACGGGCAGGGTGCGGGTCGATCGTCCGGCCAGCACGACTCCGAAGATGAAATTGTTCCAACTGAAAATAAATGCCAGGATCATGGCAACCGTGATCCCCGGGCGCGCCAACGGCATCGCCACATAGCGGAATGCTTGCCAAATGGTTGCACCATCAACCAAAGCGGCTTCCTCCAGCTCGGGCGGCAGGCCTTCGAAGAATCCGATCATGACCCACACGACGATCGGCACGGTGATGACCAGATGCGTGATTACCAGGGGCGTCAGGGTGCCCAGCAAGCCAAACCACTGAAACAGCAGGAACAGCGGGATCAGATAGGACAGGCCGGGTGTGATGCGGGCGATCAGGATCAGCACCGCTGCCTTCGTCGCCTTCGCCTTGGCGATCCCATAGCCCGCCGGCACCCCCAGCAGCAGCGCCAGCCCCGTCGCGCTGAACGACACGATCACCGAATTGATGGTGTAGGTCAGGAAGTCGTTCTTCGCGAACACGTCCACGAAGTTGTCCAGGGTCGGCGGGTTCGGAATGAACACCGGGGGGTAGGCTGTGTTGTCCAGCTCGTTCTTGAACGCCAGGGACAGCGTCCACAGGAAGAACAGGATCGCCGGCGAAACCAGCATGATGACGGAAAAATAGAGGCCCACCCGTCCGGCGAAGTAGCGGATGCGGTAGCGCATGGCGGTGCCGGATTTCATTGCCATGCCTGCCTCTGGCGGACATGCAGCAACAAAAGGCTGATCAGCAGGATGATCACGAAAAAGATCACCACCATGGCGGAACCGTAGCCGAGTTCGTAATAGGCGAACGCGGTCTGGTACAGCAGGATGTTGAGGGTTTCGCTGGCCGTGCCAGGTCCGCCGAGGGTGATCACGTAGATGGTGTCGAAGGCTTTCAGCGCATCGATCATGCGGATGACGGATGCCACGACAATGAACGGCCAGGCCAGCGGCAAGGTGATGTGCCAAAACATCTGCCAGGTGCTGGCCCCGTCCAGGATGGCGGCCTCGTAGGGATCGGCCGGCAGGCTCGCGATGCCGCCCAGCACGATCAGCATCACCAGCGGGGTCCATTGCCAGGTTTCGACCAGCACCAGGGTCGGAATGACGGTGGAACTGGCATAGACCCAGGACGATGGCGGCAGGCCGACCAGGCTGAGCAGGTAGTTCAGCACGCCGAGCTGGGGGTGGAACATCATGGTCCAGACGAGGGAGATGGCGACGGGGGTGGCCATCATCGGCAGAACGAACAAGGTTCTCAGCACGCCGCGGAATTTGAACGTGGACGCGAAACAGACCGCCGCCCAAACGCCCAGAATGACGGGTGCGATCACCGATGCCGCGGTGAACCACAAGGTGCGCACCACCGCCCACAGGAACCGCTCGTCCGAGAACATCCGGATATAGTTATCCAGGCCGACGAACGGGGTGGCGCCGGTGATTTTCCAGTCGTGCACCGACATGAACACGGTGAACACCCAGGGGAACAGGATAACCGCCAGCACCACCAGCGCCGCGGGGGCGATGAAGATCCAGTAGCGACGCGCGTAGTTGCGCCTGCGGTCTGTACCAGGCGACGACGCGCCCGAACCGGCAACCCGCGACCCTTTGACTCGCGACCCTGTAACGCCGGCCTGGGGGGAACCGGCCCCGGAGGGCGAAGATGCCGAAGGAGTGATGTTCATGTCTCGCTGTGCGCCGGGCAGGCCGACGGA
>CAMATI010000144.1 GCA_945861095.1 Asaia bogorensis | reverse complement strand
CAGTGCTTCTCGCCGACCGTGCCGCCGCCAGAAGTCGACAAGCTTGTAGCTCGCAATTGCAAACACCCAGTTTTCCACCGGCAGGGCTGGATCATAGGTTCCGCGCTTGGTGTGCACGGCGATAAGCGTTTCCTGGACAAGGTCCTCCGTTTCGCCGGAGAGAGACGACAACCGACGTGTAAAGTAGCCGCGCAATCGCGAGGCGATCAGGTGCAACGCCTTGGCATAGGCCGCTTCGTCGCCCGTCTGCGCGAGACCCCAGAGGGATCTCAACTCAGTTGCGAACCGATCAGGCTGGTCCATTACCATCTTCGTTCTGCATGCCCTTGCGGTTACACGACGCGGGAAAAATTGCAACAATCCTTGAGGCTGCTGGAAGCGGTGGTGTCAGGAAACGGAGCTTATAGCATGGCTGGGAGGGGTGTGGCAGGAGCCGGAAATTGTGGCGCGTCAAGGCTGCTGGGGTGGCCGCACTGGCTTTCTTGCGCCTGCGCTTTCCTCCGACGGCGTAAGCGGCGCCTTAGTACCGCGGGATCAGACTTCACACCGGCGGTTTCCGGTCGTCCTGGTTGGCAAGCGACCCAAGCGATGGGAGATCGAAAGTGGGTTCCGCGATACCAAGGATATCCGGTTCGCCATGGGGTTGGGCACGATCCACATCAGGGCGCCGGACCGGCGGGATCGGCTGCTTTTGCTGAATGCGGTTGCCGTTGCACTACTCACGCTGCTGGGCACCGCTGGCGAGGCGCTCGGGTTGGATCGGATTCTGAATTCCAACACCACCAAGCGAAGGACGCATTCGTTGTTCAGGCAAGGATGCATGCTCAACGAACTGATACCCACCATGCCAGAGACCCGCCTGCGCCCGTTGATCGAATGCTTTGCCGCTTTGATGGCCGAACAGCCCGTCTTCGCACACGTCTTGGGGCCGAGTTGATTATGAGGGGAGTCTTGAACTCGCACGAACCTTCTCGCTCGCAATGTGATTCCAGCCTCACCGCTTCCCAACCCGCTCCGCCAGCCAGACCTTGATCAAAGACTGATACGGCACATCCTGCCGGTTCGCCGCCACCTCGATCCGCTCCAGCAACCCCACCGGCAGCCTGATCGAAATCGCCGTCGTGGTTGGCTTCAACCTGGGAAACCGCACGTGCTCCGCCTTGCTCCAATCCAGGTATTCGGTGGAGTCATGCGTCTCCCAAAACTGGCGCTCCTCCGCCTCATCGGCAAAGACCGGGATTGGCTTAAGAGTCTTGTTCATAGAGCACCTTCTCCCCGCGGTTCATGTCCCGCGCTGAAATCACCCGGATCAGTCGTCCGTCCTCTCGCATCGTGAAAGCAATCAACAAGCCCCGGTCGTCGTCCGTACGGCCCAAAGCGTGAAATCGCGGTTCGCTGTGCCTGTGCCTCTCATCTGGCAGCAGAAGCAGAGGGTCATTGAAAAATACCTGCTCCGCCTCGCCCCGGCTAACGCCATGCTTGTCGACGCTCTTGCGAGCGTCGCCCGCGTCCCACTGGAAGCCCTCCGAGCGCGCAAAATCGATCACGGATCGTATATGCCACACGCATACACTCTCCCGCAGCCACCCATCTACCCCACCCATCTACCCCCCTGGCACGCCCCTTGCTAAGATCAGACCCTAGTACCGACCCGGCCCAACCCAAGGAGCAGGCATGATCCCCGGCGAACTCCTCCCACAACCCGGCGACATCGAGATGAATGTCGGCCTGCCCCGCACCACGCTCACCGTCGCCAACACCGGCGACCGCCCCATCCAGGTCGGCAGCCACTATCATTTCGCGGAAACCAATCCCGCCCTGTCCTTCGACCGCGCCGCCGCCACCGGAAAGCGCCTGGACATCACCGCCGGCACCGCCGTCCGCTTCGAACCCGGGCAAACGCGGGATATTACCCTCATCCCCTACCAGGGCCGCCGCGTCGTCATCGGCTTCCGTGGCGCCGTGAATGGAGCGCTCGCCTGATGGCCCGCATCACCCGCCATGCCTATGCTCACATGTTCGGCCCCACCACGGGCGACCGCCTGCGCCTCGCCGACACCGACCTGATCGTGGAAGTCGAAAAGGATTTCACGATCTACGGGGATGAGGTGAAATTCGGCGGCGGCAAGGTCATCCGCGACGGCATGGGCCAGTCCCAGGCATCGCAGGCCCAGGGCGCCGTCGACACCGTCATCACCAACGCGCTGATCATCGACCACTGGGGCATCGTGAAGGCCGACGTCGCCATCCTGCACGGCCGCATCTTCAGAATCGGCAAGGCCGGCAACCCCGACGTCCAGCCCGGCGTGGACATCATCATCGGCCCGGGCACCGAAATCATCGCCGGAGAGGGGAAAATCCTCACCGCCGGCGGCATCGACGCGCATATCCATTTCATCTGCCCGCAGCAGGTGGACGACGCCATCGCCTCCGGCATCACCACCCTGGTCGGCGGCGGCACCGGCCCGGCCACCGGCACCTCCGCCACCACCTGCACGCCCGGTCCCTGGCATCTCGCGCGCATGCTGCAAGCGGCTGAGGGTCTGCCCGTGAACCTCGCCTTCGCCGGCAAGGGCAACGCCACCCGTCCCGACGCGCTGGAGGAAATGATCCGCGCCGGCGCCTCCTGCCTGAAACTGCATGAGGACTGGGGCACCACGCCCGCTGCCATCGACAATGCGCTGTCCGTCGCGGATCGTTTCGATGTCCAGGTGATGATCCACACCGACACCCTGAACGAGTCGGGCTTCGTCGAGGACACCATCGCCGCCATCGCCGGCCGCACCATCCACGCCTTCCACACCGAAGGCGCCGGGGGAGGCCACGCGCCCGACATCATCAAGGTCGCCGGCCTGCCCAACGTGCTGCCCAGTTCCACCAACCCGACGCGTCCCTACACGGCCAACACTTTGGATGAGCATCTGGACATGCTGATGGTCTGCCATCACCTGGACAGCAACATTCCGGAAGACATCGCCTTCGCCGAAAGCCGCATCCGCAAGGAAACCATCGCCGCCGAGGACATCCTGCACGATCTGGGCGCGCTCTCCATGATGTCCTCCGACAGCCAGGCGATGGGCCGGGTGGGCGAGGTCATCATCCGCACCTGGCAGACCGCCCACAAGATGAAGACTCAGCGCGGATCGCTTCCCGGCGACAGCGACCGTCACGACAATGCGCGGGTGAAGCGCTACATCGCGAAATACACCATCAACCCCGCCATCGCGCAGGGTTTCGCGCATGAGGTCGGGTCCATCGCCGCGGGCAAACTTGCCGATCTGGTGCTGTGGTCGCCGGCGTTCTTCGGTGTCAAACCCGATCTGGTCATCAAGGCTGGCACGATCGTGGTGGCGGCGATGGGCGATCCCAATGCCTCCATCCCGACGCCGCAGCCGGTGCATTACCGCCCCATGTTCGGCGCGTTCGGACGCGCCATGGCGGAAAGCTGCGTGACCTTCGTGTCCGGCGCTGCGCTGGATGGCGGCATCGGCCACGCGCTGAAGCTGAACCGCCGGCTGGTAGCGGTGCGCGACACCCGCGGCGGCATCGGCAAGACATCCATGGTCAACAACGACGCCATGCCGGTGATCGAGGTTGATCCGGAAACCTACGAGGTCCGCGCCGATGGCGTCCTGCTGACCTGCGAACCCGCCACGGTCCTGCCGATGGCTCAGCGCTACTTCCTGTTCTGATGCGCGCCGATCGCGTCCTGCCGGCCGGCACCTGGGACCCAGCGCAGGCCATCGACCACGTCCTGATCGACTTCGACCGCCGCCATCGCCGTCGCATCGTCCTGCCCACCACGTCCGGGCAGGACGTGCTGATCGACCTGCCCCAGGCGGTTCGGCTTCGCGACGGTGACGGTCTCGTGGTCGAAACCGGCATCATCCGGGTCCAGGCGCGCCCGGAGCCGCTGCTGGAAATCCACGCGCATGATGATGCTGAACTGGTCCGCATCGCCTGGCATCTGGGCAATCGCCATCTGCCGGTGCAACTGCTGGGCGACCGTATCCGCATTCGCGCCGACCATGTGATCCGGGACATGGTGGAAGGCCTGGGTGGGCATGTCGATGCGATCGATGCGCCGTTCGATCCCGAGGCCGGCGCCTATGCCGCCGGCGCCGAACCGCATCACCACCACGACCACGACGATGACCACCACCATTGACCACGCGGAGCGACAGGCTCTGCTGCGGCTTCTGGCGTGGTTGTCCCCCGCCTTCCCGACCGGCGGGTTCGCGTATTCCCACGGCCTGGAATGGGCCGTGGAAACGGGTGATGTCAAAAACGAGGCCGATCTGCTTCTGTGGTTGACCGATGTCCTGGCCCTGGGGTCCGGTCGCACCGACGTGACCTTGCTGCGCATGGCACACCGCGCGAGCGTGGCGGACCGTGACGGGTTACCGGCCCAGCATTCCAGCAAGTCTCCAAACGATCCCCCCGAGCCGCCGATGTCACTGGCGGCCGTCGCGGAACTCGCGGTCGCAACCGCCGCAAGCGCCGAACGCCAGGCCGAATCCCTGGCGCAAGGCAGGGCGTTCGCCCTGGCGGCCCTGGTGTGGGGCGGAAAAATCCTGCCTGAAAACCTGCCCTATCCCGTCGCGGTCGGCGCCCAGGCCGGTGCGCACGGGATAGGGGAAGACGATGCCGCCGCCGCCTACCTGCAAGCCTTTGCCGCGAATCTCATCTCCGCCGCCGTCCGCCTTGTGCCGCTGGGTCAGACCGCCGGATTGCGGGTGCTGGCGGCGTTGGAGCCCTTGGTTCTGGCCACGATGCGCGCGACGCGGGGCGCCGGTGCGGACGATCTGGGCGGCTGCGCGTTCCGCTCGGACCTTGCCTCCATGCGTCACGAAACCCAGTACACAAGGCTGTTCCGCTCATGATTGCCCCACTCGTGACATCCAAGCAAGCAAGCTCCCCCCATGGCCCGTTGCGCGTGGGTGTCGGCGGTCCGGTCGGCACCGGCAAGACCGCCCTGATGGATGCGCTGTGCAAGCATTTCCGTCAGCGCTACGACATCGCCGCCATCACCAACGACATCTACACGAAGGAAGACGCGGAATTCCTGACCCGCGCCGGCTCCCTGCCGCCGGAAAGGATCATGGGGATCGAAACCGGCGGTTGCCCGCATACCGCGATCCGGGAGGATGCCAGCATCAATCTGGCCGGTGTGGCCGAGATGCTCCGTCGCTTTCCCGCCCTGGATTTGATCCTCATTGAATCAGGCGGCGACAATCTGGCAGCGACTTTCAGTCCGGAACTCGCCGATCTGACGATTTACGTGATCGATGTTTCGGCCGGCGACAAGATCCCCCGCAAAGGGGGGCCCGGGATCACGCGCAGCGATCTTCTTGTAATCAACAAGATCGACCTGGCCCCTTTCGTCGGTGCCAGTCTGGAAGTGATGGATCGCGATGCACGCCGCATGCGTGTAGACAGGCCCTTCATATTTGCCAATGTCCGTGCCGGAATCGGCGTTCCCGAGATCGCGGAATTTATCGAAAGGCAAGGCGGTCTGTCCGCTTCGTAACCTGGCGGCGGTTGCCAACCCCGGGACCCCTCTATTAGATGGAGCCTAACGGATAACGGGGGATGGCGTTCATGGCAGGCTTGCTTGCGCGTTTGGCATTGGGGTGTGGGTTGATGGTGTGTACCATCGCCGGATCTGCCCTCGCCCAGAAGCAGGGCGGTGTGCTGCGCGTGACACATCGGGATAATCCGCCCAGCGCCTCCATCCACGAAGAAGCCACGATTTCCACCGCGATGCCGTTCATGGCGGTGTTCAACAATCTTGTGCTCTTCGATCCGAATAGCGAGCAGAACCGGCCCGACCGGATCGTGCCGGATCTCGCCACCTCCTGGACGTGGGAGGATGGGGGCAAACGCCTGGTTTTCAAGCTGCGGGAAGGTGTTCGCTGGCACGACGGGAAGCCGTTCACCAGCGAAGATGTGAAATGCACCTGGGACGTCGTGACCGGGCGGGTCGACGGCAAGATGCGCAAGAATCCCCGCAAGACGTGGTGGTGGAATATCAAGGAAATCACCACCAACGGCCCGACCGAGGTAACATTTCAGCTTGAGAATCCGCAACCGTCTCTGCTCGTGATGCTGTCGGGCGGGTTTTCGCCGGTCTATCCGTGCCATGTCAGCGGCCCTCAGATGCGGACCGCCCCGATCGGGACCGGGCCGTTCAAGTTCGCGCAGTTCAAGCAAAACGAGGGCATCAAGCTGGTCCGGAACCCGGACTACTGGAAGCCCGGCGTGCCGTATCTCGACGGCATCGAGTACACAATCATCTCCAGCCGAGCGACGTCGATTCTGGCACTGGTGGCGGGGCGGCATGATCTGACGCTGACCGGGGAACTGAACCCCGAGAACGCGAAAGAGATCCAGGCCCAGGTGCCGCAGATGCAGTGCGTGGTGCAGGCATCCAACACCCAGGGCAACCTGCTGATCAATCGCGACAAGCCGCCGTTCGACGATCCACGCCTGCGGCGAGCGCTGGTGCTGTCGATCGACCGCCAGGCGTTCTCGGATATCATCAGCCGCGGCATCAACAAGATCGGCGGCGCGATGCTGGCCCCGCCCGAGGGCCTCTGGGGCTGGTCGCGCGAGTATATGGAAACCATTCCCGGCTATGGCGGCGACGTCGAGAAAAGCCGTGAGGAAGGCCGCAAGATCATGCGGGAACTGGGCTACGGCCCGGACAAGATGATGCAACTCAAGGTTTCGACCCGCAACGTCGCCAGCTATCGCGACGCCTCGGTCATCCTGATCGACCATCTGAAAAGCGTCTATATCCAGGGTGAGCTTGAAGTGCTCGACAGCTCGGTCTGGTATGCCAAGATGCTCAAGAAGGACTATGCCGTCGGCATGAACGTCCAGGGCACCGGCATCGACGATCCTGATGTGCAGTTCTTCGAGAACTACACCTGCGGGTCGGAGCGGAACTACACTGGCTATTGCAATCCGGAACTGGAGAAGCTCTACCGCCAGCAGTCCCAGATGACCGATTTCGACGCTCGGAAGAAGCTGGTATGGGAAATCGACAAGAAGCTTCAGGAAGACGCCGCGCGCCCGGTCATCTACCAGTCGCAAGGCGGGACCTGCTGGTGGCCACATGTCAAGGGCCTCAAGCTCGCGGTCAACAGTATCTACAACCACTGGCGGTTCGAGAACGCGTGGCTGGAACGATAAGGATAACCTGATCCCATGCTGTCCTATCTGATCCGGCGGGTGCTGCTGATGATCGTCACGCTTTTCGGCGTGTCGGTCGTCATCTTCGTGCTGCTGCGCATCGTTCCCGGCAATATCGCCGACATCCTGTTCGACTCGGCTGGCCTGATCGATCCGGTGGAAAAGGCCAAGATCGTCGCCGATCTCGGTCTGGATCTCCCCATCTACCAGCAATACGCCCAGTGGATCGGCGGCCTGATGCAGGGCGATATGGGCTACTCCTATGTGTCCGAGAAGCCCGTGGCGGAGGAGATAGCCCCGCGCATCCCCATCACCGCCCAGCTTGCCGTGCTGGCGCTGATCTTCTCGGTCATCATGGGCGTGCCGCTTGGCGTCATCAGCGCGGTGCGGCAGAACACGGTGCTCGACTACCTGCTTCGGCTCACCAGCCTCTCCGGCCTCTCCATGCCATCCTTTTGGCTCGGCCTGTTGATCCTGATGGCCTGTGTCCACTGGTTCGGCACGATCCCGATCTACGATCGGAACCCGCCAACATTCTGGGCGTGGCTCGCGATGATGATGGTGCCGGCGGCGGCCGTGGGCTTCCGCAGTTCGGCGCTGATCATGCGCCTGACCCGGTCGACGATGTTGGAAGTGCTGCGCCAGGACTTCGTCCGGACGGCGCGGTCAAAGGGCCTGTCGGAACGGGTGGTTACCTATAACCACGCCCTGCGTAACGCTCTGCTGCCGGTCGTGACTATCATCGGCATCGAAGTCGCCTTCCTGTTCGGCGGCCTGATCGTGACTGAAACCGTGTTCAATATCCCCGGCGTCGCTCGCTTCCTGGTGGAGGCAATTCGCTGGCGTGACTATCCGATGGTGCAAAACCTCGTGATGTTCACGGCAACCATCCTGGTCCTCATCAACCTGATCGTCGACCTGATCTACATGGTCATCGATCCCCGCATCCGGTACAGCGAATGAGCACGTCAGTGTCCGAAACACGCCCGAGCAAACCGGGGTTCCTGAGCGAGGCTCTTTACCTCTCTCGGCGCTACCCGCTGGGGGTTGGCGGCGCGTTGATCATGATCACGTTCGTCCTTTGCGCGATCTTCGCCGACTACGTGGCGCCGCTTGACCCGTTCTCGACGAACGCGCGCGCCTCGCTCGCGAGACCGTCTGACGTCAACCTGCTGGGGGCGGATATGATGGGGCGCGACGTACTGTCGCGCCTCATCCACGGCGCGCGGGTTTCACTCGCGGTGGCGGTCGGTGCGACGCTGCTGGGCAGTGGCCTCGGCGCCGCGGTCGGCTTGGCCTGTGGCTATCTTGGCGGCTGGTTCGACCTGATCGTTCAACGCGTGACCGAGGTCATGGACGCGCTCCCGCTGCTCGTCATGGCGTTGGTGATTACCGCGTCGCTTGGCCCGTCCCTGCGAAACACGATCATCGCTATCGCGATCCCGCTGGTGCCCCACGTGGCCCGCGTGATCCGATCCAACGTTCTGGCGCTGCGCGAGATGCCGTTCGTCGAAGCCGCCAAGGCCATCGGCATGAGCGAAATGCGTATCGCGGTGGTGCACATCCTGCCCAATACCCTGGCACCCCTGATCGTATTGGCGACCGCGCAGTTGGGATCGACGATCCTGACCGAGGCGTCGCTGTCGTTCCTGGGCCTTGGCGTGCCGGAACCCTACCCGTCGTGGGGCCGGATGCTGTCCGAATCCGCGGCGGAATATGTGCGCACGGCCCCATGGCTGGTGATCTTCCCAGGTCTTGCCATCAGCCTGGTCGTGTTCGGATCGAACCTGACGGGTGACGCCCTGCGCGACTCCCTGGACCCGAGGCAGCGCGACTGATGGCACCCGTCCTTGAAGTTTCCGGCCTGAGCACGGTCTTTCACACCCGCCGCGGCCTGGTCCGCGCGGTCCAGGATGTGTCCTTCACGGTCGAAGCCGGTCAGACCCTGGCCATCGTCGGCGAGTCTGGCTGTGGCAAGACCATCACCGCCCTGTCGCTGATGCGCCTGATCCCGATGCCGCCGGGGGAAATCACCTCCGGCAGCGTCAAGCTGGATGGCCAGGATCTGCTGAAGCTCGACGAAGCCACGATGCGCCAGATGCGCGGCAGCAAGATCGCGATGATCTTTCAGGAACCGATGACGGCGCTGAACCCACTGCTGACAGTGGGCAAACAGATCGCCGAAATGGTCATGCTGCACGACAAGGCATCCTCGCAGGTGGCGCGCAAGCGGGCGGTGGAGATGCTGCAGCATGTCCGCATCCCGGAGCCGGAGCGTCGCGCCCGCGAATACCCCCACCAGATGTCGGGCGGGATGCGTCAACGAGCCATGATCGCGATGGCACTGGCCTGCCGTCCGAAAGTGCTGGTGGCGGACGAACCCACCACCGCGCTGGACGTTACCATCCAGGCGCAGATCCTGGATCTGATTGGCGACTTGCAGAGCGAATTCGGTACCGCCGTGGTGCTGATCACCCATGATCTTGGCGTGGTCGCCGAAACCGCGCAGCGCGTCGTTGTGATGTATGCCGGCCGCAAGGTCGAGGAAGCGCCGGTCGGCGAAATCTTCGCCCGCCCGATGCACCCCTATCTGCGCGGTCTGTTGAACTCCATCCCCCACGTCAACAGCGCGCGGGGCGTGGAGGTCGACGAACCGGAGCGGTTGCAGGAAATCTCGGGCATCGTCCCGCCGTTGAACGATCTGCCGCCGGGTTGCGCGTTCAGTCCACGCTGTTCGATGTCGGAAGCGCGCTGCACCCAGGAGCGTCCTCCGTTCGAGCTGAAGGCCGACGATCATTACGCCGCCTGCTGGCGGGCATAGGCAGGTCATCATGGCACAGACACCGCTTATCGACGTCACCGACCTACGGAAGTATTTCCCGATCAAGAAGGGGCTGCTGCGCCGTACGGTCGGCAACGTCCATGCCGTGGACGGCGTGACGTTCAGCATCAATGCCGGCGAAACCCTGGGTCTGGTCGGCGAAAGCGGGTGCGGTAAGTCCACCGTCGGCCGGGTCGTGCTGCGCCTGATAGAGCCGACCTCCGGCGACATCAAGGTGACCGGCCGCAGCATCGTCAATCTCAGCCGCGACGAGCTGCGTCCGCTGCGGCGGCAGATGCAGATCGTGTTCCAGGACCCGTTCTCGTCCCTGAATCCCCGCATGCGCGCGGGCGATATCGTGGGAGAGCCGCTGAAGGTGCACGGCGTCGGCGATCCGAAGGACCGGGAGGCACGGGTGGCGGCATTGTTCGCCCGCGTGGGTCTGCGTCCGGGACAGATGCGCAGTTTCCCGCACCAGTTTTCCGGCGGGCAGCGTCAGCGCGTGTCGATCGCCCGAGCCTTGGCGTTGGACCCCGGCTTCATCGTCGCGGATGAGCCGGTTTCGGCGCTGGACGTGTCGATCCAGGCCCAGGTGATCAATCTGCTGATGGACCTGCAACGGGACATGAACCTGTCCTATCTGTTCATTTCCCACAACCTGGCCGTGGTGGAACATATCAGCCACCGGGTCGCGGTGATGTATCTGGGGCGAATCGTCGAGTACGCGGACAAGAAGACGCTGTTTGCGTCTCCGCAACACCCCTATACCGAGGCTCTGCTGGCCGCCGTGCCGATGCCCGATCCGACCTTGAAGCGAACGAAGCATCGGGTCGATGGGGACGTGCCGAGTCCGATCAGGCCGCCGCCGGGGTGCCATTTTCATCCACGGTGTCGGTATGCGGAGGCGCGGTGCAAGGTGGAAGCACCTGTCTTGAAGCAGATTGCGCCGGGGCATGAGGTAGCCTGCCATCTGCGGTGATGGCTGACCAGGTTCGGTCGGCGGAACTCGCGGCGCGTCCATCCCGCCGTCGTTGCCTGACGTGATCCGGCAACCCGCCCCCTGCTTTTGAAGCCTTCATGGCCGGATCAGGTCCGACAACGACCGCGACGCGACGTCGTTGGGCCATTTTTTCGGCCGGTTGATGTAGGACACAAATACGCGCCTGAGACTTATCAACCGCGGCGGGTCCTCCGCACGTCACCACCCTGACATAACGGTACCGGCGCCCTATGTTCCTCTGAACCCGAGGCCAGGAGGACCCGCCATGCTGAACCCCACCTCTCCGTTGCCGCTGACCGACCCCACGCTGTTCCGGCAAGCCAATTACATCGACGGCAAATGGATCGAAGCCGACAGCGGCAAGACCATCATCGTGAAGAACCCCGCCACGGGCGAAGCGATCGGAGAGGTTCCCGCCATGGGCACCGCCGAAACGAAGCGCGCGATCGAAGCCGCGAATCGCGCCTGGCCGGCCTGGCGCGCGATGCTGGCGAAGGACCGCGCCGCCATCTTGCGCAAGTTGAACGACCTGATGTTGGCGAACGCGGAAGACCTGGGCGTGATCATGACCGCCGAACAGGGCAAGCCGCTGGCCGAAAGCAAGGGCGAAATCGCCTACGCCGCCAGCTTCATCGAATGGTTCGCGGAGGAAGGCAAGCGCATCTACGGCGACACCATCCCGCAGAACGCCAAGGGCCGGCGCATCGTGGTGCTGAAGGAACCGATCGGGGTGTTCGCCGCGATTACGCCTTGGAATTTCCCGGCCGCGATGATCACCCGCAAGGCAGGCCCTGGCTGGGCCGCGGGGTGCACGGGCGTGATCCGGCCGGCGAGCCAAACCCCGTTCTCGGCCCTGGCGTTGGCGGTTCTGGCCGAACGCGCCGGGATGCCGGCGGGCGTGTGCAACGTGATCACCGGACCGTCCGGGCCGATGGGCGACGAACTGACATCCAACCCGCTGGTGCGAAAACTGTCGTTCACAGGCTCCACCGAAGTGGGCGCGAAGTTGATGGCGATGTGCGCGCCGACGGTCAAGAAGACAAGCATGGAACTGGGCGGCAACGCGCCGTTCATCGTGTTCGATGACGCCGACCTGGATGCCGCGGTGGCCGGGGCGATGGCGTCCAAATACCGCAACGCCGGGCAGACCTGCGTGTGTGCGAACCGGCTGCTGGTGCAGGATGGTGTCTATGACGCTTTCGCCGCCAAGCTAAAGATCGCCGTGGAAGCCATGAAGGTCGGCAACGGCATGGAAACCGGCGTCACCCAAGGCCCCCTGATCAATGCGGACGCGGTCGCGAAGGTCGAGGAGCACATCGCCGATGCGTTGAAGCGCGGTGCGTCGGTGGTGACGGGCGGGGCGCGGCATGCGTTGGGCGGCAACTTCTTCCAACCGACCATCCTGGCGAATGTGCCGAATGACGCGATGATCTTCCGGGAGGAGACGTTCGGGCCGGTGGCGCCTTTGTTCCGGTTCAAGACGGAAGAAGAAGCGATCGCGATGGCCAACGATACCGAATTTGGGCTGGCATCGTATTTCTACGCCCGCGACATCGGCCGCATTTTCCGGGTGGCCGAGGCGCTGGAATACGGGATCATCGGGATCAATGAAGGGATCATCTCGACCGAGGTGGCGCCGTTCGGGGGGATGAAGTCGTCCGGCCTGGGGCGCGAGGGGTCGAAATACGGGATCGAGGATTACCTGGAGATCAAATATCTCGCGATCGGCGGGATTGGGACGTAGGGGGAGGCGCCGGCGTCGCGCGGGGCTTCCGCCCCGGACCCCGACCAGGGCTCTGCCCTGGACCCGCCAAAGGCGACGGCCTTTGGAATGCGATTTTTTTGGTGCTTCATCCCTGGGGGCCTACACGGACGGTGAGAGGTCCGAGTGGGCCCCCAGGGATGAAGCACCAATGTTCCGGTTCCAAGGCCCGTCGGCCTTGGCGGGGTCCAGGGGCAGAGCCCTGGTCGGGGTCCGGGGCGAAGCCCCGTCTCTTAGCCCCCCGAAGTCGGGCGCGGCCGAGGCGGCGGAATGTCGATCTTCAGCGACAGTTCCTTCAACCGAGCCGCCGTCACCTCGGCCGGCGCCCCCATCAGAAGGTCCTCGCCCTGCTGGTTCAGCGGGAACAGGATCACCTCCCGAATATTCGGCTCATCCGCCAGCAGCATGACAATCCGGTCGATCCCCGGCGCCGACCCGCCATGCGGCGGCGCGCCATAGCGGAAGGCGTTCAGCATACCGCCGAAGCGGGCTTCCACGTCCTCGGCCTTGTAGCCGGCGATTTCGAACGCCCGCAGCATGATGTCCGGGCGATGGTTGCGGATGGCTCCGGACGAAAGCTCGATCCCGTTGCAGACGATGTCGTACTGGAACGCCTTGATCGTCAGCGGGTCCTGGGTGTTCAGCGCCTCCAGCTCGCCCTGCGGCATGCTGAACGGATTGTGGCTGAAATCGACCAGGCCGGTTTCCTCGTTCAGTTCGAACATCGGGAAATCGGTGACCCAGCAGAAGCGGAATGCGCCCTTTTCACTCAGGGACAACTCCTCGGCGAGGCGGGTGCGCACGACACCCGCGAATTTCTCCGCGGTTTCCTTCTTGCCCGCGACGAAGAACACGGCATCCCCGGCCTGGGCACCGGACGCGACCCGGATCGCCTCGGCCCGATCGGCTTCCAGGTTGCGCGCGATCGGCCCCTTCGGTCCCTCGGCGTCATAGACGATGTAGCCAAGACCGCCGGCCCCTTCCGCCCGCGCCCATTCGTTCAGCTTGTCGAAGAAGCTACGAGGCTGGGTGGCAGCGCCCGGAGCGGGGATCGCGCGAATGATCCCGCCTGAGGCGGCGATCTTGGAAAACAGCCCGAAGCCCGACCCGGCATAATGCTGCGTCACATCCGAAATGCGGATCGGGTTGCGCAGGTCCGGCTTGTCGGAGCCAAACTCCAGCATTGCCGTATCGAAGGGAATCCGCGGGAACGGCAGCGGGGTCACCGCGCGACCGTCCGCGAATTCCTCGAACACGCCGGCGATCACTGGTTCGATCGTGTTGAACACGTCTTCCTGGGTGACGTAGCTCATCTCGAAATCGAGCTGATAGAATTCGCCTGGAGACCGGTCGGCGCGGGAGGCTTCATCGCGGAAGCACGGCGCGATCTGGAAGTAGCGGTCGAAACCGGCGACCATCAGCAACTGCTTGAACTGCTGCGGTGCCTGCGGCAACGCATAGAACTTGCCGGGATGCAGGCGGGCGGGGACCAGGAAGTCGCGCGCGCCCTCGGGGGAGGACGCAGTGAGGATCGGCGTCTGATACTCCAGGAAGCCGCTGTCGATCATGCGACGTCGGATGGAGGTAATGACCTGAGAGCGCAGCACCATGTTGCGGTGGGTCTTGTCGCGCCGCAGGTCGATAAAGCGATATTTGAGGCGGATGTCCTCGGGGAAACGCTCGTCGCCGGCAACCTGCATGGGCAGGACCTCGGCGGCGGATTGGACGATCAGGTCGGCAACCTGGAGCTCGATCTCACCGGTCGGCAGGCGCGGGTTGACCGTGCCGGCTTCGCGCATCACGACCTTGCCAGTGACGGTGATGACGCTTTCCGGGCGGACGGCTTCCGCCGCGGCGAAGGACGGGGATCCCGCGGGGAAGACGCATTGCGTCAGGCCGTAATGATCACGCAAATCGATGAACAGCAGGCCGCCGTGGTCGCGCTTGGCATGCACCCATCCCGAAAGGCGGGCGGTCTGGCCAGAATCGGCGGCGCGGAGGGCACCGGCGGTGTGGGTGCGATAGGCGTGCATGGCGGCGTGTCCTGATGGTGGTGGCGTTAAGGGCGGGGCTTCGCCCCGGACCCCGACCAGGGG
>CAMATI010000143.1 GCA_945861095.1 Asaia bogorensis | reverse complement strand
TCGCGCTGTTCGGCGACCGTCTGCTTCAGTGCGGCAACCTCGCCGAACAGTTTCACCAGCAGAGCTTCAAGCTCTGGACGGCTTAGCGCGGAAACGGGCGGTGGCGATGGCACATGACGTATAGACTCGGTCGCGCCGAATCGCGGCACGAAAATAATGCGCGGCCGCCCACGGTTTTGCCCCTCTTACACGCCGAGCAGCCAGAGGACGATGAGGATCGGAATGGGAATCCCGATCAGCCAGAGAAGTATGGCGGGCATGATCTGTAGAGCCTTCCGACAGGTTCCGGCAGACCAATGTTTCCCTTGATCTGCCGGATGCGAAGCAGTATTCGATGAATTCCGTTCCTTAATATGAACGAAACCGGCGCGCCTGCGTCATGGTCGGGCCGGCACGCATCTGATTGGAGCATGGTTCGCGGCCCGCCAGGCGCCGGCCTGTCCGACCGACCGACTGACCGACTGACCGACTGACCGGAGGTCCAGCGCAACGACGATCCGACCTGACGCAATCAGCGGGTCTGTTGCGTCGTCGTGGTCGTCGTCGACACGACCGGCGGAGGAATAGTCGTCGTCTGCTCGGTCACGGTCGTCCGCGTGACGGGGGGCGGCGGGTTGCAGCCGGCCAGAAGCGCGGTTCCGGTCATCATTGCCATACCCAGACAAAGTGATGTTGCTTTCATCATATTCTCCTTTCGATGAGTGATCCGCGAGTAGGCGCGATGCGGCTACCGGGTCGTGGTGGTTTCGATGGTCTTTCTGGTGGTCGTCGCGCCAAACGAAGGAACGACAACCGTGCCGTGGGTGAAGGTCTGGGTTTGGTCGGTCACGACGCCATTCCCGTCGGTCGTTGTGCGGGTATTGGTTTCCGTCGACGACCCGGACAGCGGCAGCGGGATCGACGTCGTCGACTGCGTGGTGGTGCTGGTCGAGGACGATATTTGGGCAACGGCGATGCCCGTCATCAGGGCAAACACGGTCGTCACTGTAAGGACATGTCGGATCATGTCGTTTCTCCGGTCTTATCGGCACCGCGTCATCGCGGCTCCGTCGAGATGACGGGACGTTCAGACGGCGGCGATCGGGATCGGTCCAGCGGCACTGGGTCCGACCCGACGACAACGCCACCGCGACAAGGGCGGCTGCAGCGCGTTGAGGCATGGGACCGTTTGCAAATCGGCCTCACCGTTGCGAATCCGGACAATCCGCTTCACCGCGTCCCGGGTGGGAGGCCGCCATGTTGGCGCAAGCGTTAGGGGGTTGGGGCGGCGACTATGGCCCTAGTGACTTATAAAGAATGGTATCTGACATCGCAACCTGACAACAAGTCCGCATCCGCCCGACATTGTGGAATTGGATATCGTTATATGCTTTTACAACCCCGACCAGTTCCCAATCCTCCGCGACACAGATTCGGAAAATACTCATGGCAATCGCGTGTTTTTCGTCCGCCACCTATGGCGATACTTGGCGCCTGTCCGGAAACATCATGCCTCTTTGCGAGCTCGCGTGAGCGCCTGATGCGTGGTGCCGCCTCGGCGATGACACCGCATCGCAAGCGGACGCTTGGCTCAGCGCCGCGATCGCACGACGGCCGGGCCGGCGGTCATGACCGCTTGGTCGCGAAGAAAGCGCGCAACAGCGCCCCTGCCTCGGCTTCCCGCACGCCACCCACCACCTCCGGCCGGTGATGACAGGACGCGGCCGCGAACACCCGCGCGCCATGATCGACGCCGCCGCCCTTCGGATCGTACGCCCCAAACACCAGCCGCCGGATGCGGAAGAAACTGATCGCCTGCGCGCACATGGGGCAGGGTTCCAACGTCACCACCAGATCGCAATCCACCAACCGAGGCTCCCCCCGGATCGCGGCCGCCGAACGGAGCGCCAGCAGTTCGGCGTGGGCGGAGGCGTCGTGGGTTTCCTCCACCCGGTTGCCGGCGCTGGCCAGGATCGTGCCGTCGGGACCGACGACGACGGCGCCGACGGGGACTTCGCCACGGAGAGCAGCGGCGCGGGCTTCGGTCAGGGCGAGGTCCATGGGGGTCATGGGAAGGGCGGGGCGCTGCCCCAATGGCCCTTGGGGACCCCGCCAGGGGCTTTGCCCCTGGACCCCACCAAGGGCGACGGCCCTTGGAACCGGAACATTGTTGCCTGGAGGGATGGGGCGCTACACGGACCTGTCACCGTCCGTGTAGCGCCCCATCCCTCAAGGCAACTAAAGAATCGCATTCCAAAGGCCGCGCCTTTGGTGGGCTCCAGGGGCAAAGCCCCTGCTGGGGTCCGGGGCAAAGCCCCGCCCTTCCAACGCCCCCCAAAAACCCCTACCAACCGCCTCATGACCAAGCGACCCCTCATCGGCGTAACCCTCGATTCCGAAAAGCCCGGCGGCTACTCCAAATACCCCTGGTACGCGCTGAGGCAAAACTACGCCGACGCCATCGCCGCCGCCGGCGGCCTGCCCGTGACCCTGCCGCATGACGCCGCGCTCGCGCCAGAATATCTCGACCATATCGACGCCCTGGTCGTCACCGGCGGTGCGTTCGATGTCGACCCCTCCCTCTACGGCGGCGGGGAACGCCACGCCACCGTCGTCGTCAAGGAAGGCCGCACCGCCGCCGAACTCGCTTTGACCCAAGGCGCCCTGGCCCGCGGCAAACCCGTGTTGGGCATCTGCGGCGGTCAGCAGCTTCTGGCGGTGGTGCTGGGCGGCACCCTGATCCAGCACATCCCCGATACCATCCCGGACGCCCTGGCGCACGAACAGCCCAACCCGCGCCACGAACCCGGCCACCCCATCGCCGTCACGCTCGGCACCCTGCTGCACCGCATCGTCGGCAATACCAGCATGCAGGTGAACTCCGCCCATCACCAGGCCGTCCGAGACCCCGGCCCGCACGCCGTCATCAACGCCATCGCCCCGGACCAGGTGATCGAAGGGATCGAGGACAGCCGCTACGCCTTCTGCCTCGGCGTCCAATGGCACCCGGAATTCCTGATCGACCCCGGCGACCGCCGCATCTTCGATGCCCTTATCGCCGCGTGCGCCAAATGAGCGAGATGAGCGAGACCCAAACTGAGCGCGACCAGGACCGCGGCGATCGCATCGCCAAGTGGCTCTCCCGCGCCGGGGTCGCCAGCCGCCGCGACGTCGAACGCCTGCTGGCGGAGGGAAGGGTCAAGCTCAACAACACTGTCGTGACCCATCCCGCCACCTTCGTGACCAAGGGCGACATCGTCCAGTTCGATGGCAAGGTCGTCGATGAACCCGAACGCACCCGCCTGTGGCGCTACCACAAGCCGGACGGCCTGGTGACGACGCATCGCGACCCGGAAGGCCGCCCCACCGTCTTCGACAAACTGAGGGAGCAACTGCCTCGGGTGATCAGCGTGGGCCGGCTGGATCTGACCAGCGAGGGCCTGCTGCTGCTGACCAATGATGGCGCCCTGGCCCGCCGGCTGGAACTGCCGGAAACCGGCTGGATCCGCCGCTACCGGGTGCGTGTGCACGGGATCGTGGACGACAAGGCACTGGCATCGCTCGCCAACGGTGCCACGGTTGAAGGTGTCCGCTACGGCGCGATCGACGCGGAATTGGACTCGCGCAAGGGGGAGAATGCCTGGCTGACGGTCAGCCTGAAGGAAGGCCGCAACCGCGAAATCCGCCGCGTGATGGTGCATCTGGGCCTGTCCGTCACCCGCCTGATCCGCATCGCCTACGGCCCCTTCCAGTTGGGCACCATGCCCCGCGGCGCGATCGAGGAAGTGCCGCCCCGCGTCCTGCGCGAACAATTGCCCGCCGACGTGGTGCCCGCCCCAACCAGAGCCAGTCGGCGGTAGGGTTGCGAATCGTCGCCGGACGCTGGCGCGGCCGCAACCTGGCGGCTCCGACCGGGGACGCGACGCGCCCGACCGCGGATCGGGTGCGCCAGGCGCTGTTCGACATGCTGATGCACGCGCCCTGGGCCGGCCCGGACACCATCCGCGACGCGACCGTGCTGGACGTCTTCGCCGGCACCGGCGCGATGGGGCTGGAGGCTTTATCGCGCGGCGCCCGGCATGCGACCTTTATCGAGAATGCCAGCGCGGCCCTGGCCTGTCTGCGCGCCAATATCCGCGCCTGTCAGGCGACCGAGATCAGCATGGTGATCCCCACGGACGCTCTGAAACCACGCCCCACCGGGTCGGCTTCCGCCGGTCTGGTATTCCTGGACCCACCCTATCGCCAGGGCCTGATCCCCCTGGCGCTGACAGCGTTGCGGTCCACCGGCCTGATCGCCCCAGACGCGCTGATCGTCGCCGAAACCGCCCGCGATGAGCCGTCGCCACATCCGGACAACCTGGCGGAGCGGACCCATGGTGCGGCAAAGGTGACGATTTGGCGCGAAACCGGGGGATAATCGGACTGTCCAACGCTCAAACCTCTTGCCTTCTTCGCGCGGTCCGGCAAGCATTCCCCCATGGTTGAGCCGATTAACCTCAGCAGCATACGCGACGACACGCTCTGGGCGGTCGTTGCATCGGTCGGCCGCACCACGCGGGTGGCGGAAATCTTTTCCAGTCGCCTGGCGGCTCTGGCGGACCAGGCGTGGCGAGAACAGCAGGTAAAGGCCTATGCGCATTTCCTGCGCACCGCCCGACAGCCGGCGCCGATCTACAGCGTGAAACCCATCAGGCGCGCCGATTTGCCGCGATCGTGGCGGCCGTTGCCCGCGCTGGGGTTCTTGCAGGGAAAATTCGTCTAGGACTCGATCGCGTTGCGCGGATTGCAACAACGTTTGGGTCACGCGCTGAAACCAGACGCCAGACCGGTTGCCGCTTCCGGTCAGGCCCTGGCCAGACGACCGAGGTTCGTCGGCTGGATGCGCGCGCCGCCCCCGACATGTGGGGTACGATCCTCGCATGAAACACAACATCGGGTAGAATCTGTCGATGGCGTGCGTATAGGATGCTGCCAAGCCGAGCGGCGAGGGATCCGCTGGGAAGGCTGGTGGGATTGGAGGGGGGGGTGGTTCTTGCGGACCCGCGGGAGGAGATGGCATCGCGCAACGAACCGCCCACCGATCCCGCATCGCCCGGTGCTCGGCCTGGCCGAAAGTCACGGCTTATCGGATAGCGCGATCCCCGGACCGGCCTGCCACTATTGACCGGCCAGCGGACGCCGGCCGGGGCATCGCCTGTCCCGGCTCTATCCGACGGCTCGGCGTGCGTCCGTTGCGTGCAGAAGGGACAGGGGCGTTATCCGAGGCTGGTCAGGAAACTCCCCATCGCCGCGTTGAACGCCGCGGGCTGGTGCAGATTGGCGGCATGGCCGGCATCCGGGATGATCGCCTTTTTCGCCCCGGGGATTTTTGCCGCCATATAGTCGGTCGCCGCCAGGAAGTTGGTGTCGTTCGCACCGACCAGCACCAAGGTCGGCACCGCGATCGAGGGCAGCGACTCGATCACCCCGGCGTTTTCCTGCGCGAGCATGCCGCGCGCGGCGCCAGCCAGACCCAACGGCGAGCGATGCTGGCTCATGCGGACTTCGTCGCTGCCGCCGAGGGCCGCGAACCCGCGCGCTTCCAGATCGTCGGCGCGGTCGCGGGAACGTTGGTTCCAGGCCTCGCGTGCCTCGTCCTTCTTGAAGCCCGGCCCGGTGTCGAACAGCATCAGGGCCTTGCAGACGGGCGCGTGGCGCAGATGGAAGGCCAGGGTCATGTAGCCGCCCAGCGAGAGTCCGCCGATCACCGCGCTTGTTTCGCCGCAAACGTCCAGAATGGCCTTCATGTCGCCGACCGTCGCGGCTTCGGAATAGGCGGCGGGGTCGGTGGGCAGGTCGCTCTGCCCATGGCCGCGCATGTCCCAGACGATGATCTTGTAGCGGTCCTTGAAGGCGGCGATCTGGCCGTCCCACATCCGGCAGGTCGCGCTGTAGCCGTGGCTGAGCAGCACGGCCGGACCGCTGCCATGAACCTCGTAGTGGATGCCGACCCCGTTCCTGTCCAAGTATGCCATGGTTTTCTCCCGTGCATTGTTGTTCCGGACGCTTGCCCATAAACTGGCACCCAGCGACACATCGCAAAAGCCAACCAGGGCAGGGAACCATGACGCACCACGAAGCCTATGACCATATCGCCGTCAGCGAGGACGGTTTTGTCGCCACCATCGAGGTCCGCCGCGGCCCGAACAATTTCGTCGATACCGACATGGTGGGCGAGATCGCCGACGCGCTGGAAATCTACGACAAGGTGCCGGGCATCCGCGCCATCGTGCTGTGCGCCGAGGGCAAGCATTTCTGCGCCGGCGCCGATTTCGGCAGCCGCGGCCCGGATGGGGTGGCGCGAGTCACCAAGCGCGGGCGGCATCTTTACAAGGAAGCCCAGCGGCTTTGGAAGACATCCAAGCCGATCGTCGCCGCCGTGCATGGCGCGGCCGTCGGTGCCGGTGTCGGTCTGGCGGTCGCGGCCGATTTCCGGGTGACCTGCCCGGAGGCTCGGTTTTCCGTCAACTTCACCCGGCTGAACTACCACCCCGGTTTCGGCCTGACCGCGTCCTTGCCTCGTCTGATCGGGGACCAAAAGGCGGCGTTGCTGATGTACACGGGCCGTCGGATCACCGGTGAGGAAGCCGTGGAAATCGGTCTGGCCGATTACTGCGTGCCGTTGGATCAGGTCCGCGCGAAGGCGGTGGAACTGGCGACGGAAATCGCTGGGTCCGGGCCGCTGGCGATCCTGTCCACGCGCGAAACCATGCGCCGTGGTCTGGCCGAAGCCGTCGCCCGCGCGACCGAGCGGGAGTATGAGGAGCAGGATTGGCTGCGCAACACGGCCGATTTCCGCGAAGGCACGAAGGCGATGGGGGAACGGCGGTTGCCGAATTTCCAGGCGAAGTAGGGCGGACCAGGCAGGAGCGCCTGTGCCCAGGTGGCATAAGCGCTCCGGCTGCCTGCTCGGCCCATTGCTTGCGGAATCCGGGTGTCTGGGCATGTTCAGGGCCATATCCGTCAACTGTCCAGGCTACCCGATCGGGACGCACCGTCCCCTCGTCATTGCCGAACCTTGACCCGACAACCCGCGCTTCGGTGGCAGGGGGCGGGTTGGGGATCAACTCCGCCAATGACGATGAGGGGACGCCTATCGGTCATCGTTTCGGCCGGTTGTCGTAGTATGGAGGTCCTCCGTGTCGGAAACCGCGAGTCGCAATGGCGTCCTGTCCCGGCTTCGACGGGATCTTGATGCCGCCTATGGACCACGCCTTGAGCGGGCCATTCTGTTCGGATCGCGCGCGCGTGGCGATGCGACCGCGGAATCGGATTTTGACGTTGCCGTCTTTCTGCATGAACCGGCGGAACTGTGGGACGAACTGGGACGTTTGTCGCATATCACGACCCGCATCCTTGATGAGACGGGTGCGCTGATTTCCGCCAGTCCGTTTCCGGCGGGCGCGTATCACGAACGATCGCCGCTGATGCAGGAAATTCGCGCGGACGGCGTTGATCTGTGACCCCGGAAGCGGAACGCTTCCTGGCAAAGGCGCGTCAATGCCTGGCCGACGCCCAGACCTACCAACCGTTCGTTCCCAGGATCGCGGCGCGTGAGGCGTACCTGGCCGCGTTTCATGCCGCACAGGCGCTGGTTCACGATCGTACCGGCGCGGTTGCCAAGACCCACCGTGGCGTGCGCACCCAGTTTGCCTTGTTAACGAAAGACCAGGCTGGGATCGATCCTCGCCTGCGCGAATTTCTCGGCCAGGCCTACGATCTCAAGTCGCGCTCGGACTACGGCACGGGGGCGGAGGCCATTATTTCCGCCGAGACGGCGAGGGCCGCGATCGAGGCGGCGGACGGCTTTGTCGGGCAGATCGCGGCCTTGATCGGATAGCCCCGCCCTACCGCCCCTTCCGCGCCCGCTTCTCCACAAACGCGCCCATCAGCCGCTTCGTTTCCTCCGTCCCATGCGCCGCGGCCACGGCGCGAATGCCCTGCTGGATCGCGTCCGAGATCGACATCCGTTCCCAATCCCGCATCAACTCCTTCTGCGCGCGGATCGCATTCGGACCGGCGGACAGGATCGCGTCGACCCAGTCCTCCACCGCCGCGTTCAGGTCCTCGGGCGCCACCAGACGTTCCACCAGGCCACACGCGGCGGCCTCCTCGGCGTCGATATGCCGGCCGGTGAACACCAGTTCCCGCGTTTTTCCCCAGCCGATCAGTTGCGGCAGCAGGCACGCCTCCATGCCGGAGGGCAGGCCGAACAGCACCTCCGGCATGCCGAACTTCGCGGAGTCGACGGCGGCGCGCATGTCGCAGGCCGCGGCGATCTCCAGCCCGGCCCCGAAACAATACCCGTTCACCCGGGCGATCACCGGCACCGGCGCGCGCCGGATCGCCTCACACACACGATGCGTCAGGGATGGCCCCTCCGACGCGTCGTGCTGCGCGAAAGTCGACATCTCCTTGATGTTGGCCCCGCCGATGAACGACCGATCGCCGGCACCGGTCAGCACGACCACGCGCAGGCGCGGATCGGTGGAGACGCGTTCAAACGCCTCCGCCAGTTCCCGCTTGCCGCCGTTGCCGAGAGCATTGCGCTGTTCGGCATTGTTGACGGTGATGCGCGCGACCGTTCCGGTCTCCCCGCGATCGTCGATCGTGACGAGGATGATGCTCACTTCGCCCGTCGCCGCAGCACCGCGTCGCGGATCAGCGGCATGCGGTCGTTGCCGAAATACATGTCATCCCCGCCCACGAAGATGGTGGGGGAGCCATAGCCGCCGCGATCGACCAGTTCCTGCGTGTTGTTGCGCAGTTTGTCCTTCACCGGCTGCTGCTCGATCCCTTCCAGAACCATCTTCGGGTCGATGCCGGCCTTCTGGCAGATTTCGGTGACGACCGGAACCTGGGAGATGTCCTTGTCGTCGCCCCAATAGGCATCGAACGCGGCCATCATGAACGGCACGAGCTGGTCCGTCCCTTCCAACAGGCAGCACGCCCGCATCACCTTCACGGCGTTCACCGGGAACACGGTCGGGCGGTAGTGCATGCGAATGCCCAGGAAACGCGCCCAGTCCTGCTGGTCCTTCTTGCTGTAGGCCTGCTTCGGCACCACCGGCTTTTCACGCGAGTTGTGCACGGTCGGATTGACCGCATTGAACACGCCGCCGACCAGATGCGGGCGGAAGGCAATGCTGACGTCGATCTCCTTCTCCATTTCCCGCAGGCTGTGGACGGCGAAATAGGTCCAGGGGCTGGAGCAATCAAAAAAGCATTCGACTTCGGCCATGGTTAGGATCTCCTGTTTCGAATCGACGATTGTGTTGACGATCTTCTTTGTCGGGCGCCGGTCGGCACGCCCCGATAAGGTCGTGCCGACGCAAAAGACGAGCGCTTCAGGCCGCCGGCACTGGGCGGGCGCGCTGATTGTACATGATTTTCGCGCGCCGCTCCTGCTCCTCCACCGGCAGCTTGGTGATGTCTTCGGACAGGTTGGCGCCCACGGCCATGCCGCGTTGCACCGCCGGACGCGCGCCCAGTTCGTCGAACCAGCGCTTGAAATACTTGAACTCCTCGATGTCCTGGCCCTGCGCGGCCCAGTTCACCGTCCACGGATAGCAGATCATGTCGGCGATGGTGTATTCTTCTCCGGCCAGATATTTGCTCTGATACAAGCGGTTGTTGAGCACGCCATACATCCGGTTCACCTCATCGGTGAAGCGGCGCACGGCGTAAGACTGGTCGCCCTGCTTGTCGCCGAGGCGCCGGAAATGGCCGCATTCGCCGCTTTTCGGACCCTGGTTGGCCATCTGCCAGATCAACCATTCCGTCACCGCGTATTTGCCGCGAACATCGCGCGGATAGAAGCGGTCGCATTTCTCGGCCAGATACATCATGATCGCGCCGGATTCGAAGACGGAAATCGGCTCGCCGCCGCCAGCCGGCGCGTGATCCACCAGCACCGGCATCCGATGGTTCGGATTCATCTTCAGGAATTCGGGAGTGAACTGGTCGCCCCGCCCGATATTGCACGGGACGACGTTATAGGGAATTCCGGCTTCCTCCAGCAGGATCGTCACTTTCTTGCCGTTCGGCGTCGGCCAGTAATGCAGGTCGATCATGGGGTGTTGTCTCCTGGGGAAGGTCAGTCTAGCGCATGGCGGGATCGGCTGCCACTGGCCGCCACGCTTCGGCGCCAGGGGCGGCGACCTGCCCTTACCGGTTGCCCGTCGGCACCTGATTGAACGGCCTGTTCTTGTCCACACGAATGTCGGACGGCATGCCCAGCACCCGTTCGGCGATGATGTTGCGCAGGATTTCATCCGACCCGCCCGCGATCCGCGAACTTGGAGACGACAGCAGCGCGGACTGGAACATCGCATAGGCCTCGGCCAGGTCGTCATCCACCACCAGGCCCGCATTGCCCATCAGATCCAGCCCGAAACTGGCGATATCCTGCAATTTCGACGCATTCACCAGCTTGGCGATGGAATTTTCCGGCCCCGGGGTTTCGCCCTTCGACATCGCCGTCATGGTGCGGAAACGCGTGTATTTCAGCCCCTGCGACCGTGCATACCATTCCGCGATCCGTTCGCGCACCGCACCGTTGCGGATCGCCGGTTCCCCATCCACCATCACGGACCGGCTGAGTGCCACCAGATCGTCCACGTCGGGACGCGCGACCTCCCCCACCGCGAGGCGTTCATTCATAAGGGTGGTGATGGACACTTTCCACCCCTGCCCGACCCCGCCCAGACGTTGCGTATCCGGCACGCGCACATCGGTAAAAAACACCTCGTTGAAATGCCGGGTGCCGGACATCTGGTGGATCGGCCGGATTTCGATACCGGGCGACTTCATGTCCAGAAAGAAGAAGCTCAGACCTTCATGCTTCGGCACGTTGGGATCGGTGCGCACGACGATGATGCCGAAATCCGACAGATGCGCGCCAGACGTCCAGATCTTCTGCCCGTTGATCACCCAGTCGTCGCCATCGCGTTCGGCGCGGGTGCGCAACGCCGCCAGATCGGAGCCTCCGGCCGGTTCGCTGAACAACTGGCACCAGACTTCCTCGCCGCGGAGCGCGGGACGCACGAAGCGATCCAATTGGTCCGGCTTGGCATAGGCCATCATGGTCGGCATGCACATGCCGAGACCGATCTCGAACAACCCGCGCGGGACCGAGTAATCTTCCTCCTCCTGATTATAGATCACTTGCAGGATTGGCGACGCTTCCTTCCCGCCAAACCGCTTCGGCCAGGTCAGGCCGGCAAACCCCGCATCGGCCGTTTTCGCCTGCCATTCCTTGCATCGTTGCACCGCCGCCGCATCCATGCCACCAAGACGCAGCACGGGGCGGGAGCCGGATTTCAGCGGCGCGTTGGCGGCGATGAATGCCCGCGCCTCGGCACGGAAGGCGGCTTCTTCTGGGGTGTCGTTGAAGTCCATATTCGTTACTCCCTTAATTCCGCGCGCTTCGCCTTACGCCGCATTCCGGGTTTCCAGCAGGTCCACCAGCCGGTTCTTCCAGAACGGCGCGCCACCCAGCGCCAAGCCCAGTTGTTTCGACCGGCGATAGAACAGATGGCAGTCGACCGCCCAGGTGAAGCCGATCCCGCCATGCGTCTGGATGTTTTCTTTCGAGGCCAGATGGAATGCCTCGGTGGCCGACACCCGCGCCGTGGCCGCGGCCAGAGGCAATTCCGCCGCATCCGCCGATAGCGCCCAGGCGCCGTAATAGGCATTTGACCGAGCCAGTTCCAGCGCCACATACATATCCGCCAGCTTGTGCTTGATCGCCTGGAACGATCCGATCGGCCGCCCGAACGCGAACCGTTCCAACGCATAGTTGCGCGCCATCTGCAACGAGGCATCGGCGCCGCCCACCTGCTCAAACGCCATCAGGATCGCGGCGCGGTCCAGCACGCGTTGCACCACGGACCACCCGACGGCCTGGGGCAGTTTTTCCGCCGTGGCGCCGTCCAGGTCGAAGCGGGCCTGATCGCGGGTGGGATCGAGCGTCTTCAACTCCCGCCGAGCGACGCCGGCCAGTTGCACCAGATAGAGCGCGATCTCGCCGGCCTCATCGCGCGCGGCGACGATGGCGATATCGGCGATGGTACCATCCGCGACCGGCCATTTGGTGCCGGTCAGGCGCCCGCCGGAGACCCTGGCTCGGATCGCGGCGGGGGACGGATTGCCCGTGCCCTCCGCCAGCGCGAAGCCGCCGATGACGGAGCCTTCCGCGAGTTTCGGCAGCCATGCGCGCTTCTGCGCCTCGGTTCCGGCGGCGAGGATGGCTTCGGCGGCGAGATAGGCGGTGGAGGCGAAGGGCACGGGGGCGACGACGCGGCCGAGTTCCTCAGCCAGGACGCAGAGGCCCTCGTAGCCCAGGCCGGCGCCGCCGTATTCTTCCGGGATGGCGGCGCCGATCCAGCCCATGTCCGCCATCGCGCGCCAGAGATCGGCGGCGTAGGGTTCCTGCTCGTCTAGCGAGCGGCGGACGACTTCGGGCGTGCATTGTTCGGACAGGAAGCGGCGGGCCTGGTCGCGCAGTTGCTTCAGGTCGTCGGAGAAGTCGAAATTCATGGTCGTGTCCCCGTGTCGTTGGCCGGAGGGTGCCAGGATGGGGGGACGGTGTGAAGGGTTGGGTGGTGGGGCGGGCGATCCCTGGTTACCGACGGGCGCGCGGCAGGCAGCGGGCTTCGCGGCCTGGGGGCGCGGACACCCTTCCGCCCCTGTCCCGTCGAGCCAACAACGGCCCGCGATCGTCACCGCCGACCCAGAAGCCCCCCGCATCCCCGCAACCGCCCGCGCATCCACGCCACCGCCCCCCGCCGCTCGGCTTTATCCAGTCGTGCCACCGGCCGAGCGGGACCGGCTTTCGTGATTTTCGTGTCTTCGTGGTGATAAACCGTGGACCAGGTGCAAACATGGTCGGATGGATTGGGCACCGCTTTATTTCACCACGAAGGCACGAAGGTCACGAAGACAGGGACGTTGCGATGCAAGGATTGGGGTATTCGTTGCTTTCCCATCGCCTCGATTTTTCACCCGCCGCAAGCCTCGCCCGTCTGGATGGCGGACCAGCGCCCGACACCACGCCTACGGCCCGAGTTCCGCGATCTGCGCATCGAACCAGGCGAGGTCGCGCTTCCAGACTGCCCAGTCCGGAAACCTCGCCACCAGGTCCGCGATGATCGCCCGCCCGGCCGCCAAGTTCTGCCGAGCCTGGGGCAACTGCCCGTCCGCCCGATTTGCGCGCGCCAGTTTCGCATACGAAACCGAGAGATCGCGCTGCCAGCGCGCGTTGTTCGGGTCCGATTGCGCCAGACGCTCGGCGATCGCCAAATCGGCGCGGTAGGAGCGCAGCGCGTCCGGCAGATTCCCCTGGCTCACCTGAACGTCCCCGACCTTGTTGTAGGAAACCGAGAGATCGCGCTGCCATTCCGCGTTGTTCGGGTCCGATTGCGCCAGACGCTCGGCGATCGACAGCCCGTCGCGGTAGGACCGCAGCGCGTCCGGCAGGTTCCCCTGGCTCACCTGAACGTCCCCGACCTTGGTGTAGGAAACAAAGAGATCGCGCTGCCAGTCCGCGTTGTTCGGGTCCGATTGCGCCAGACGCTCGGCGATCGTCAGCCCGGCGCGGTAGGACCGCAGCGCGTCCGGCAGGCTCCCCTGGCTCACCTGAACGTCCCCGACCTTGGTGTAGGAAACCGACAGATCGCGCTGCCAGCCCGCGTTGTTCGGGTCCGATTTCGCCAGACGCTCGGCGATCGACAGCCCGTCGCGGTAGGAACGCAGCGCGTCCGGCAGGTTCCCCTGGCGCACCTGAACGTCTCCGACCTTGTTGTAGGAAACCGAGAGATCGCGCTGCCAGCCCGCGTTGGTCGGGTCCGACTTCGCCAGACGCTCGGCGATCGCCAAATCGGCGCGGTAGGACCGCAGCGCGTCCGGCAGGTTCCCCTGGCCCACCTGAACGTTCCCGACCTTGTTGTAGGAAACCGAGAGATCGCGCTGCCAGCCCGCGTTGTTCGGGTCCGATTGCGCAAGACGCTCGCGGATCGTCAGCCCGTCGCGGTAGGACCGCAGCGCGTCCGGCAGGCTCCCCTGGCTTACCTGAACGTCGCCGATCTTCTCGAAGGAAACCGAGAGATCGCGCAGGGCTCCGGTGTTGTCCGGTGCGGCCGCAGCCAGTTTCCGGGCGATGTCGACCGATTGGGAGGCCATCGCCAGTTGCCGCGTCCCGTCGCCCGCGCTGGCATAGGTGTCGGCGAACTCGGTCGATGCGGCCCACTTCAAGCGCAGCAACGCCGGATCGTTGGGTTGGGAGCGTAACATCTGGTCGATCACCGCCATCGCCGCGCCCAGAATGCGGGCCATCGTGGTGGTAGACATGCCCTGCTGGTTTCGCAAACCCTGCGCGATGTTGAAGATCAGCGCATCGGCGGCCTGCTGCGCGACCCGGGCGGAGGCTTCGGCACGCGCCGCTTCCCGGGCGGCGCGGGTGCTTTGCTCGACGGCCAGGGTCCGCTGCGTTTCGGCGACGTTCCGCTGTTCTTCCGCGACGCTCTTTAATACTTCGGCGACTTGTCGCTCGGTATCCGCTTCCTGCCGAGCCGCGTCGGCCCGCTCGCGCTCAGTTACGGCAGCCTGGCGTTGGCGTTCGGCGTTGTCGGCCTGGGCTTCCGCCACCTTCGTCTGTTCCAGCGCGACCTTACGCTGGTGGGTCGCTTCGTCCCGCTGGGTCACCGCCTCATTGCGCTGGACGTCGGCTTCCTTCCCAGGGCTGTTGAATGCTCTATGCCTCGGTGCTGAAAGAGTGAGTCTGCGCCGCAACACAATGGGAAAATCGTATCGACGCGCGGGGCGGATGGCTTCCGGCGCGGCACAATGTCCGAATCTATGCACGGCAACCCAACCGCCCGGA
>CAMATI010000142.1 GCA_945861095.1 Asaia bogorensis | reverse complement strand
GCGGAGATCTATTTCGGCGACAGGATTCCGCCGTCGATCCTGCAGGTGCCCGGCGCCAAGGATATCGCGGTCGAGTTCACGTCGCTGTCCAAGACCTACTCCATGCCGGGCTGGCGGATGGGCTTCGCGGCCGGCAATGCCCGCCTGATCAATGCGTTGACGCGGATGAAGTCCTATCTGGACTACGGCGCCTTCACCCCGATCCAGGTGGCCGCCGCCGCCGCTTTGACCGGGCCGCAGGATTGCGTTGACCAGATGCGGGCGCTCTACAAGGATCGCCGGGACGTGCTGATCAAGGGCCTGGCCTCGGCCGGCTGGGACGTCCCGTCACCGGAAGGCTCGATGTTCGCCTGGGCGCCGGTGCCGCCGCAATACTCGTCGCTGGGCAGCGTCGAATTCTCCAAACTGTTGCTGGAGCGCGCGAAAGTCGCCGTCGCCCCCGGCCTCGGCTTCGGGGAACACGGCGAAGGCTATGTCCGCATCGCCCTGGTGGAAAACACCCATCGGCTGCGCCAGGCCATCCGCAACATCCGCGCGTTCATGCAAACCGGCTCCAACCTGGCTGAACCCGCCCCGTCCGAACCCGCCCTGTCCGAACCCGCCCTGTCCGAGGCTTCCGCGCCATGACCCGTCCGCTGTCTGTTGCCGTTGCCGGTCTGGGGACCGTCGGCGGTGGGGTTCTGAAGGTTCTACGCGACAATGCCGATATCGTGACCGCGCGGGCCGGGCGCCCGATCGCGGTGACCGCGGTATCCGCGCGCGACCGGACCAAGGACCGCGGTGTGCCGGTATCCGGGTTGCGCTGGTATGACGATCCGGTGGCCCTGGCCACCGATCCCGCCGTCGATGTCGTGGTGGAGCTGATCGGTGGGTCCGACGGTCCCGCCCGCGCCCTGGCCGAAGCGACCATCGCCGCCGGCAAGCCCTTCGTCACCGCGAACAAGGCCCTGCTGGCCGTGCATGGCGCGCAACTGGCCGCCATGGCCGAGGAACGCGGTGTGCCCCTGGCGTTCGAGGCCGCGGTCGCCGGCGGTATCCCCGTCATCAAGGCCCTGCGTGAGGGCCTGGCCGGCAACCGCATCTCGCGCGTCACCGGCATCCTGAACGGCACCTGCAACTACATCCTGACCCAGATGCGCGAACGCGGGCGGGAATTCGCCGATGTGCTCGCCGACGCGCAGAAGCTGGGTTACGCGGAAGCCGATCCCTCCTTCGACGTCGATGGCATCGATGCCGCGCACAAGCTGGCGATCCTGGCCGCGCTGGCGTTCGGCCGCCCGGTGGCCTTCGACGCCGTGTATGTGGAGGGCATCCGCCGGGTTTCCGCCCTGGACATCGCCTTCGCGACCGAGCTTGGCTACCGCATCAAACTGTTGGGCATCGCGCGTCAGGGCGAAACCGGAATCGAAACACGGGTGCATCCCTGCATGGTGCCGGTCGCCGCCCCAATCGCGCGCGTCGACGGGGTGTTCAACGCGGTCGTCGCGGAAGGGGATTTCGTCGGTCGAGTCATGCTGGAAGGCCGCGGCGCCGGGGAAGGTCCGACGGCATCGGCCGTGGTGGCGGACCTGATCGATATCGCCCGCAACCGCACGACTCCGGTCTGGGGCGCGGCGGCGGCGGCGCTGTCAGCCGCGCCGTCCGTGCCCATGAGCGCGCATGTCGGCCCGTATTACCTGCGGCTGATGGTCGTGGACCGGCCCGGCGTGATCGCCGACGTGACCGCCGTGTTGCGCGACCAGGGCATATCCCTGGAATCCATGCTGCAACGAGGCCGCAGCCCGGGCGAAGCCGTGCCGGTTGTGCTGGTGACGCATGAAACCCGGGAAAGCGCGATGACCGACGCTCTGGCGCGGATCGGGGCGCTGAACACGGTCATGGAAGCGCCGACGCTGATCCGGATCGAGGCCGGCTAGAACCTGGCTTCGGCCACCGGCTGGGCGCGGCACGCCGCGACGCGGCCGGCTGTCAGACAGATGGCAACGAAGGAACGCCGAGGGTCACGGAAGCTCGGTGATGCTGGCGGCGTCCCAACGCCTGCCGCCAACGCCTCGCTTCGGCCACGCGCACCGAAAGACGGTGCTGGCCATGCGCTTATCGCGACCCGGTTCTGGCTCTGTGCCCGATCATCCGGTGTGTCCGGATGCCGTGACCCTCGGCGTTCCTTCGTCTGTTGCGCTTGCTTCTTTCGCTTGTGGATGCCGCATCCAGTCACCGAATGGGACGGACATCCGAGCAGCGCCACCACAAGTTCTCTATATGTTCAAACCTAGCATCCCCAATTGACAAACCGCAAGGGAAATCCGTCGAAAGTTACAACTCTTTACGAAGACGTGGACCCGACGCCTACAACCGCTTGTGCAGGCTCACAGCAGGTTGGGCGACGGTTCGGGCAGACCGCATCGTTCCCGCCGGTATCCCTGTTGGATCACCGGTCCGAACATGGCGGCTGACAGGTCAAGCCCGCGAGAGGCAACCGGCGGTTATCCCACCACGATGCATCGCAGGGATGATCGGACCACGGTCACGCCACTTGTTGGCCGTCCCCCAACCCTCATCTACAGGACCATGAAAAAGCGTTCGAACACCTCGCCGTTCGCCCTCTCGGTCATGATGAGCCAACTCGCGGCGGCATCCTGGGAGACGATCATGCGCCGCACGATGATGATGGCGCAGGGGACATGCTCCCCGGCCGAATACAAGCGCATGTCGGCGGAGAAGGTGGAAGCGGCCACGCGCTCCATGACGGCGCTAACGACGGGCAAAGGTCAGGCCGCCGTGCTGGCCGCGTTCGTCACCCGCACACGCGCGAACGTGGCGCGGTTGCCCCAGGGTAAATAGGACGCCGGAAATCGGCCCCTATCAGAACCAGGCCCAGAGGTCCTCTTTCCGCTCCAGCTCCTTGCTCGGCCCGTCGAACACCAGCCGCCCGGATTTCAGCACCAAGGCCCGCGTCACGATCTTCAACGTCGCCGGCAGATTCTGTTCCACGATCACAACCGTGGTGCCGGTTTCCTTGTTGATCTTGGTCAGGCTGCTCATGACATCCCGAACAATAATCGGCGCCAGCCCCGTCGAAGGCTCATCCAGCAGCAAAATGCTCGGCTGAGTCATCAGCGCCATGCCAAGCGCCAGAATCTGCTGCTGCCCGCCGCTGAGCGAGCCGGCCATCTGCCCGCCCCGTTCCTGCAAAATCGGGAACAGCTTGTAGATATCCTCGATCTTGGCCTCGGGATGGTTCAGCCCGGAAATCGCCAGATTCTGGCGCACCGACAATTCCCGGAACACGTTGTGCCCCTGCGGCACGAACCCAATTCCGCGCCGCACATTCATGAACACCTGGCCCGGAACGATGGCCGCATCGCGATAGGACACGCTGCCGGTCATCTCCGACACGTCCCCTACCGCGCAACGCATCATCGTCGTCTTGCCGGCGCCGTTATGGCCGAAAATGGCGACGGACTCGCCTTCCGCGACCTCGAACCCGACATCCTTCAGGACCGGAACACCACCGTAACCAGCCGAGACATTGGAATAGCGCAGCACTGGGTCAGACCCCGAAATAGAGTTCGGTGAGCGCCTTGCTGGCGATCAACTCTTCCACCGTGCCATCCTGCAGGATTTTCCCGTTCGCCATGAACACGGCGCGCGAGCACAGATCCCGGATGAACGACACGTTATGCTCCACCACGCACACCGCTCGACCGGATGCCGCTTCCTGGCGCACGACGGCCTGCATGGTTTCATAGGCGGCACCCTCGACGCCGGCCATCGGTTCGTCCAGCAGCAGCAGCGGGCCGTCATTCATCAGTGTGCGCGCGAGGCCGATCAGCTTCTGCTGGCCGAAGGGCAGGTCGGTCACCATGCTGTCCGCGGTGTCGGCCAGACCCATACGATCCAGGATGCCCAACGCCCGTTCCCGTGCCAGACGTTCGGCGGACCGCACACTGCCCAGGCCGAAGCTAACGCGCAGGATCGACTCACCGGGATATTCCCGCGGCGCGATCAGCAGGTTCTCGATCACCGTCATGGTGCGGAACAACAGCATGTTCTGCCACGTCCGAGCGATGCCCATCCGCGCGCGCTTGTATAACGGGCTGGAATCCACCGCCTGCCCGTTCAGAAAGATTGATCCCGAATCCGGCCGCAGCACGCCGGAAATCAGATTGAACAGCGACGTCTTGCCGGCGCCGTTCGGGCCGATCAGACCCAGTATCTCGCCTCGGTCGATCGAGATGTTGACGTTGTCGGATACGACGATGCCGCCGAACCGCTTGTTCAGATCGACGGTGCGCAGAACCTGGGTCATGCCGCCTCGCTCCCGCGGGTGCGGGGCTTATTGTCGGAATCGCCCATGATCCCGGTGGGGCGCAGGAACAGGAACAGCAGGACCAGAACGGTGAAGATGATGCCCTGCAACGGCGCCATGATGTTCTGCGGCAGGTCCAGAAAGGTGATCGCCTGAGGAATCGCCAGTAGCAGTACCGCACCCACCACCGGACCATAGGCGGTCGCCATGCCGCCCAGCACCACCATCGTCAGGATCTGGGCGGATTGCAGAACCTCGAACTGTTCGGGGCTGACATACTGGAAGTAATACGCATAGATGCCGCCCGCCATGCCGGCAACGCCGCAGCCGACCGCGAAGATCACGATCTTCATCGACATCGCGTTGCGGCCCAGCGCGGTAAACGCCAGTTCCTCGTCACGCATGGCAGTGATGGCGCGTCCGTAAGGGCCGCGGACAATGGCGCGGATCGCCAGCACCGACACGACCGCCAGACCGATGGTGATTGCCAGAAACGCCGGAGTGCGCGCGGGGCCCACGATGGTGCTGGGGATGTTGCTCAGACCCCCGGGGCCACCGGTGATCTCCAGGTTCCGGATCAGTTGCAGCAGGCCCAACTGGAAACCGAGACTGGCGATCAGCAGATAGTCGCCCGAAACGCGCAACGACGATGCCGCCAGCAGAACCGACGCAACCATCGCCGCGACGGCGCCGAGGATGACACAGACGATCGGCGGCAGTCCGACATGGATCGCCAGCAATCCGGTCACATACGCGCCGATGGCGAAGAAGATCGGATGCGCGACGGTGGCCAATCCGCCATAGCCGATCACCAGATTGTAGCTGGCCGCCAGGATCACATAGATCGCGATCAGGATCGTGACGGTGGCAAGATATTCCATCCGCTCTCTCCCTACCGGCCGGCCAGCGCGAAGCGGAATTTCGGCAACCGCACGCCGCGCGGGAACACCACGATGGCGATGAACAGGAACCCGTACAGCAGCAGGTTCTGCCACCGGGACGCCAGCACCAAGATGCTGAAACTCTGGATCAGCGCCAGGAAGATCGATGCCGCCGCCGCCGCGAACACCCGCCCGATGCCGCCCAGCAACGTGCCCAGCACCGCGCCCAGGATCAGTTCCAGCGGTGAGTTCGGCACCACGCCGCCGTGCGATCCCACCAGATACATCGACGCCACGATGAACAGCGACGCGATCACCGCCGTCACCCGATACGACCGGCGCGCACTGATCCCATACAGTTCGGCCAACTTCGCATTGTCCGACACGGCGGTCAGGAACTGGCCTTCCCTGGTAAAGGCCATGAACAGCCAAAGCAGACCCGTGCCGGCGATCATCAGGCCGACACCCAGAATGTCCCAGTTGCTGACAGCCACCCCACCGATGATCTGAACCGGCGAGAGGATGCTCTTGAACAAAGTCTGCGGCTCGGTGCCGAAGATCAGCGTGATCACATACATGATGAACTGAGACAGGATCAGGGTGAAGATGAAGAACATCAGGTTGCCCGACTGTCGTTCACGCAACACCTGCAGGCCGTAGACCTCGGTCGCGAGCGACGCCACGACCGTGGTGCCGACAGCCAGCAGGACCGCGACGAAGATCGGCAGGCCCAGCGCGTTCAGCGCGAAGTACATCGTGTAGAACGCAATCGCCATGAAGCCGGCCTGGGCGAAATTCCACAGGCCGGTCACTTTCAGGGTCAGTGCGAAGCCCACCGTGATCAGGACGTGCGGCGCGGCGGCTGCCAGGCCCGTCCAGAATATCTGAGCCAGGATAACGGGATCGTACACGCGGTATAACTCAGGTCAGGGTGGTGAGCGGAACGAATTTGCCCTTTTCCACCGTCAGCAGATAGACGGGCTTGTCCACACGATGGCCGTCGATCACCAGCTTGCCGGTCATCGGCAGGTCGAATTCCTTCACCTTCGTCAACGCCTCGACCATGGTATCGCCGGTCGCCGGCTTGCCCGCCTTGTCCAGATACTCGTACATCGCCTTGGCCAGCAGCACCATGTCATACTGATACTGGATATACGGCAGACCATTTGGCGCTCGGCCGATTTCCTTCTTCCAACGCTCGATGAACGGCGCGACCTTCGGGTTTTCGTCCACGCCGGGTGCCAGCGAGGTCACGATCAGACCCTCGGCGGCGGCACCAAGCTGTTCGATGATCTTGGGATTATAGGCAACCGAGTAGGTGCTGACCCGCTGCGTCATGCCCAACTGCCGCATCTGCGCGATGACCTGCGGCACGTCGGTCAGCAGACCGTGCACATGCACCATGTCGGGGTTCGCCGCACGGGTCTTCAGCAGCATGCCGGTGAATTCGGTGGCTTTCGGGTCGTAAGCCTCGAACGCGACGATCTGACCGCCGGCGGCGGTGAAATTGTCCCGGTAGATCTTCGCGGCGTCGATACCGGTGTCATTATTGATGTAAAGCACCGCGGCGCGCTTCTTCGCCAGGGTGTTCACCGTGTAGCGGGCCAGCTTGGAGATATCGACATCGGCCAGCGGGAACGCCGTATAAACATAATCGCCCAGATGCGCGATTTCCGGCGCGTTGGCGCCCGTGTTGATGGCCAGGATCTTCTCGCGGTTGGCGACAGGCGCGACCGCCTTCACCACCGCGGACCAGGCGATGAAGAACATCGGCAATTTTTCCACGCCGATGAAGCGATTGACCGCGTTGATGCCAAGCTGCGGATCGGCCTGGGTGTCCAACGCCAGAATCTCAACCGGCCGGCCGGCGATGCCGCCCGCGTCGTTCACATCCTTCGCCGCCATGCGCATGCCGACGATGAAGTCGGCGCCATAGCCGGCCTGAGACCCGGTCAGCGGCATCGCCGTGCCCAGCTTGATCGGATCTTTCGCCTGTGCCCGGACGATGCTGGGCATGGCGAGCGTGGTGAGTGCCGCGCCTGCCACCAGATGGCGGCGGGACAGGATCAAACTGCGTGTCATTGCGCTCCCTTTCCGAACCCTGCGTCGCGCCGCTGCGTGGGCGCTTCGAACGCGGCCTTATCTCATCATCCGATGCGGGGCGCTACTGCTCGGCGGACGAAAATATCGCCAATTCGCCCACCGTAACCGGACGCGTCGGGAAGCGGGTCCGCATCGGTTCGATTTCCTCGACCGGCACGTCACGGGCTTCGGCCATGACCTCGGCCGCGGTGATGCCGCACATGCGGCCCTGGCACGGCCCCATGCCGCAGCGGGTAAAGGCTTTCAGTTGGTTCAGGCCGAGACAGCCATTGGCGGCGGCGGACCGGATGTCGCCGGCGGTCACCTCCTCGCAGCGGCACACCAGGGTGGCATCGTCCAGACCGGGGCGCAGGGGCACATACAGCCTGTCCAGGAATGGCCGGATCGCCAGATGCCGACGCTGCGCGGCACGCAGCGGTGCGGCGGCGGCATCGCGGGCGGCGGTGGGGATGCGCCCCAAAGCGTGGGCCACACCCAGGGCGGCGAGCCGGCCGGAAACGGCGGCGGTCAATCCGCCGGCGATGCCCGCCCCGTCGCCCGCGACCAGCATGTTCGCCACGCTGGTCTGTCCCCAGGCATCGACCACCGGGCGCCAGTATCGCTGGGTTGGCATATATTCGTGCATACAGCCCAGGGCGCGGGTGATCTGCACCGACGGCGAGACCCCGTCATGCAGCAACAGCAGATCGGCGGATTCCGTCCGGCGCGAGCCGGCTACGGTGAAGGAAATCCGTTCCAGCCGGTCATTGCCCTCGGCGCTGATGGCGCTGGCGCGGAACCAAGGCACGCCGGCACTGGCGATTTCGCGTTGCCAGCCCAGGCCCTTGCGGATGTCGGCAATGGCGCGGAGCGGCAGGCGTGGCAGGGCGCGCAGGCGGGCAGCGCGGTCGGACAGGTCCAGGATACCGACGAACCGGCCGCCAGCGCGCAGGGCCTGCACCGCATAGAGCAGCAGCAGCGGCCCCTGTCCGGCGATCCAGGTGGCGCCATCGGGCACCAGTCCCGCCGTCTTGAGCGCGATCTGGGCGGCACCGACCGTCATCACGCCCGGCAGAGTCCAACCCGGGATCGGCATCGGCCGCTCGGTGGTGCCGGTCGCGATCAGAACCCGCGCGCCGGTGGCCGATCGGGCGGTGCCGTCCTGGGTCCAATACACGGTGCCATCGGGTTCGATCGCCCAGACCACCGCCTGAAACCGGGCCTCGGCCGCACAGGCGCGGAAGGCACGGATGGTATCGAGCGCGGCTTTGTCGTCGATGTCCAGGGCGGCGTCCGTGGCACCACGACGCTCCAGCGCTTGCCACAGGCGGCCACCGGGGGCGGGATTGTCGTCCAGGATCAGAGTGGACAGGCCGCGCGCGGTGCCCTCAATGGCGGCGGAGATGCCGGCCGGCCCGGCGCCGATGATGATCAGATCGTATGCGGTCATGATTGCGCCCCCGGATGCACGGAACCAAGCGGGGCGTCGGAAGTCAAACGGGGTGGGCTAGCGTGCGGTGTGCCGATATTGCGCGATTGGAGAAAATCCTCCCCCTCCCCTTGCGGGAGGGGGTTGGGGGGGGGGTTTCACGCAGGGTTTGTGCGGTTTACCCCTCCCCCCCGGCCCCCTCCCGCAAGGGGAGGGGGAGGATTTTCTCCAGCGCGCTAGGATGTCTCCGACAAAACCTACCCCGGAACCGGCGCGTCCTGGCGCAGCAGGCCGGCGGATTTCAGGTCCGACCACAGGCTGGACGGCACCGGATAGGTGAACAGCGGCAGGTTGGCGTTGAACTCCGCGGCACTGCGGGGGCCTGGGATCACCGCGCAGACCGCCGGATGCGCCAGGGGGAACTGCAACGCCGCCGCCGGCAGCGGCACCTTGTGGGAATCGCACACCGCCTCGATCCGCTTCACGCGTTCGGCGATTTCCACCGGCGCGGTGGCATAGTTCCAGGTATCCCGCCCCGCCAGAATACCCGAGTTCAAGGGACCGCCCACCACGATCGACGCGCCCCGCGCGACGCATTGCGGCAGCAGATCGTCGAGCGGCGCCTGTTCCAGCAGCGTATAGCGGCCGGCGAGCAGGAACACGTCCCAATCCCCGAATTCCATCACGTCGAGAATGACCTGCTTTTCATTCACGCCCAGGCCGATGGCGCTGACGACACCGGTCCGGCGCAGTTCGTCCATGGCCTTGTAGCCGCTCTCCCGCAGGATTTTCAGGTGATGCGCATTGGCCTCGACCCCGTGCTGGTAGACGCCGATGTCGTGGACATAAAGAATGTCGATCTTCGCCAGGCCCAGGCGCTGATAGCTGTCCTCCACGGACCGCATGATGCCGTCATAGGAATAGTCGTAGACGACCTCGAACGGCATCGGGGACAGGCGGCCGTCGGCGGATGGGGCGTCGCTGGTCTTCGGTCGCAGCAGGCGGCCGGTCTTGGTGGACAGCACCCAATCCTGGCGCGGGCGTTCGCGCATCGCGTCGCCGACCCGGTGTTCGGCGGCCCCGACACCGTAGAACGGCGCGGTATCGACATAGCGGACCCCGGCTTCCCAGGCGGCGGACACGATGGCCTCGCCCTCGGCGCGGGTGATCGGGATGCGGCTGCCGCCCATGGTCGCGGTGCCAAGGCCGAGCGTGGTGACGTGAAGGTCGGTGCGGCCGACGCGACGTTTTTCCCAGGTGGGCATGGTGCTTGCTCCGAGTCTGTCCGGAAACATAAAGCATCCTTGCAGAGGGCGACCATGGGTGTCTGGTGCTTTGCGGCCCTTCGTCGATGGCCTCGCATCGCTCACGGGGCCGCGCCTGTCAGTGACCTTGCCGTAGTCCTTTGAAATGGCGCGCTATATTTACGGACAGACGCTCACAATTCGGCCACGGTGCAGGCGGCACCCTTGGCGCGCACGCGTTCGCAGAAGCCCTTCGCGTCATTCAGGTCGGAAAAGCCGGAGGTCCGCACGCGCCAGAAAACGCGGCCGTCACGCTCGGTCTTCGTATAGACCGGTTGGCGGCTGTTCAGCAGTTCGGGCATGCGCTTGCGCAGATTGCCCCACTCGGTTTTCGCGCCGGCTTCCGACGACAGGGCCGCGAGTTGCACGACAAGGCCCTTGGACGCAGCCGGTGTCCGCGGTTCGGACGTCGCGGCGGCCGAGGCGGGCGTTGGCTTTGGCTGGGCCTGGGTTTGCACCGGCGCCTGCGCCTGCATCTGCGCGGCGGGCTTCGCGGCAGCTTGCGGCGCCGGTTTCGCGGCCGGCGGCAGGTTCGGCACGATTTCCGGCTTCATAGCCTGCAAGGCCGCCGCATTCGGCTGTTCGGCACCATGGGTCGGCACCGTATGCAGCCCTTTCGGGTCCGGGGTTTCCGCCGCCGGGGCCAGTTTCGCGGTGCTGGCCGCATCCCCCCCGCCAAAGATATCCGTTCCGGACCCGGATAACTGCATGCCCCCAGGATTTTCCGGCTTGGTGCGAATCGGCCGGGAATCGCCCTGGACCACCGGCACCTCGCCGCCCCCGCGCCCGGTCAGAACCGTCGCGGCAACAACCGTAACAACGACGGCGCCCAATCCGCCGGCGATGTAGAGCAAGCGCCTGGTCCCAGCGTCGAGGCCCTGCCGACCGTGACGGGGCACACGATAGGCGGCTGGGTTTGGAATCGACAGATCATCCGACACAGCACCACACTTTCCGCTCGGCCGACTCCCAACCGGGACCGGCCGGGATGGCGGATCCGTTGGGTCAGCGCATTTCCTCGACGGGTTCCACACCCATCACCGCGAGGCCGGATCGGATCACCACCGCCGTGGCGGCAACCAGAGCCAGTCGAGCCAGGGTGTCCGCCGGCTGCTCCTGTTGCAGGAATCGCAGCGTGGCATCCTCCTTGCCTCGGTTCCATAGCATATGAAAGTCGGCCGCCAAGTCATAGAGGAAAAACGCAATTCTGTGTGGCTCGCGTGCCGTGGCGGCGGCCTCCACGACCCGCGGCCAAGTGGCCAGACGGCGAATCAGGGTCATCTCAGCGTCGTCGTCGAGACAATCCAGGGTTGCAGACTGAAGGGATTCCGAGGTGACCGCCTCAGGCCCGAACATCTCCTCCGCCGCGCGCAGGACGGACCGGCAGCGGGCGTGGGCGTACTGGACATAGAAGGACAGGTTGTCACGGGTCTGCGCCACGGCCTGGTCCAGATCGAATTCCATCTGGGCGTCGGCCTTGCGGGTCAGCATGGTGAAGCGGACAACGTCGCGCCCGACCTCTTCCAGCAGATCGCGCAGGGTGACGAAGGTGCCGGCCCGCTTGGACATGCGCACCGGCTGGCCGCCGCGCATGATGTGCACGATCTGGCACATCACGGCCTCGAACTTCGTCTGCCCGCCGGACAGCGCCTGCACCGCGGCCCGCATCCGAGGCACGTAGCCGCCATGGTCGGCGCCCAGCACGTCGATCAGGATGTCGAAGCCCCGGTCCAGCTTGTTCGCGTGATAGGCGATGTCGTTGGCGAAATAGGTGGCGCTGCCGTCGGACTTGCGCAGCGGGCGGTCCACGTCGTCGCCGAAATTGGTGGCACGGAACAGGGTCTGCGGCCGAGGCTCCCAGTCTTCCGGCGTCTTGCCCTTGGGCGGCTCCAGCACGCCTTCGTAGATCAGGCCGTCCGCGCGCAGTCGGTCGATCAGCACATCGGTGGCGCCGGCTTCCACCAGCGCGCGTTCGGAACTGAACACGTGCTGATCGACGCCCAGCAGGTCCAGGTCGCCGCGGATTTCCCGCATCATCATGTCGATGGTCAGGTCGCGGACGATATCGATCCATTCCTCCGGCGCGGCGATGCCCAGGTCGGGCTGCCCCAAACACGGGCCATGGATTTCGGCCAGGCGCTGGCCCACCGGAACCAGATACTCGCCGCGATATTGCAGGCCGCCGGGAACTTCGTTGGAGAAATCCTCCTCCGACAACTTCGTGCCGATCGCCTGGAGGTAGCGCCAATAAGCCGCCCAGGCGAGCGCGGTGACCTGCGCGCCGGCATCGTTGATGTAGTATTCCTTGGTCACGTCGTAGCCGGCCTTGGCGAGCAGATTGGCCAGCGCATCGCCCACGACGGCACCCCGACAATGCCCGACATGCATCGGCCCGGTGGGATTGGCGGAGACATATTCCACGTTCACCCGCAGATCGTGGCCGGTCGTGGAATCGCCATACGCTTCCCCGCTGTGCAGGACGATCGGCAGCAGGGCACGAAACGCGATCGGTTCGATGCGCAGATTGACGAAGCCGGGACCGGCGATGGAAACCTCGGCCACTTCCGGCGCCTCCCCCAGGAAGGCGACCAGGGCGGCGGCGATTTTCTGAGGCGCCTGGCGTGCGACCTTGGCGGACACCAGCGCGGCGTTGGTGGCCATGTCGCCATGCGCCTGGTCCTTGGTGGGGGTGACCTCCACGCGGGCGGCGATGTCGTCGGGCAAGTCGGGCACGATCTGGCGCAAGGCGGCGATGACGGTGTCACGCATGCGGGCGTAGATGTCTTGGGTCATAAGGTCAGGGTCCCGCGGTTTGGATCACGATGTCTCCCGCCAGATGGGATGGGAGTGGATCGGGAGGGAATAGAGGAAACGTCGACAGGCTGCGCTCTGGACGGCGGCCGATTTACCCGCTGACGGAAAGATCGGTCAGTCGTCGGTGCTCATCCATGGCGTAGCGGTCGGTCATGCCGGCCACGTAGTCGCCGACGATCGAGGCGGCGCGCTGGCTGTTGGCCTCTCCGGCACGGGCGCGCCAGTCATCCGGCAGCAGAGTCGGATCGGCGTGCAACAGACGAAACAGTTCCTCGGTCAGGCGGCGCGCCTTGGTGCTCATGCGGTTGACCCGCCAGTGGCGATACATGCGGGCGAACAGGAAATCCTTGATCGCCTGGTTCGCCTCGGCCATCGGCGGGCTGAAGGCCACCACCCGGTGGCGAGACCGGCGGATCGCATCCGCATCCTTGGGATTGAGCTTCGCCAGCAGCCGGTTGGTTTCCGCCAGCAGGTCGGTGACCATGGCGTTGATGACCCGACGCAACGTCTCGTGCCGCAACCGCGGTGGTGGGACATCCAGGCTGGACATGCGCGCGGCCCGCAACGCGTCGCCGACCACCGGCAGATGCGCCATGTCGTCGGGCGTAAACAGTCTCGCCCGCAGCCCGTCATCCAGGTCGTGGCTGTGATAGGCGATGTCGTCGGCGAGCGCGGCCACCTGGGCCTCGGCGCTGGCATGGGTGCCCAGGTCGAGCTTATGGCGGTCGTTGTAATCGGCGATATAGGGCGGCGGGTTGCGCAACGGGCCGTTGTGCTTGGCCAGACCCTCCAGGGTTTCCCAAGTCAGGTTCAACCCGTCCCAACCAGCGTAGCGGCTTTCCAGCAGGGTGACGACCCGCAGGCTCTGGGCGTTGTGGTCGAAGCCACCGAAGGGCTTCATCGCCAGGTTCAGCGCTTCTTCTCCCGCGTGGCCGAACGGCGGGTGACCGAGATCGTGCGCCAGGGCCAGGGCCTCGGTCAGGTCTTCGTCCAGCCCCAGTTCGCGGGCGATGGAGCGGGCGATCTGCGCGACCTCGATACTGTGGGTCAGCCGGGTGCGGAAGAAATCGCCTTCGTGGTTCACGAAGACCTGTGTCTTGTATTGCAGTTTTCGGAACGCGGAGCTGTGGATGATGCGGTCGCGGTCGCGCTGCCACGGCGAACGCGGCGGCGCCTCCGGCTCCTGGTGGAGCCGGCCGCGTGCGTTTGCCGTCGAGACGGCGTAGGGAGCCAATGGGGTCCGGCCGGTCATGATGGGCCGGCATACCACCTGTCGGATCGGGACTTCAATTCCGCTGCGTTCGGGCCTATGTTCATAGGTATGGAACAGTTTGCGATAACCGAGCGCGCTGCCGCGCGTATTGCCGAGATCGTCGCCGCCGAAGGCCGGGACGCCGCGCTGCGCGTCGCGGTGCTGGCCGGCGGGTGCAGTGGCTTCCAATACCGGTTCGAGTTGGACCAGGAGCCTCAGGCGGATGACCTGCTGATCGAGCGGGCGGGCGCGAAAGTGCTGGTCGATCCGTCCAGCCTGGACCTGCTGGCCGGGTCGGAACTGGATTTCACCGACCAGTTGATGGGGAGCCACTTCGCGGTGCGCAATCCCAACGCGAAATCCGCCTGCGGGTGCGGGACCAGTTTTTCTGTCGACTAGCGGTCCAAGTCGTTGATTTTACAGGGATCGTCGCTCGGCTCTCTCTCGCCGTCATGGTGGGCGCAGGCCCGCCATCCACGGCTTCTACGCTGTCAACGGTCGTAAGTCTTGGATGGCGGGCCTACGCCCCGGCGGAGTTAACCCGGTCACGCTGGGCGACTGACGGTCACGCGACGCGCAAAATCAACCGCTGCATTTGACGTGGCCCCCAATCCGCTCAGCGTCATGGCAGGTCCGCACCCGCGATGACATGGGGAGACCCGTGCTCCACATCGGCAGTCGCCGTCGGTATTGCGCTCTACCCAACGCGTGACCACGCCGAGCGGGACCGGTCCCGCTTCGGTCGGTGTAATACCAGCCGTCGGAACGATTGACTCTCCGATCGGCGCCGCCCCGTCATGCCGGCGCAGGCCGGCATCCACGACTTTCCCCGGCCGCGATCGTGGA
>CAMATI010000141.1 GCA_945861095.1 Asaia bogorensis | reverse complement strand
CGCCACCTGCAACGGGAAGCTGGCCCAACTGACCGGGTCATACCTCGAGTCACGTAACCCAGCCTGATACAAAAAGCGGTGTCCAGGAGAGTCGTGCCTGCTTGGGCATAGTAATGCAGGAGTCGAAAATGAGGGGAGTCATGAGGGGGAACACCGTTATCTGACCAATAAAAGGTTCTGACATGGCATATGCTCCGGCGGTGAGTGTCTGGGGTTCCGGGTTCTGTGAATGGTACCGTCGGACCGGAACAAGAGCGAGGTATCGTGGCGCGCCTGAAATCAGCTTGGCGACGGGAAGACGCCCTGGAACGCGATGATGTAGTTGATCACCTGATAAGGCTGACGGTTTTCGTGTGGGGCGCCCGCCCCGGACGGCTTTATCGCGGCGGGCGACATGGCAACGGTAGCCGGCGATGGGGCATACACGGACGCTGCGGCCTGGGTACTTGTCGCCAACGACTGAGTGGCTGCCGGCGTATTGACCGTACCGAGGCCAGAGGATGCCATAAATCTGTGCCGATGGGCGCCAACTTGGGGCCCGCTCAATGTGACGTCTTCGCTGCCGCCCACTTCGCCCAGAACGCGAGTGGATCGGCCTGGCGCTTGACCGCTGCCGATCGCGACCCGGCCATTCAGGTTCGGAACCGCGAAAGTCGTCGCCCCGTCACCGCCATAGGTCGTGCCGATCAAGGCATACAGCACATCGTAGTCTGCAATGGGGAGTATCTGGCCATCGCACGCCAGCCAACCCACTGGGGCATAATTGAAGCCGACGGCCAGGATCTGTCCGATATAGGGTTCCATGGCGCTGTGTCCTTTATGGGCCGTTCAGGATTTAGTTGCCGCAGACGAGTGTGGACCGACCAGCAGATCCCATGGCCGATTTTTAAAAGTGTCTAATTGAACGGCGTTCCATGGTAAAGTGTCTATCCCGATGTGTCGATATATGTCGCGGATGGTGACCCGATGGCGATCCGCCAATAAATACGCGCTTGTGCGGAAAAAAGAGATTGTTCGGACGTGCGCGGTGGGCGATGGTATCCACCTCCTGCGTCCTGCACCCTGGCGTCGGCCCGACCAGATCCAACGACTGAACCTAACCGATTTTTGCGGCACTGAAGGACATAGGGACCGAACCAATGGCGAACCAAGGCGGATGGCGCAAAGCACCTGGATCGCGCTCGAATGAGGGGGATTGGAGTGTTGTCCTTCCCGAGACGGACCCGTTCGATCTCTCCTCGGCTGATCCGGGGCTATGGCCCATCGACCCCAGCGATCTGCAACATCCGGCGCCCCACCAGGGAGAGCAAATCCCCGCCGGTAGTCAGCCTGTTGCGTTTGACGACGGGGTTGTGTCGAATCCGAGCAACCTGGCCGCTTTGCCCGGCGCTTCGACGGTTCTGCCCCTGCAGGACCCCACATCCATCACCTCCGATCCGCAACCCATGTCCGCGCGGCACATCGTCTTCATCGACAGCGGAGTGCAGGACGCTGCTCTGCTCGCGCTGGGAGCCGCCCCGGGCGTTCAGGCGGTGGTGCTGGCCGGCGGTCAGGATGGCGTGGCCGGTATCGCGGATTGGCTGACCCAGCACGGCGCGCATGATCTGGCGTCGATCGCGATTGTTGCTCATGGTGCCAACGGTCTGTTGCTGCTGGGTTCCGCGGCACTCGAAATCCCCACGATCGCTCGCTACCAGGACGAACTGGCACGGATCGGGTCCGCGTTGGCGCCGGATGGCGACATTCTTCTCTATGGCTGCGATGTCGCGCAGAATTCCAGCGGTGTGGCCTTCATCGAGCAACTCGCTGCCGCGACCGGGGGCGCGAACATCGCCGCCGCATCCCACATGATCGGTGCTTCCGAGCAGGGCGGCAGTTTCGAGCTGGACATCAATTACGGGTTTGTCGATTCAGGATCGCCGTTCACCCCGCTGGCCCAGGCCAATTTCTCTGACGTCCTGCCGACGGCGATCAACCAGCTCTACTACACCACCACCGGCGCGGACGGGAACACGCTCCCCGCCCGTCGGGTGGCGCAGATCGGGGTCAGCGGCACCATCCAGACGGGCGGTTCTGTCACCCTGCGGGATTCCAGCCAGGAGGCCGTGTGGAACAGCATTCCCGTCATCACGGTGGACCCCGCGAGCGGGAAATATTTCGTTCTCGACACCGCGGCCGTTCAGCCGGCCCGGATCCTGAGCGGTAGCATCAACAGCCCCGGGGCTTTCACCCAGATCCATTCTTACGCCGTCAGCACTATGCGGCCAATCGACATCACGATCGATCAGCCGGCGCAGACCCTCTATTTCACCCTCTCGCCCACGGTAGTCAGCTCGAAAGCCGCCGATGTCGGCGTCTGGAAGATAAAGGAGGACGGGACCGGCCTTACCCAGGTGATCGGGGGTTATACGACGGTCTCGGCCGCAACCACGCCCAAGGCGCTCGCACTCGATCTGCCGAACAACCTTATCTTCTTCACCGAAGGGGGAAATGTTAGCGGGACAAGCCGGCTACTGGTCGGCAATAGCGTCAGCGGCACGAAATCCGCCGCCCTGATCAGTCACAACGTCGGGACCTTGATCAGTGACGTCCTGGTTCATAACGGGACCTTGTACTACAGCACCGTCAATGGCGGCACCGTCAGCAGCAACAATATCTTCGCCGTTCCCTATACCGTTTCCGGCTCCGGCGGCAGCGCGACCGCCGTGCTGGGCACTGTCTCGACACTGTATGCTGGCGCAAATGCCGGCCTTCCGATCTCCCTGGCGATCGATCCGGTTTCCGGGCGGCTCTACACGGCGGGCAGCACCCCCGTTGGCGGCAAATTCGGAACCGTGCAGATCAATGTCGGCACCATCGCCGGTGGCGGCGCGATGCAAGAGTTGTTCACGCAAAGCAATGGCACCACCGGGGTCAATGGTGGCGGACTGTTCTTCGAAAGCACCCCCACGGTTACCGCGAGCGGCACGGTTACCCACGTGACAGGCGGAGCGGCGATCACCATTGCGCCGAGCGCCGGCGTGGTCAGCCCGAGCGGGTTTACACTGAAATCGGCGACGGTCGAGATCACCGGCGGCAACTTCACCAACGACGGGGATACGCTGACCGCCGTCACCTCCGGCACCAGCATCACCGCCAGCTTTTCTGGCGACAAACTCAGCCTGTCCGGCATCGACACCGCAGCGAATTACAAGCAAGTGCTGAGCTCGGTGGCGTATAAATCGACCGCTACCGATCCGACCAACGGGGCGGCCAACAAGTCGCGCACGGTGACCTGGACTGTCAGCGATGGTGTGATCTTAAGTAGTTCGCCGACCACGACGATCAACATTCACGGGCTGCCAACGGTGGTCGCCGGCGGCACGGTCAGCTTCTTTGGCGGTGGCTCCCCGGTCACGCTCAATTCCGGCTTGACGGTGACCGATCCGTTCAGCAGCACCTTGAGCAGCGCGACCGTCTCGGTCGGCAGTTTCTTCAGCGGTGACGTGCTGAACTTCATCAACCAGGGCGGCATCGTCGGCAGCTACACGACATCGAACGGCACGCTGAGCCTTAGCGGCGTTGCCAGTGTGGCCACCTACCAGACCGCGCTGCGCTCGGTCACCTATAGCTACAGCCCTGGCAATGGCGATCCGACGGGTGGTGGGACCCGCACGGCGCGGACGTTCGACTGGACCGTGAACGATGGTGTGGCCGCCAGTGCCGCTGTCACCAGCAACATGAACGTCATTCATGTCGCGCCGACGATCACCACCGCGGGCACGATCACCTATGGCATCGGCCATGGACCGGCGGTGCTGGATCCGACCTTGACCGTCGTGTCTCCCAACAGCGGCGGCTTGCTGAGCAGCGCGAAGGTGACCGTCACCGGTGGTTCGTTTGTGGGAGAGGTCGATGTTCTGACCGCGACCACGGCCGGAACCTCCATCACATTCAATTACAACCAGACAACGGATATCGCGACGTTGTCCGGGTCTGACACGGTCGCCAATTATCAGAACGTGCTGCGGTCGGTGACGATCAGTTCGGCGACCGATCCGTCGAACAATGGGGCGAACAAGACCCGCACCTTCTCCTGGACGGTCAACGATGGTGTCGTGTCCAGTGCGGCGTCCAACAGTTTCGCCGATGCCGTGCTGTGCTTCACCGAAGGCACGCGGATCATGACCCCGCACGGAGAGGTTGCGGTCGAAGCCTTGAAGGAAGGCGATGCCGTGCTGACCCACACGGGGACCGAACGCCCGATCCGCTGGATCGGCCATCGCCATCTCGACATGACCCGTCATCCCGAGCCATGGCGAGTCCAACCGGTTCGGATTCTGGCCGATGCGATCGCCCCCGGCGTGCCGGCGCGCGATGTCGATCTGTCGCCCGATCATGCGGTGTTGCTGGATGGCGCGCTGGTGCCGGCGCATCTGCTGCGCAACGGTGCCACGATCCTGCAGGATACGGATCGACTGCGCGTGACCTATTACCATGTCGAACTCGATACGCATGACGTGTTGCTGGCGGAATCCCTGCCCACCGAGAGCTATCTGGACACCGGTAATCGCGGCTTCTTCGCGAATGGCGGCGCGCCTTTGCAACTGCACCCCGATTTGCTCGATACCACCGATGGTCAGGCGGTGCGGGAGATGGCGTCCTGTGCGCCGTTCGTGGTCGAGCCGGCCCGGACGCAGCCGCTGTGGCAGCGCCTCGTGGATCGAGCCATGGAGCTGGGCCACACGCTGCCGGCACCGGCGGACCGAACCGGCGAGCCCGATCTGCATATCCTCGTAGGGGACCGGCGTTTGCGTCCGGTCTCGCGGGAGGCCAATCGTTACGTGTTCATCCTGCCGCCGTCCGACGCCGCGGTGGACCTTGTGTCGCGTAGTATGGTCCCCAGTCAGGTTCGGCCCTGGATCGACGATCGCCGTAGCCTGGGCGTGATGGTGTCTCGGTTGACCCTGCGCATGCGGGATGGAACGATCGTTGCGATCCCGCTGGATCATCCCGACCTCGTAGTTGGATGGTGGGACACTGAATGGCACAATCCAACCGCGCTGCGCCGTTGGACGAACGGGCGTGCCAGGCTGCCTGCCCAGACCCTCGGTGCCGCGGTGCTGGAGGTGGTGATTGGTGCCACGCAAGACTACGCGTGCGAAACGGCGGATGGGTCGCGGCGGCACCAGATTGCGGCGGCGGGGCGGGAACTTGCGCGCGTCGCGTGAGCGTCCGCCCACCCAACAGGCTGCATAACGCGCGCCAAACCTCTTGAACAACCCGCCGCTCGGCTCTGGGACGCGGACTTCATCCTCCGCCGGCCAGGGGTGATGACGTCTGCGCGATTGCCCGCGCTCGACACCATCGAACGTGGATCCGGCCGGCCGCTGCACCGGTAGCTGACAGCCCTGTCGGTTGCCGCTAGCATCCAAGACCAACCGTCCGCGGGATGGCACCAAGGGAGAGGAAACGATGCAGATAGTCGACGCCCAAATCCATACCTGGGGGGTAGGTCTGCCAAGCAACCTCTCGCATTGGCAGGTGACGCATTTCACGGCGGAGGAGGCGATCGTTCTGATGGACGCAGGCGGTGTCGACGCTGCTGTCATTCATCCGCCGGGCTGGGATCCGAACTCCACCGAGATGGCGTTCAAGGCGGTGCGCGACTATCCGGGGCGTTTCGCGATCATGGGGTCGCTGCCGCTCGACGATCCGGCATCGCGCGGTCTGATCGCCGGCTGGCGCAAGCAGCCGGGTATGTTGGGGTTGCGCTATACGTTTCTGCACGATCCGGCGCGCCAATGGCTGGCCGATGGGACGATCGACTGGCTGTGGGCGGAGGCGGAAAAGGCCAATGTTCCGGTAGCGACCCTGGCAACGGATTCGTTGAAGGAACTGGGCAAGATCGCGGAACGCCATCCCGGCCTGCGGCTGACGATCGACCATCTGGGCGGACGCGGCGGCATGACGACGTTAAAAGACGCCGCCGCCATGACCCATATGCCGGAGCTTCTGGCGTTGGCGAAACTGCCCAATGTGGCTGTGAAGGCGACCGGCGCGCCGGGTTACTCCAGCGGTGTCTATCCGTTTGAGTCCATGCATCTGTATCTGCGTCAGATCTACGACGCGTTCGGGCCGGAGCGCATGTTCTGGGGCACCGATATCAGCAAGATGCCGTGTTCCTGGCAGCAATGCGTGGCGATGTTCACCGAAGAACTGCCGTGGCTGAGCGAGCAGGACAAGAAGCTGATCATGGGCGACGCGCTGTGCAAGTGGTGGGGCTGGAACCGTTCCGCCTGACTCCAACCCAGATAGACACTGAAGGAAACGTTTTCAGATGAGCAAGACAAACACAAAAGGCAAGAAGGTCGCCGTGGTGGTGGGGGCGACCTCCAAGTGGCAGTCGGATGGCCGCAACACCATGCTGGCGCATGGCAAGCACCTTGACGATAGCGATTTGCCGGTCGGCGTCCGTTGGGGCGTCGGCGGCGCCATTGCCCAGAAGTTCGCGCAGGAGGGCTTCTTCGTCGTGCTGACGACGCGGTCCACGTCCAACGCCTCGGCGCTGGCGGATGCCATTGGGCAGCAGGGCGGCGATTGCACGATTGTCGAACTGGATCTGTCGTCGGAAGCCTCGGTCAAGGCGGCGTTTGCGACGATCCGCGCCGATGCCGGCGATCCGGACGTGCTGATCTACAACGCGGGGTATCTGGAAGGGCGCGATCTGCCGCCGGATCAGGAGTTGCTGGAATATATCTCGGTGGAGATGTTCGACACTGCCCAGCATATCGCCAGCCGCGGGCCTTTCCTGGTGGCCAAGGAGGTGCTGCCGGCGATGCGCAAGAAGGGGGAGGGGTCGTTTTTCTTCTCCAACAACTCCAAGTCGCTGCGGGGCAAGAAGCGCTACACGGGTGAATCGCTTTACTATCCGCGGGTGATGATGCGAACCCTGGCGCAGGTGCTGACCGAGGAATATTCCGAGCTCGGCGTGCATGTGGCGAACGTGGTGATCGACGGCACGATCGACTCGCCTGGCACGCGGGCGCTGCCGAAGGTGCAGAACCGGCCGGAGCTGGTGATGAATCCGGTGAAGATCGCGGATGCGTTCTACTATCTGCACACCCAGGACCGGTCGGTTTGGACGCATGAGTTGCAGTTGACGCCGTTCTCGACAAAGCCGAGCTACTGATGGGGGCGGGCGCGGGGGATGTCACGGGCCCTCGCGCTCGCGGGTTTCCCGTGAGAACGTTTTCCACCTGACCGCTTGCATCCGGGCCTCTGGCGCGTTTCACTGCGTCAGCCCATCAATCAGAGGTCCGGATGCCATCTGCCCGTCTCGCCGTGGATATCGGCGGCACTTTTACCGACCTCGCATTGGAGCATGCGGGCAAACTCACCACGCTCAAGGTCCTGACGACCTCGTCCGCGCCAGAGCAGGGGGTGATGACCGGGGTGCGGTCGATCCTGCAAACCGCCGGCATCTCCGCCGCGGATATCGCCATCATCATCCATGGCACGACCCTGGCGACCAACTCGATCATCGAGCGCAAGGGCGCGCGCACCGCGCTGATCACGACCGAGGGGTTCCGTGATGTCATCGCGATGGGCAACGAAAGCCGCTACGACCAGTATGACCTGAACATCACATTGCCGGAACCGCTGGTGCCCAGGCATCTGCGCCTGCCGGTGGCGGAGCGTCTGGACAATACCGGGAAAATCCTGCGTCCGCTGGATGAGGCCGCGGTGTTGGCGCTGATCCCGCTGCTGCGGCGCGAAGCCATCGAGAGCATCGCCGTCGGTCTGCTGCACGCCTTCGTCAATCCGGTGCACGAACAGCGCGTCGCCGCGATCCTGGCGCGCGAGTTGCCGGACATCCAGGTGTCGCTGTCGTCCGATGTCTCGCCCGAAATGCGGGAGTGGGAGCGGTTTTCCACCACCGTCGCCAACGCCTATGTGCAGCCGATGATGGCGCGGTATCTGCGGCGTCTGGAAGCCGATCTGCGCGCGACGGGCACCGAGGCGTCGCTGTTCCTGATGATGTCCGGTGGCGGCCTGACCACGATCGAGACCGCATGCCGCTTCCCCATTCGGCTGGTGGAAAGTGGGCCGGCTGGCGGCGCCATTTTCTCCGCCACCATCGCGCGCCAATGCGGGCTGGACAGCGTGCTGTCCTTCGACATGGGTGGTACGACTGCGAAAATCTGCCTGATCGACGACGGCAGGCCGCAGACGGCGCGCAGTTTTGAGGTCGCTCGGGTGGGGCGTTTCCGCAAGGGATCCGGCCTGCCGCTGCGCATTCCGGTCATTGAGATGGTGGAAATCGGCGCCGGTGGTGGGTCGATCGCGCATGTGGACACGATGGGGCGGATCGGCGTGGGACCGGAAAGCGCGGGCGCCGATCCCGGGCCGGCCTGCTATGGGAGAGGCGGGCTGCTGCCGGCGGTCACGGATGCCAATCTGTCGCTGGGTCGTTACGACCCGGCGCGGTTCGCGGGCGGGACCATGAGGTTGGACACGGCGGCCGCGCATGACGCGCTGTTGGCGCAGGTGGGCGCGAAGCTGGGTCTGACGGCGGAGATGGCGGGGCTGGGCGTGGTCGAAATGGTCGACGAGAACATGGCCAATGCCGCGCGCGTGCACGCCATCGAGTCCGGGAAAACCTATGAAGGCCGCACCCTGATCGCGTTCGGCGGCGGCGGTCCGGTGCATGCGTGCCGGGTGGCGGAGAAGGTCGGTATTACTCGCATCCTGGTGCCGTCCGGCGCCGGTGTCGGCAGTGCCATCGGCTTCCTGCGCGCGCCGGTTGGCTATGAGGTTGTTCGCAGCCTGTATCAACGATTTTCCACCTTCGACGTGGATGCGGTGAACGCGCTGCTGGCATCAATGCGCGCCGAGGCGACGGAAGCGGTGGAACGCGGCAGTTTCGGTGCCGCGGTTACCGAAACCCGCACGGCGTATATGCGCTATGTCGGGCAGGGGCATGAAATCCCGGTGCCGCTGCCGGAGGGCGTTTTGCTGGCGGATGACGTGGCCGCGATCCGTGCCGCGTATGATCGGGAATATGCGCGGTTCTACGACCGCCCCGTGCCGGGTTCGGACGTTGAAATCATGAGCTATGCGGTGGTGATCGCGACCGTCACCGACGCCGTTATGGGCGTCGATTCGGAGGCGCTCGGCGACGTCGATCCGGTTGCTCCTCGGTCCCAGTTGGTGCGCGACACGACGACCGGGGAGGTTTCCGCGTGGGGCATCCATGATCGTGCGGTGCTGGCGGCGGGGATGCGCATTCGCGGACCGGCCATCGTGGCGGAGGACGAAACGTCGACCCTGGTTGGCCCGGGCTGGACGGCGCGGGTGAATGGGGTGGGGTATATCGAGATGATGAGGGAAACCGCATGATCATCACAGCGCGGGAGGCACACTGATGTCCCACGAAACCAACGCCCTGGCCCAAATTCACCGCCAGATCATGTGGAACCGCCTGATCGCCGTGGTCGAAGAACAGGCGCAGATCATGATCCGCACCGCCTTCTCCACCACCGTGCGCGAAGCCGGAGACCTCTCCGCCGGCATCTTCGATCTGCACGGCCGCATGATGGCCCAGGCCGTCACCGGAACACCCGGCCACGTCAACTCCATGGCCGAAAGCGTCGGGCATTTCCTGAAGAAATTCCCCGCCCACACCATGGCCCCCGGCGACCACTACATCACGAACGACCCCTGGCTCGGCACCGGCCACCTGCACGACCTGACCGTCGTCACCCCCGCCTTCCGAGCCGGCAAGATCGTCGGCCTGTTCGCCAACACCGCCCACGTGATCGATGTCGGTGGCCTGGGGATGGGGCCGGAAGGCCGCTCCGTGTTCGAGGAAGGGATGTATATCCCCATCGTCAAATGCTTCGACCAGGGCCAACCCAACGAGACCTTCTTCGACTTCATGCGCGCCGGCTCCCGCCTGCCGGTGGAACTGGAAGGCGACATCTACTCCTTGTGTGCCTGTAACGATGCCGGCGCCCGCCGTCTGGTCGAGATGATGGACGAGTTCGAGATGGACAGTCTCGATCCGCTTGCAACCTTCATCTTCGACAGTTCCCATCGCGCCACCCTGGCGGAAATCGCCCGCATCCCGCGCGGCACCTTCAGCGCCGAAATCTACTCGGACGGGTATGAGGAACCGGTACGTCTTGCCGCCGCAATGACCATCCTGGAAGACGCGATCGAGGTGGATTTCGCCGGCACATCGGGCCTGTCGTCGCGCGGCATCAATGTTCCGGCGGCGTATTGCAGGGCCTATGCGTGTTTCGGGATCAAATGCGTGGTGGCACCGGAGATTCCCAACAACTGGGCGTCCTTGGCGCCGTTCCGGATGAAAATCCCGGAAGGCTGCATCCTGAACGCGCCGCGGCCCTACCCGGTGTCGGTGCGGCACGTGATCGGGCACCTGCTGCCGGACCTGGTGATGGGGTGCCTGCATCAGACCGTGCCGGAACGGGTCACGGCGGAAGGGGCCTCGTCACTGTGGAACCCGCCGTTGCGTGGCGGATCGTCGGTGTCCGGTCAGGCACGCGGCAACCGTCCGGTGGTGGACGATTTTGAGATCATTACGTTTAACTCCGGCGGCACCGGCGCGCGTCCGACCAGCGATGGCCTGAACGCCACGGCGTTTCCGTCCGGCGTGCGCACCATGCCCGTGGAAGCGACCGAGAATGTCGCGCCAGTCGTCATCTGGCGCAAGGAACTGAAGCCGGATTCCGGCGGCGCCGGTCACACGCGCGGTGGCGCCGGTCAGATCATGGAAATCAGCACGAAGGGTGACCTGGCCTTTGCGGTGAATGCCAGCTTCGATCGTATCGCCCACGCCCCCAAAGGCCGCGAAGGCGGCCTGAACGGGGCGGCTGGCGTCGTGAAGCAGAAATCCGGGACGACCCTGCGCACCAAGGGCTACCAGGTGATACCGGACGGTGACCGGTTGATCCTGGAACTGCCCGGTGGCGCCGGCATGGGAGACCCCACGACGCGCGACCCGGCGCTGGTGGCGCGCGATGTGCGGGACGGTCTGGTTTCGGCCGAGAATGCGCGTGAACTCTACAAGGTCGTCCTGGACACGGGGGCGCGTGTCGATCACGCCGCGACCCAGGCCTTGCGCTCCTGAACGCGGGTCGGGGCGGGAGTCCCGGCATGGTCGGGCGAATCGGGCTGGATGCCAGAGCTCTGAATACGGCGTTTGTCCGTGGCATCGGGGAATACATCCTGCCGCTCGTTGGCCGTCTGAACCAAGACCACGCCGTGGACTGGGTCTTCTACGGCCACCGCCCCGACCTGCCATTCCACCGCCCGGTCGGATGTGAAACCGCCCGCGTGGTCCTGCGCGACGTGCCCGGATACCGCTTTCATGCCTGGGAGCAGATGGCGCTGCCGGCGCGGGCGCTGTTCGATCGGGTGTCGCTGCTGCATTGCACCGCCACCACCATGCCGCTGTGGCAGCCTGTCCCGACAATCGTCACGATCCACGGTACGATCCCCTGGAACACCGGGGAGTCCATGGCACCCGGCACCTACCGCGATACGCTGCTGCCTCGCGCGTTCCGCCGGTGTGCCGCGGTCATTACGATCAGCCATCACTCGAAAGGCGACATACTCGCCCGCTGGCCGGACCTTGCCAGCAAGATCCATGTTATCCACCATGGCATCAACGATCTGTTCCTGAACCGGATGCCCGTCCCGTTGCCGGAGCATCTGGCCGGCCTGGGGATCGACAAGCCCTATCTGCTGTATCTCGGCGGGACCACACCGCGGAAGCGGCTGGATTGGACATTAGACCTGTTCCAGGCGCTCGGCCGCGACGATATCGCCCTGGTCGTATGCGGCGTCGCGGTGGCTGACCACGCGGCCTATCGCGACAGGCTGCCGCCGAACATGCGCCCGAACGTCGTCTTCGCGCCCTTCCTCGCGGCCGAGGATATGCCCACGCTCTACCAGAACGCCCTGGCCGTGCTCTATCCCACGCTTTACGAAGGCTTCGGTCGTCCCGCGCTGGACGCTCAGGCCGTCGGCACCCCAGTACTGGTCAGCGATGTCAGCAGCCTGCGGGAGTTGGTGGGGCCGACCTCGATCGCGCTGGATCCAACCGATGACGCAGGGTGGCTGCAAGCCTGTCGCGCGGTGATTGCGCGACGAATCGGGGCGGTGAATCCCGATGAGGCGTCTCGGGTCTGGGCCAGGCAATTCAGTTGGGCAACGTCGGCGGAGCGGCATTGGAAGGTGTATCGGGCGGTGGCGCCTGGGATTGGGTGAGCGATGGGGCTGCCAAGCCCCGCGAGAGGCTTTGCCCTTTACAATCGCGCAGGTTGATCACGATCCAGACCGGGCAGAGCCCGTCGTCGGCTTCCTGACCAAAGCCCCGTCTTGCCATCCGCCCCCACGCACGGCACTTTGCCACCGGTTTCCAAGGGGGGTGCGGATGGCGGTCAATAAGATGTATCCGGACGCGAAGACGGCTCTACAGGGGCTGCTGCGCGACGGCATGACGATCATGTCGGGCGGCTTCGGCCTGTGCGGCATCCCGTCAGCGCTGATCGAGGCGATCCGGGACAGCGGGGTGAAGGACCTGACCATCATCTCCAACAACGCCGGCATCGACGACGCCGGCTTGGGCCTGCTGCTGGTCACGCGGCAGGTGAAGAAGATGATCAGCTCCTATGTCGGCGAAAACGCCACCTTCGCGAAACAATACCTCGCCGGGGAACTGGAAATCGAATTCAACCCGCAAGGCACCCTGGCCGAACGCATCCGCGCCGGTGGCGCCGGCGTGCCCGCGTTCTTCACCGCGACCGGCGTCGGCACCCAGATCGCCGAGGGCAAGCCCACCCAGGTCTTCGATGGCCGCACCTATGTCATGGAGCGCGGCCTGCGCGCCGATCTGGCGATCATCCATGCCTGGAAGGCCGACACCGAGGGCAACCTGATCTACCGAAAGACCGCCCGGAACTTCAATCCGATCATGGCCACCGCCGGTGAGACGGTCGTCGTGCAGGTCGAACACATCGTCGAGGCCGGTCAGATCGACCCCGACCACATCATCACCGCCGGCATTTTCGTCAACCGCATGGTGAAGCTCGATTCCGTTGACAAGCGGATCGAACAACGCACCGTGCGCAAGCGTTCCTGAGCAGGAGGCAACCACAATGCCCTGGACCCGCGATCAGATGGCCGCCCGCGCGGCGCAAGAGTTGCAAGATGGATTCTACGTCAATCTTGGGATCGGTATTCCGACCCTGGTGGCGAACCATATCCCGGACGGCATGTCCATCCAGCTCCATTCCGAAAACGGCATGCTCGGCATGGGCCCGTTCCCGTTCGAGGGTGAGGAAGACGCCGACCTGATCAATGCCGGCAAGCAGACCGTGACCGAGCTGCCGACCACCAGCTTCTTCGATAGCGCCGCCAGCTTCGCCATGGTGCGCGGTGGGCATATCAATATCTCGATCCTGGGTGCCTTGCAGGTGGCGGAGAACGGCGATCTGGCGAACTGGATGATCCCCGGCAAGATGGTCAAGGGGATGGGCGGCGCCATGGACCTGGTCGCCGGCGTGCGGCGCGTGGTGGTGCTGATGGAGCACACCGCCGGCGGCAAGCCCAAGCTGCTGAAGCGCTGCAACCTGCCGCTGACGGGGGCTGGGGTGATTGATCTGGTGATCACGGAACTTGGGGTGTTTGAGATCGCGGCAAAGGGCCAGGATGGCGGGATGCGGTTGGTGGATATCGCGCCTGGGGTGACGGTTGAGGAGATTCGGGAGAAGACGGAGGCGGGGTTCACGGTGGCTGAGGGGGTGAGGGTGGCGGCTTAGGGGGAAACCATTAAGCGCCGTACCGGCCTGGGAAATGTGCCGATCAGGGGTACCCACCCTCGGACCCCGCTTGCTATCCCCGTGGCGAAGTTTGATCCCGACGGCGGACTCATGTAGCCCCACGGCGCCACGTGGAAGCAACGGCCTCCCCGTATGTTTATTGCAGTTCGATCTGAGGATTGGGTGCCTCTCGAACGACGGCGCCTTATACCAACCGCCCCAACCACTGACCCATGGGCATTGCAACCGCGTCATGGCGGGTGCAGACCCGCGATCCACGCCTTGCTTCGTTGCAGCGCGGGAAAGCCGTGGATGCCGGCCTGCGCCGGCATGACGGGGAGGAGTTGACCGAAGAGTCAATCTTTCCGACGGCTGATATTACTCTAGGAGATTTAGGTCGGCTAGAAGTCTAGCAAGTACTTCGCCGCTTTCGCAAAATCGAGACCCGCCGCCATCCATATGGCTAAAGATCTTCTCGAGGCGGGGTTGGTCGACACTAGCCATCGGTTTTTCGTTTTGACCGAATCCAAGTTTCCGCCAAAATGCTCTTGGACGTTCTCCAAATACTGTTCCGAGGTCGTCCCCCAGTTGGACCTTGTGCACGCATTTATAGAACCAATAGGTGACCTTACCGGAGGCACTTTGGTCTACGCAAACGAAACGTTCCGGCCATGCCGAGACCTCCTGACTGGGCCACTCGCTGAAGACGTTTGCTATATCCCACTGGTTTATCCGGGCGCGTTCGGTTTCCGGCAGTATTGGAGTTTCGCGTTTTTTGTCCTGATCTAGCAGAGCGGCGGCTGCCTCATCTCGCTTTTCTTCCGTCGAAACACAGTTTGTAAATGCGAAGCCTACCCCTCGAAACCGTTGGGGGTCGGCTGCAACCGCGTCGAGAAGGGAACCAGGGAGTGGATCACGATTGGGGGGTATGTTCTTACGGCGCCACATATCCTCAGCAAGCGCGAGCGCCGTCGCGTCAATCTTGCTTGAGCAAGCCCAGATTCGTTCGAACCAATTGGCGGCCTGCTTGTAGGTCTCGGTGCGGGGGGCATGAAATGTGCCTGCCTCAACCAGGTTGGCGCTGGTGACGAAGCCAATACCATTGTTTGGTAATTGCTCACCCCGGGGTAGCGGTGGGCCGCCGCTCCCCGGATGCAGCGGCGAGCGTCGGTATGTGAGTTCGGCGTAAAACAACGCTTGACACGGTCACGCTCGAGTCGGGTCTAAGCACTGGGTGATCGCGTGCCCCAACCTCA
>CAMATI010000140.1 GCA_945861095.1 Asaia bogorensis | reverse complement strand
CAATTTCACGGATTTCGGCCGCGCGATGCTGACTTTCTTGCGCGATGAAGTGCCCGAAAAATGGCAGACCTACTGCGATGAGGTCACCGATAATTTCAGGATCATCGATCCTACGGATTTTCGGATTCTTGCGTGAGCAGGGTATAGATACCGATGACCGCCCACATGTGGTGATTGTGCGGCATGACCGTCATGTGCGGTCCCCAGACCAGGTTGAGGATGGTCGTGGTTTTCGAGCGGTGCAGTACCTCGATCCCCGCGCGTTTCGGTTCTCCCAGGCCGGCGAGCACGCTGGGTCGGTCGGCGACGGTACGCGCCATCAGTTCGCGGACCGCGCGTTGGCCGCCTTCCGCGATTGCGGCCTCACACGCGGCGATGAAGCGGTTTTTCTCGAACATCGTTGGGTCTCCCGTCGCAGGCACCCATCATAACCTGGTGGCACGAAATCCATACCGATCCCTATCGCCACCGACCCCCGTCACCACGGAACCTTGGGCGCGAACCCGGCAGAATCTGCCCGGCGGTTAACGGACCGTTAGCCCCTGCATGGTTATGTGCCCGCAGGCAGAACGCCGAACAGCCAGGGGCCGGCTCGTAGATGCGAATTGGATCGCAACATCAACTGACGAAACCGCGCCCCAGGCTCGCTATTTGGGGCGGTGGATGAACGCGCTGCTTGGTGGTCTGAAGGCCCTGGGGGCCGCGCGTCTCGCAGCCATGGGGGCGGTGGGGTTGGGCATGCTGGCAATGCTGGCCATGCTGGTCATGCGCGGCGGCGGCAACGACCAGATGGCGCTGCTGTATGCCGACCTGGACCTGCGGGAATCCGCCCAGGTGGTGGAAAATCTGACCCGCCGCCGCATTCCCTATCGCCTGGGCGGCGGCGGCACGCAGATTTTGGTGCCGGCAGACCAGATCCCCGACACCAGGCTGATGCTGGCGCGGGATGGACTGCCATCCGGCGGCTCCGTCGGCTATGAATTGTTCGACCGCGGCGACGGGCTCGCCTTCACCGAATTCCAACAGAAGATCAACGAAACGCGCGCCCTGGAAGGGGAGATCGCGCGTTCGATCCGCGCCATTCGCGGCATCAAGCAGGCGCGGGTGCATCTGGTGCTGCCACGGCGAGAACCCTTTGCGCGCGACCGCCAGGACGCCCAGGCCAGCGTGCTGCTGACCATGGCCGGCGCGCAACGGCTGGACCGGGAAGGCGTGCAGGCGATCCTGAACCTGGTCGGCGCCGCCGTGCCGGGGCTGCGGCAACCCAATATCTCGGTGGTCGATTCGCGCGGCGATCTGTTGGCCCGCGCCGGGCAGCCGGTCGGGCAGATGACCGCGGCAGCGTCCGCCGACGAAGTGCGCCGGTCCACCGAATTGCGCCTGTCGCGCGCGGTGGAGGAAATGCTGGAACGCAGCCTCGGGCCGGGCCGGGTTCGGGCGGAAGCCGCGGTGCGAATGAATTTCGACCGGGTGAACGAAACCCAGGAAAAGTTCGACCCGGACGGCCAGGTCACTCGCAGCCAGCAGAGCGTGACATCGAACAGCAAAAGCACCGAGCAGAATGGTACGGTGTCGGTGCAGAACAACCTGCCGAACGCCGATGCAGGCAACACCGGCGCGGGATCGCAGGAATCCCGGCAGGAAGAGACCACCAACTTCGAAATCGGCAAGACCGTCCGCACCTTGATCCGCGAGCAGCCACAACTGGATCGGGTCAGCATCGCGGTCATGATCGACGGCGTGGAAACCGTGGCCGCCGACGGCACGCGCACCTGGGCACCGCGTGGCCAGGACGAAATGGCACGCATCACCAGTCTGGTGAAAAGCGCCATCGGCTACGACGAGAAGCGCGGCGACGTGGTCGAGGTCGTGAGCATGCGCTTCGTCGGCGAACCCACCGAGGCCCCAGATTCCGGCGGCCTGCTGGGAATCAAGCTGGACAAGCCGGACGTGATGCGCCTGGTGCAGACGGCGCTGTTCGGGCTGATCGGGCTGCTGGCGCTGTTGTTAGTACTGCGTCCGATGATCATGCGACTGACCGCGCTGGCCCCCGGTTCGGCCGGTCCGGGCGGCGGCTTACTGGGCCTGCCGGCCGGTGCATCGGCCGCCTTCGCCGGGCCGGGGGCCAACGGGCAGCATGCCATCGCCGGTCCGGGCGGGACCTATGCCGGTCAGATCGGTGGCCCCGGCGGCGATGCGACCGGACAGCTTGAAGACGACAGCATGGTCAATCTGGCGCAGATCGAGGGCCAGATGCGCGCCTCCGCTCTGCGGAAACTTTCGGAACTGGTCGAAAAACACCCCGACGAGACGCTGAACATCATGCGCGGCTGGATGGCACAGGAAAATGTCTGATCTCGTCCGATACGATGGCCCGAACCTGAAGGGCGCGCAGAAGGCGGCGGTGCTGATGCTCGCCCTGGGGGAAGAGCATTGCTCCCGCCTGTTCGCCATGATGCATGAGGATGAAATCAAGGACATCTCCTCCGCCATGGCGCAGTTGGGCGCCATTCGTTCGGACATGGTGGAACGGGTCTGCGCCGAGTTCATGGACACCATGGGCACATCGGGCAATCTGGTCGGCAGCTTCGAAAGCACCGAACACCTGCTGATGAAGGCGCTGCCTCGGGATCGGGTGACCCAGATCATGGAGGAAATCCGCGGTCCTGCCGGGCGCACCATGTGGGACAAGCTGGGCAATGTCAGCGAGGACGTGCTGGCGAACTATCTGAAGAACGAATATCCGCAAACCGTGGCGGTAGTGCTGTCCAAGGTGAAACCGGACCATGCCGCGCGGGTGCTGTCGTTGCTGCCGGACAGCTTCGCCATGGAAGTCGTCATGCGAATGCTGCGCATGGAAACCGTGCAGAAGGACGTGCTGGACGGCGTGGAACGCACGTTGCGGTCGGAGTTCATGTCGAACCTGGCACGCAGCACGCGGCGCGATGCGCACGAACTGATGGCGGAAATCTTCAACAACCTGGACCGCCAGGCGGAAACCCGCTTCCTGACCGGGCTGGAGGAACGCAACCGGGAAGCGGCCGAACGCATCAAGTCGCTGATGTTCACCTTCGACGACCTGCAACGCCTGTCCAGTCAGGCGATCCAGACGCTGTTGCGCGCGATCGAAAAGGACAAGCTGCCGGTCGCCCTGAAAGGCGCCTCCGACAAAATCAAGGAGCTGTTTCTTACCAACCTCTCCGAACGCGCCGCCAAGATGCTGCGCGAGGACATGGAATCCCTCGGCCCCGTCAAGCTGCGCGACGTGGACGAGGCGCAGGCCGGCATCGTGATGTTGGCGAAGGAACTGGCCGCGCAGGGTCAGATCGAAATCAGCACCGGCAAGGACGAAGAGGTGATCCCATGATGGTAACCCGGCCTGTGAATTCGGCGTCGACGGGCAACCATTCTCCCCCTCCCCTTGCGGGAGGGGGCGGGGGGAGGGGCGATTTCGCAGGGACATTGCCTCAAACCCATCCCCCCGCCCCCCTCCCGCAAGGGGAGGGGGAGGCTGGTCTCAGGCCACGCAACATTCGGAACACCGCAGCCTTCGGACCCCAACCATGAGTACAGCCTTCCGCGGCATGCCACCCGGTGGGGTCCTGTTCGAGGAAGACTTCGACCTGCCGCCCGCCCCACCCTCACCCCCCGAGCCGGAGATCATCGAGCCCGTCTACTCCGCCGCCGACCTGCAGGAGGCGCGGACCGAGGCGTGGCGCGAAGCTCGTGACGCCGCGATGGCCGAAGCCGAAACAGCCGCCCGAACCGAATCCCGCCAGACTCTGACGCGGATTGCCGAACATCTCGAAGCGACACAGACCGAAGCCTCGGACCTAGTGGAACGCTCCGCCGAGGCAATCGCCCGCCTGTTGATGGATGGGTTCGCCGCCGCCTTCCCCGCCTTATCCCGCAAGCACGGCTCGGCCGAACTCCGCGCCATCATCCGCACGATCCTGCCCGCCCTGCACCAGGAACTGGCGGTCACGGTCCGGGTCGATGGCAACGCCGCCCAGGCCGTGCGCGACGAAATCGAGCGGTTGGACCCCGACCTGCTGCCGAAAATCGAAGTGCAGGCCAGCAACGCGGTGCTGCCGGGCGACATCCGCATCGCCTGGCGCAATGGGGCCGCCATCCGCGACACCACCACCATATGGGAGGAGATCACCGCAATCCTGAGCCCAGCCGGCCTTATGTCCCCCGGCCCAACGTCTCCTGGCTTGGTGTCCCCCGGCCCGATGTCCCCCGGCTTTGCGTCATCACGTCCCGTAACCAAGGAAATAGAACATGTCGACTGACCTAGAACTCACCGAACTGACCGAACCCGGTGAGCCGACCGGTCCGCGATCGGCCCGCGAACTGGAGGCGGTCTACGACATACCCGTCACCGTCAGCGCCGTTCTCGGCAAGACCACCATGCAGGTCAGCCAGTTGCTGAAGCTCGGTCGTGGCGCGGTGGTCGAACTGGACCGCAAGCTGGGGGAGGCGATCGACATCTACGTCAACAACCGCCTGGTCGCGCGCGGCGAGGTGGTCATGGTGGATGAAACCCGCCTGGGGGTGACGATGACGGAAATCGTCAAGGCCGATCGTGCCCAGTCGTAAACATCGGCCAATCGTGAAGATCATGAGGGTCTCGCTATGCGGGTGTTGATCATCGGCTCCCTGAGCGGCGATCTGGGCCAGGCGGCCCGGATCGCCATGCTCCGCGGCGCCAAGCTGGATCAGGCCGACACGCTCGACAGCGCGATGCAGCGGCTGCGGTCGGATGCCAAGATCGACCTGGTGCTGTGCGACCTTGTGCATGACGTGGGCGCCGTCGTGCGCGCCTTGGCCAATGAGCGTATCGCCGTGCCCGTGGTCGCCTGTGGCACCGGCGACGATCCGGAAGCGGCGGTGCAGGCCATCCGCGACGGTGCGCGCGAGTTTCTGCCGCTGCCGCCCGACCCCGATCTGATCGCCGCCATCCTGGAAGCGGCGTCGGGCGAAACCCACGCTTTGGTGGTGCGCGATCCGATCATGGCAGCCACCGTGCATCGCGCCGAACAGGTCGCGAAATCCGAGGCGTCCGTGCTGATCCGGGGCGAATCAGGCACCGGCAAGGAAATCCTCGCGCATCACATCCATCGCAAGTCCCGGCGCGCGGGCGGGCCGTTCGTGGCGCTGAACTGCGCCGCCATTCCGGAAAACCTGCTGGAATCCGAACTGTTCGGCCACGAGAAGGGCGCCTTTTCCGGCGCCATCGCGCGTCGAGCGGGAAAGTTCGAAGCGGCGCATCGGGGTACGTTGCTGCTGGACGAAATCAGCGAGATGGATATCCGCCTGCAAGCCAAGCTGCTGCGCGCGGTGCAGGAACGGGAAATCGACCGTCTGGGCGGGTCCGCACCGGTCAAGGTCGATGTCCGCATCCTGGCCACCACCAACCGCGACATGGAAGCCGAAATTCAGCGAGGCACGTTCCGCGAGGACCTGTATTTCCGCCTGAACGTGGTGTCTCTGCGCATTCCGTCGCTGCGGGAGCGGCCGGGCGACATCACGGCTCTGGGGGATTATTTCGCCCGAAAATATGCCGAGGTGAACGGGCTGCCCTATCGCACGTTGTCCTCGGCCGCGCTGCTGCGGCTAACCTCGCATGGCTGGCGCGGCAATGTGCGGGAACTGGAAAACACCATCCATCGCGCCGTTCTGCTGGCCGAGGGGCCGGAGATCGGCCTCGATGCCATCGAGCTCGGGCCGCACGGGGCCTCCCAGGGGGGGGCAAGGCCACTGACTAGCGGCGATGGTGGGGCGACAGGCGGCATAGCCAGCCTGGTCGGGCGGCGGATGGAGGAGGTGGAGCGCGACCTGATCCTGGAAACCCTGGGGCATACCCTGGGCAACCGGACCCATGCGGCGACGATCCTGGGTATCTCGATCCGGGCGCTGCGGAACAAATTGCGGGATTACGCCGCGCAGGGGTCCGCGGTGCCGCCACCGTCCGGCATGGCGGCCTGATCGGTCATGGCGGGATCCTCCGACATCGCGAGCGCATTGTCGCCGATGTTGTCGCCGCTGCGCAAATACATGCCGGGCAGCGATATCGGCCTGGCCTTGGGCGTGGTGATCCTGCTGTCGGTGTTGGTGATCCCGTTGCCGACCGTTTTGCTGGATCTGGGCCTGGCGCTGTCGGTGACCAGTTCCGTATTGGTGCTGATGGTGGCTTTGTTCCTGAACCGGCCGCTGGATTTCACCAGCTTTCCGACTCTGCTGCTGCTGACCACCTTGTTGCGGCTGTCGCTGAACGTCGCCACCACGCGGCTGATCCTGTCGCATGGGCACGAAGGGCCGGCCGCCGCCGGCCATGTCGTTGCTGCGTTCGGCGGCTTCCTGATGGGCGGCGACGTCGTCATCGGCGTAATCCTTTTCTCTATCCTGCTGGTGGTGAACTTCATGGTCATCACCAAGGGTTCCGGCCGCATCGCCGAAGTGGCGGCCCGGTTCAGCCTGGATGCGATGCCCGGCAAGCAGATGGCGATCGATTCCGACCTTTCGTCCGGTCTGATCGACGAGAAGACCGCCCGCAAGCGGCGGCGAGAGCTGGAGGAGGAAAGCGGCTTCTACGGCGCCATGGACGGTGCCGCGAAATTCGTGCGCGGCGATGCCATTGCCGGGCTGATCATCACCGTGATCAACATCGTCGGTGGCCTGGCCATCGGATTGATGCGCCATGGCATGCCGTTCGCCGACGCGGCCTCCACCTTCACCACGCTGACCGTCGGTGATGGTCTGGTGTCCCAGATCCCCGCGTTGCTGGTTTCCACCGCCGCTGGCATCGTCGTCACCAAGGGTGGCGTCGAGGGCACGGCGGATGTTGCACTGGTCCGCCAGCTCAGCAGCAGTCCGAAACCGCTGGCCATGGCGGCCGGTGCGGCGACGGTATTGGCGCTGATGCCCGGGCTGCCGGCGCTGCCTTTCCTGGCGCTGGCCGGCCTGGCCGGCGGTGGCGCCTGGCTGCGGCACAAATCCCCGCAGGAGCCGGAAGACGCCTTGCCGCCGCCGGCGCCGGTGGGCGAGCCGCCGATCTCCGACACCTTGCGCATCGACCTGATCCGCCTGGAACTCGGCTACGGGTTGCTGAGCCTGGCGGGCGGCGACGCACCCCGGTTGACCGAGCAGATCAAGGGGTTGCGGCGGTCCATCGCGGCCGAGATGGGCTTCGTGCTGCCGCCGGTGCGGATCCAGGACAACATGGAACTCGACGCCGACAGTTATGTGATCCGGGTGAAGGAAATCGAGGCCGGCAAGGGGGAACTGCGCCCGACGATGCTGCTGGCGATGGACCCGACCGGCGGGGTGCCAACCCTGTCCGGGGAACAGACTCGCGAACCGGCATTCGGCCTGCCGGCGTTGTGGATCGAGCCCACCGCGAAGGAGGAAGCCATGTTCCTCGGCTGCACAGTCGTGGATCCGCCAAGCGTGCTGACGACGCATCTGACGGAGGTAGTCAGGCAGAATGTCGCGGAACTGCTCTCTTATGTGGAGACGCAGAAGCTGCTGGATGAACTGCCTCGGGATCAGCAGAAGCTGGTGTCCGACCTGATTCCGTCGCAGATCACCGTGGGTGGCGTGCAGCGGGTGCTGCAGTCCTTGCTCGCCGAACGGGTGTCGATCCGCGATCTGCCGACGATCCTGGAAGGGATCCAGGAGGCGTGCGGTGGCCCCAACCGGTCCATCCCGGCGCTGGTGGGGCATGTGCGGGCGCGTCTGGCGCGTCAGATCAGCGATTCGCATAACGGTCCGGGCGGGTATGTGCCGCTGATTACCCTGTCGTCGGAATGGGAAGCAGCCTTCGCGGAATCCCTGGTCGGACCGGCGGAGGACCGGCAACTGGCCATGGTCCCCAGCCAGTTGCAGGACTTCATGCTGAAGCTGCGGGCCAGTTTCGATGCGGCGGCGAATAACGGGGAATCTCCGGTGCTGCTGACCAGCAGCGGCATCCGTTTCCATGTCCGTGCGATTGTCGAGCGGATCCGTCCCAACACCGCCGTTCTTGCGCAGACCGAGATCTTTCCGCGTGCGCGCATTCGCACGATCGGCACGATCTGATGGAACGCTTGCCTGACTATCACCACTTGCCTGACCATCACCACATGTTTGGCACCCTGGTGCTCGGCTTGGTACTCGCATGCGCCTGAAGCTGTTCCGCGCCAACACGACGGCCGAGGCGATGGCCCATATCCGTGCCGAACTCGGAAGCGAGGCGCTGATCCTCGGGTCCCGCCGGGTCGGCGACGGGGTTGAGTTGACCGCGGCGCTGGAGCCTTCGGACGATGCGTCCTCGCCATTGCCTCCGGTCGAGCGAGCGGTACCGGTCGCGGCATGGACGCCGAGCGGTGGTGGGTCGCGTGGGTCGCAGGAGCAGAGCGGGGTAGCGGGGTATGCACGGTCGGGGCTGCCGGCATGGTCGCCGAGTGCGGCAGTTCGGCAGAGCCTCGCCGAACCGGAATCGACCCGGGCGGCTCGCCTTCCTGAATCGCTACATCGCGGCACTGGAGAAAATTCTCCCCCTCCCCTTTTGGGAGGGGGCCGAGGGGAGGGGATTTTCGCACGGACATCGTCCAAGACCCCTCCCCCCGTCGCCCTCCCACAAGGGGAGGAGGAGAGTTCTTTCCGGCCGGAACCTGCATCACGACGGGTGCACGCCGCAGTCTCGGAGCCTCCGTCCGCACCGCCGGACCCAGTGCGGCGTTCGATGTTGCACTACCATGGCGTTCCGGCAGCCCTGCATCCCGCCCTGGACGCCGGCCCCTTGGACACCGCTCTCGGTCGCACCTTGGCATTTGCCGACTTGCCGTTGGAACAGGGCGGACGGCCGCTGCTGCTGACCGGCCCGCCCGGCGCCGGGAAGACGCTGACCACCGCCCGGTTGGCGACCCGCCTCGTCATGGCCGGGATCACCCCGATGGTGATGACAGCGGATGGCAAACGTGCCGGCGCGACCGAGCAACTGGCCGCCTTCACCCGGCTGTTGGGCCTGACCCTGGTGGTCGCCAACCATCCGGTGACCCTGGCGCGGGCGCTGACGCGTCGAGAGGACGGGGCGCCGGTGCTGATCGACGCGGCGGGGATCGACCCGTTCGACCCTACCCAGACCGAGGAATTGCGGGCGCTGACCGCCTCGGTCGATGGGATTGTCGCGTTGGTGCTGCCCGCCGGTCTCGATCCGGCCGAGGCCGCCGATCTCGCGATCGCCTTCGCCGCGGCCGGAGCCAGTCGGCTGATCGTGACCCGCCTGGACCTCACCCGCCGCCTGGGCGGCCTGCTGGCCGCGGCCGCCGCCGCTCGTTTGCCGCTGACCGAAGCCGGGATCGGTCCCGGCGCGGCGGATGGGTTGGAGCGTCTGACGCCTGGTTCCCTTGCCGCCCGAATGATGCAGATCGGAAAACCTCGCCATGAACGCCATGCCGCCTAAGCCCAGCCCGATCGCATCGCGCCTAGCTGCACCCCGCCTGATTGCAATTGCCTCCGGCAAGGGGGGTGTGGGCAAGACCTGGTTCGCCATCACGCTGGCGCATGCGCTGACCCGTGTGGGGCTGCGGGTGCTGCTGTTCGACGGCGACCTTGGGCTGGCCAATGTCGATGTTCAGTTGGGGATGATGCCGCGCCATGACCTGGGCTCGGTCATCTCCGGACGGGTCAGCCTGGCCGAGGCGGTGACCCGGCACGAGGAAGCCGGATTCGACGTGCTCGCCGGCCAGTCCGGCTCGGGCGCGTTGTCCGCGCTGGACCCCGCGCATCTGGACCGAACATTGCCGCGCTTGCGCACGGAGGCGGACATGTATGACGTGGTCCTGCTGGATCTGGGGGCAGGGGTGGAACGCGGGGTGCGGCGGATGGCGGCGTTCGCCGACACGTTGATCGTGCTGGCGACCGAGGAACCGACCAGCCTGACCGACGCCTACGCGGTGTTGAAACTATATGCGACCGACCGGGTGGGCGGTGATGCGCGGGTCCTGGTCAACCAGGCGAGCAATCGTGGCGCGGGGGAACGCACGTTCACCACGTTGCGACGCGCATGCGGGACCTTCCTGCGCGCCGAACCGACGTTGGCGGGGATCGTGCGGCGGGACGATCGGGTCAAGGACGCAATCCGCCGGCAGACCCTGCTGCTGACCCGACATCCGTCCTGCGCCGCGGCGATGGATGTGGAGGCGGTCGCGGGGACGTTGGTGGAGACGTGGGCGCGCGAGCAGGAGGCGGTTGGTTGATGGGAACGACGGTCCTGTCTGGGGATCATCATCCCGCCCAATGGCGGTGAGATTGAATCACCCCGATCAGGACGCGGATGCCCGCTCACCCCCTTGACCCAACCGCGAAACCCTCGCAAAGCCCCATCCAACTGGCCAGCCCCACGCAAGCCAGACTTGGCCCCTGGGGAGGGAGCCGCCCGTCGCGTCCCCCACTCCTTCGTTCCCAGGCCTCGATCCCATGAGCACGCAACCTCGCGTCCCGACCTCCATCCCACGCTGGCTTCCCGGCCTGCTGGGGTTTTTCATCGCCGCCGGCCCCGCGGCGACCGACATGTACCTGCCTGCGTTTCCCGCGGTGGAGGCAACGTTCGGCACTGCGTCCGGCACCGCCCAGCTGACCCTCGCGGCATGGTTTGCTGGTCTCGGCATCGGCCAGATCACCCAAGGCACGCTGTCCGACCGCTTCGGTCGCCGCCGACCGCTGATCGTCGGCACCGCGGTGTTCGCGCTTGCCACCATGGGTTGTGCGTTGGCGCCGTCGCTCACCTGGCTCGCCATTTTTCGGGCATTGTCGGCCGTCGGGGCCTCCGCCGGCATGGTGATCGCGCGGGCGATGGTGCGCGACCTCGCGGATGGGCAGGCAGCCGCCGTCATGATGTCGCGCCTGATGCTGGTGATGGGGGTTGCCCCGATCCTCGCCCCCACCATCGGCGGCGCCATCCTGATCTTCGGGCATTGGCGGGCGATCTTCTGGGTGCTTGCGCTCTATGGTGCCATTTGCTGCCTGCTGGCCTGGAAAGTGCTGCCGGAAACCTTGCCGCCCGAACGGCGCATCCGCCTCAGCCTAGCCCAGCAGCTCAGTCGCTACGGATCGATCCTGCGGGAGAAAACCTTTCTGACGCATGCGATCATGGGCGCCTCCGGGACGTTCTGCATGTTCGCCTATCTGGCGGGATCGGCGCCGGTGTTCATTCAGGGCTACGACATGTCGCCGTCCGGGTTCGCGCTGATCTTCGGCCTGTGTTCCTGCGGCCTGATCGCCGGGTCGCAGATCAACGCCCGCCTGCTGCCGCGCTTCGGTCTGTCCTTCATGCTGACCCTGATTTCGCGGGTATCCCTCGCCGCCACCATCATCCTGACGATCCTGGCCTTCAGCGGCGTGCACAACCTGCCGCTGATCGTCGCACCCATCTTCGTCGCCCTGAGTTGCCAGGGCTTCAGCAATGGCAACACCTCGGTGGGCGCCTTGGCCCGCCACGCCCAGCACGCCGGCAGTGCCTCCGCGCTGATGGGGCTGGGGCAATTCTCGCTGGGCGCGTCCAGCGGCCTGCTGGTCGGATTGCTGACCGACGGCACCCCGCGCGGCATGGCATTCCTGATGCTGTGCGGTTCCCTCGGCGGGGTGATTGCGAATTCGTGGCGGCCGCGTTCATAGTAGCGTTTGGTTGGAATCGAGGTTGCAAGGGATGACTCTGGTTATCGGCATACCGGCCTGTGCGTCCGAGAAGAATGAGCGGCCGGTCCACGTGACTCCGTCCCGCTACGCCGACGCCGTCATCGGCGGGATCGAGGGCCTGCCCATCATGATCCCCCCGATGGGCAAGGCGCAGCTCGGCCTGCTGAACCGGATCGATGGGCTGTTGGTGCCGGGCAGTCCCAGCAACGTGCATCCCAGCCATTACGACGGCGGCGACAGCGAAACGCCCGACCGCCACGACCATGACCGCGACGCCACCACCCTGCCGCTGATCCGTGCCGCGATCGAGCGTGGCATTCCGGTGCTGGCGATCTGCCGCGGCATCCAGGAACTGAACGTCGCCCTCGGCGGCAGCCTGATCCAGCGGGTGCACGAACTGCCCGGCCGCATGGACCATCGCGGCGGCCAGGGCACAATGGACGAGCGATACGGCCCGAAACACAGTATCATCGCGACCGGGCGGCTGGCCCGCATCGTCGGCGCGACGGAGATCGTGGTGAATTCCCTGCACGGCCAGGCGATTGACCGGCCCGGCGAAGGGCTGGTTGTGGAGGCCCACGCCCCCGATGGCACGATCGAGGCCGTCTCGCTCCCCAACGCGCTCGGCTTTGTGCTGGGTTTGCAATGGCATCCGGAATGGCGCTGGTCGGAGCTTCCCGCCAGCGTTGCCATTTTCCGCGCATTCGGCGAAGCATGCCGCACGCGCGCAACGTCCTTTGGAAAGGCTGCATAAATGGATCTGAAACTGGCGGGCAAAACGGCCCTGGTCACCGGCGGCTCGAAAGGCATCGGCCGAGCGACGGGGGAAGTACTGGCGGGAGAGGGGTGCAATGTCATTCTGGTTGCGCGCGAGCAGGGCACCCTGGATGAGGCCGCCGCCGCCATCCGCGCGCGCCATCAGGTAAATGTCCGGGTGATTGCCGCCGATCTGTCGAGCGATGCCGCCGTCCGCCGCGTGGCCGACGAAGCCGGCGCGCTGGACATCCTGGTGAACAACGCCGGTGCGATCCCGCCGGGCGATGTGCTGTCGGTGGACGATGCGCGCTGGCGCCAGGCGTGGGACCTGAAAGTGTTCGGCTATATCTCGTTCTGCCGGGTGATCTATGCGCAGATGAAGGCGCGCAAGGCCGGCGTGATCATCAACGTGATCGGCGCGGCGGGGGAGAAATTCCCGACCAACTACATCGCCGGCGCGGCGGGCAATGCATCTCTGATGGCGTTCACCCGGGCACTGGGCAAGGGCGCGCCGGCGGACGGCTTGCGCGTGGTGGCGATCAACCCGGGTCCGGTGGAAACCGACCGGCTGGTGATGCTGCGCCGGGCGGAAGCGGAGCAGAAGTTTGGCGATCCGGATCGGTGGCGGGAACTGACGTCGGGGATGCCGTTTGGGCGGGCGGCGACTCCGGCCGAGATCGGGAATGCGGTGGCGTTCCTGGCGAGCCCGATGTCGGGATACACGACGGGCACGGTGCTGACGATTGATGGGGGGGGTTAGGGGCTGGTTCGGCGGACTACCTCCAAACGTGATGCGGATGATGAGGGCCGATCAGTTGGGCGCCCCCTTCCTCGCCAACAGTGTAGGGTTCCTAGTCCCTGTATTCAAGATTAGAGTAATCTACAATAGATGGGACGAAGACGACAGCCTGGATTACGACCGCTTTGGGAGTTTACCCGTATGGAATTTCGCCTCCAACACCATCTAGGTATTGAGGATCTAGCGGCTCATCTCGCCGTGGATCCAAATGGGAAACGTCCATCGTTTAGGATCTGCGGTTCAGACGTCGGGGACGATCCTGCCAAGATCGCGTTATTCCGTTGCAATCGAGCCATAAGAAGAAGGCCTCCATTCAGACTGCACAATCCAGAAAACCTCGCATGGCCTATAGCCCAATCACTGGAAAAGACTATACATACTGCATCATCGTATGGTATTGTGGCAGATCACATATACTGCATCGGCGACAGGCTCTTCTTTTTTGATGACGGAAGGTTCTTTACGGACACGTCATTTTACCCGAACCCGGGTGATATTGAGAGAATGCTTAAAAAAAATAATGGCCGCCTGTATCACGTAGAACGGAATGACGGTGACTGGAAAATTCGACCTATGGTTAGAAAGATTTTAGAAATTGACGAACCTACCGCATTTATCGGCTCCGCCGAGCCTTCGAACTACGGTTCGTACCTGTTTCGTATTCTGCCGAAACTTATGAGTCTCCGGAACGAAAGCGACCGCAAGGTATGTGTACTGGCTCGATCTCCGTGGCAACTGGAATTGTTGGCTCTGGCCGGCCTCGACCGGAGCCGGATCATCCCTCACAAACTAATCGCCATCACGCGCTTCAAAGATGTATTGCTGCCATCAATGCGAAACAGAAATTGCTATGTAGACGATGATTCGAAAGCTTTTTATCGGAAGATTGCCCTGTCATGTAAGCGATCATCGCTTTATCCAACCAAGCTATTCATATCCCGACTGAATTCGGACGGTTCGGTGCGATCGAAGAGAGCGTTCCTGGCCGAGACGGACCTGATCGAACGCCTGTCACACTTTGGCTATCAAGCTGTTCGTCCGGAAACATTCTCTTTATCGGAGCAGGTTGCCCTTTTTGCAGGCGCAACTCATATTATAGGGGGATCAGGCTCCGGTATGTTTAACGTCTTATTCGCTGATGTCGGCGTGACTGTGATTGATATTGAGTCCGAGCCACATTGGATCGGAGCGCACGCTAACTTGTTCGCTTCCTGCGGTGCGCATTACGCATTCGCTATCGGAGCGCCATCCGAGCAAGATCAACGGCCGGCTCATCGGAATTGGTCCCTCAATATCGACGACTTTATCGAGGCGTTCAAGGACGTTCTTTGACGGGATGCAGGCGATATTTTATGGATCCGTTTGGAAGTCTCTATGCTGGTTGGGTTGGTGGTCCGACATTCCATTTTTGGGATATGGTGCGCCGTCCCCACTCGGGATACCGAGATATTGCGACTCGGCAATTCGCATGGCTGAACGACGCATCGCCAGTGCTTTGTACGGCTCCGCAGAATCCCGTGCGAAATGCGGCTCACGGCGGTGCTTGGACAAATCAGGGTTTTGACAGTTCAGGCACGGCTCGCAACACCGGAATCCAATTAAGGTTGCTACGGTTCTCAGCCGGTGGCTCCCCTGTCGAGCGGGGCACTGAACGTAACCATATAGCGACTCTAGTGGCCCGATGTCGACATTTGCACCCGCCCTGGCGGGTGAGGCGGCCCACGGAATCAATGTCTAGTGGGAAAATCGGACTGATCTTCCCGTCCTCAGCCATCCCCTCATTTTTTCTCCTGTGATTCCAAGGCAGTAGGTTTGGATGCCAAGTCGCCCCGCCACCTGCAACGGGAAGCTGGCCCAACTGACCGGGTCATACCTCGAGTCACGTAACCCAGCCTGATACAAAAAGCGGTG
>CAMATI010000139.1 GCA_945861095.1 Asaia bogorensis | reverse complement strand
GGACCTCTTCTCCCTGACCATGGCCCTGGACACCGCGAGACACCCCCGATGAGGATAACCAGCCACTGGAGAGCCGTGTGCGGGAGAACCGCCAGCACGGTTCGGAGGGAGGGGAGGCTGGTAGCCTTCCCTACCCCTATCGCGGAGAGGCCCGAGCGCGACACCAAGTGAAGCGGTTATCGTTGTGCGTCGCCGTAGCGCATGATCCGCCGCCGAACCCTATGCTCGGCATGGTGTTCTGCGGTATCGGACCGGGACCACGGCGACTTTGCCCTGTTCGGCCGCCGCCGGTTTGGCGGCCATGCCCGATCGTTGCGCCATTGTCACCCCCTCGGGCGCGAACCCGTTCGGTTCCTACATCGCAAAGCGGGACATGCCGCCATCCACGGGAATGACCGTGCCGGTAATATAGCCGGCGCGCGGAGACGCCAGGAAGGTCACCAGATCGGCCAGCTCCTCCGGTTCCCCGAACCGGCCGATGGAAATATTCTGCTCGATATAGCGTTGCGTCACCGCCGGGTCCGGATGCAGCCGGTTGCGGATCTGCTCGCTGTTGATCCGGCCGGGTGGGACGCAGTTGATGGTGATCCCCTCCTTCGCCAAATCCCGGGACAGGCCCTTCGCCCAGGCATGCACGGCGGCGCACGCGGTCAACGCCGAGCTGGTGGCGTACGGCTCGACAATGCCGGTGATGTTGATGATGCGCCCCCAGCCTTGCGCTCGCATCCCTGGCAGGAACGCGTTGGTCAGGCGCCGCAAGGTGGTGAATTTCAGGTCGAACCCGGCATTCCAGACATCATCGCGTGCCATCGGCTCGGGCTTGGCGGACAGGCCGGCATTGTTGATCAGGATCTCCAACCCGCCGAGGCTGGACTGAATCGCGGCGTGCACCATCGAAGGGGCATCCTGCGCCATCAGATCGGCGACGATGACCACCGGGCGCGCCCCGGTCTCGGCCGCGAGTTCATCGGCCAGCGCCTCCATCGGGTCCCGCCGGCGCGCCAGGATGGCCAGACGCACACCCTCCCGCGCCAGGGAGCGGGCGATGCCCACCCCGATGCCGGCGCTGGCGCCCGTTACGAGGCAGGTCTTTCCCGCGAGCTTTAGATCCATCGTCAGTCTCTCCTGGTCCGCACGGACCCCTAGCGATCCGTGCCGTTGATTTTGCAGGGATCGTGGTTTGGCTCTCTCCCATCGTCCCCGCAGACGACCTCGGCACCAACACGCGGTCCGCCGGGCCATCCTGGAAACCCCAACGGCGTTGACCGTGAGGCGCAACGCCGTTAGTCAACGCGGGATATAGCCGCATGGCTCCGCTGGTCGGGTGGCAGGCCAAGTGAATAGGCGTCCACCCAGAACGACACGACGGCGGAGCGACTTGTGGCCATCTCACCAATCGACCTTTCCACCATCGCGGCCGGCACCGGCGGCTTCGTCATCAACGGACAGAGCGCGAACGACCGATCCGGCTTCTCCGTCGCCTCGGCGGGGGATGTCAATGGTGATGGCTTCGACGATCTCATCGTCGGGGCATACTTTGCCGATCCAGCGGGCGGGAGCGACGCCGGCAAGAGCTACGTGGTTTTCGGGAAGACCGGCGGCTTCGGCGCCAGCATCGAGCTCTCCGCCATCGCGGCCGGCACTGGCGGCTTCGTCATCAACGGACAGAACGCTCTCGACCGCTCCGGTGTCTCGGTTGCCTCGGCGGGGGACGTCAATGGTGACGGCTTCGATGATCTCATCGTCGGGGCATCCCGCGCCGATCCGGTGGGCGGGAGCGACGCCGGCAAGAGCTACGTGGTGTTCGGCACGGGCGGCGGCTTCGGCGCCAGCATCGAGCTCTCCGCCATCGAGGCCGGGACCGGCGGCTTCGTCATCAACGGACAGACGGCAGGCGACCAATCCGGCTTCTCCGTCGCCCCGGCGGGTGACGTCAACGGCGACGGCTTTGATGATCTGATCGTCGGGGCGAGGTATGCCGATCCGACGGGCGGGACCAACGCCGGCAAGAGCTACGTGGTGTTCGGCAATAGCGGTGGCTTCGGCGTCAGCATCGAGCTCTCCGCCATCGCGGCCGGCACCGGGGGCTTCGTCCTCAACGGACAGAACGCGAACGACCAATCCGGCTTCTCCGTTGCCTCGGCGGGGGACGTCAATGGTGACGGCCTCGACGATCTCATCGTCGGGGCATTCCGCGCCGATCCGGCGGGCGGGATCGATGCCGGTAAAAGCTACGTGGTGTTCGGCAAAAGCGGCGGCTTCGGCGCCAGCATCAACCTCTCCGCCATCGCGGCCGGCACCGGCGGCTTCGTCATCAACGGAGAGAGCGCGAACGACTTCTCCGGCCGCTCCGTTGCCTCGGCGGGGGACATCAACGGCGACGGCTTCGACGATCTCATCGTCGGGGCAAACCTCGCCTCTCCGGCGGGCGGGAGCCAGGCCGGCAAGAGCTACGTGGTGTTCGGCACGGGCGGCGGGTTCGGCGCAAGCATCAACCTCTCCACCATCGCGGCCGGGACCGGCGGCTTTGTCATCAACGGACAGAGTACGAACGACGCCTCCGGCCGATCCGTCGCCTCGGCGGGGGACGTCAACGGCGACGGCTTCGACGATCTTATCGTCGGTGCATACACCGCCGATCCGGTGGGCGGGAGCTACGCCGGCAAGAGCTACGTGGTGTTCGGCAAAAGCGGCGGCTTTGGCGCCAGTATCAACCTCTCCGCCATCGAGGCCGGCACCGGCGGCTTCGTCATCAATGGACAGAGTGGGAGCGACTTCTCTGGCCGCTCGGTTGCCTCGGCGGGTGACGTCAACGGCGACGGTTTCGACGATCTCATCGTCGGGGCATACGGCGCCGATCCGGCGGGCGGGGCCCAAGCCGGCAAGTCCTACACCATCTTCGGCCGGGACTTCACCACCACCGTCACCCAACCGGGCACCGCCGCGTCCGAGACCCTGACCGGCACCGCCGGCGCCGACGACATCGTGGCCGGCCTCGGCGACGACACGCTCGACGGCAAGGGCGGCGCCGACGCCCTGCTCGGCGGTGGCGGCAACGACACCATCAAGGTCGCCAACCTGACATTCCTGCGCGTCGACGGCGGGTCCGGCACTGACACGCTGGCGCTGGACGGCAAGGGATTCACGCTCGATCTCTCGACCATCGCCAATACCAAACTACAGAACATCGAGGTCATCGACCTGACCGGGTCCGGCAACAACACGCTGAAGCTGTCGGCGTTGGAAGTGCTGAACCTGTCGTCCACGACCAACACCCTGAAGGTCGACGGCAATGCCGGCGACAACGTCGACTTCAGCGGGGAGACCTGGATACATACCGGTTCGGCCGGCGGCTACGCCACGTTTACCAACGGCCAGGCGACGGTGCTGCTGAACACCGCGGTCTCTCTCTTCCAGCCCGCGATCAATCTCTCCACCATCGCGGCCGGCACCGGCGGCTTCGTCATCAACGGACAGAGCGCGGACGACCAATCCGGCTTCTCCGTTGCCTCGGGGGGGGACGTCAATGGCGACGGCTTCGACGATCTCATCGTCGGGGCTCCCTTCGCCGATCCGGCGGGCGGGAGCAACGCCGGCAAAAGCTACGTGGTGTTTGGCAAGAGCAGCGGCTTCGGCGCCAGCATCGAGTTGTCCGCCATCGCGGCCGGCACCGGCGGCTTCGTCATCAACGGACAGAGCGCGTACGACCAATCCGGCTTCTCCGTTGCGTCGGCGGGGGACCTCAACGGCGACGGCTTCGATGATCTCATCGTCGGGGCATTCGGCGCCGATCCGGCGGGTGGGACCAACGCCGGCAAGAGCTACGTGGTGTTCGGCACCGGCGGTGGCTTCGGCGTCAGCATCGACCTCTCCGCCATCGCGGCCGGCACCGGCGGCTTCGTCATCAACGGACAGAGCGCGGGCAACAACTCCGGCTACTCCGTTGCCTCTGCGGGGGACGTCAACGGCGACGGCTTCGACGATCTCATGGTCGGGGCGTTCGGCGCCGATCCGGCGGGCGGGAGCTACGCTGGCAAGAGCTACGTGGTGTTCGGCAAGAGCGGCGGCTTCGGCGCCAGCATGGATCTCTCCGCCATCGCGGCCGGCACCGGCGGCTTCGTCATCAACGGGCAGAGCGCGGGTGACTTCTCCGGCCGCTCCGTCGCCTCGGCGGGGGACGTCGATGGCGACGGCTTCGACGATCTCATCGTCGGGGCAGTCAACGCCGATCCGGCGGCCGGGGGCAGCGCCGGCAAGAGCTACGTAGTGTTCGGCAAGACTGGCGGCTTCGGCGCCAGCATCAACCTCTCCACCATCGCGGCCGGCACCGGTGGCTTCGTCATCAACGGACAGAGCGGGGCCGACAGCTCCGGCCGCTCCGTTGCCTCTGCGGGGGACGTCAACGGTGACGGCTTCGACGATCTCATCGTCGGGGCATACCGCGCCGATCCGGCGGGCCGGACCAACGCCGGCAAGAGCTACGTGGTGTTCGGCAAGAGCGGCGGCTTCAGCGCCAGCATCGATCTTTCCGCCATCGCGGCCGGCACCGGCGGCTTCGTCATCAACGGACAGAGCCTGGAAGACCGCTCCGGCGTCTCCGTCGCCTCGGCGGGAGACGTCAACGGTGACGGCGTCGACGATCTCATCGTCGGAGCATACCGCGCCGATCCGGCGGGCGGGAGCTATGCCGGCAAGAGCTACGTGGTATTCGGCCGGACCGGCGGCTTTGGCACCAGCATCGAGCTCTCCACCATCGAGGCCGGCACCGGCGGTTTCGTCATCAACGGACAGAGCACGGACGACCGGTCCGGCATCTCCGTTGCGTCGGCGGGGGACGTCAACGGCGACGGCTTCGACGATCTCATGGTCGGGGCAGTCAACGCCGATCCGGTGGGTCGGGTTAACGCCGGCAAGTCCTACACCATCTTTGGCCGGGACTTCACCGCCGCCGTCACGCAACCGGGCACCAGCGCGTCCGAAACCCTGACCGGCACCGCCGTCGCCGACGACATCGTGGCCGGCCTCGGCGACGACGTCCTCGACGGCAAAGGCGGCGCCGATGCCCTGCTCGGCGGCGGCGGCAACGACACCATCAAGGTCGCCGACCTGACCTTCCTGCGCGTCGATGGCGGCGCCGGCACCGACACGCTGGCCCTGGACGGGGCAGGGATCACGCTCGATCTCTCGACCATCGCCAATACCAAACTGCGGAACATCGAGACGATCGACCTGACCGGAACCGGCAACAACACGCTGAAGCTGTCGGCGCGGGAGGTGCTGAACCTTTCCTCCACCACCAACACCCTGAAGGTCGACGGCAATGCCGGCGACAGCGTCAACTTCAGCAACGAGACCTGGACGCGTACGGGTTCGGCCGGCGGCTTCACCACGTTTGTCAACGGCCAGGCGACGGTGCTGCTGAACACCGCGGTCTCTCTCATCCTGCCCGCGATCGATCTCTCCACCATCGCGGCCGGCACCGGCGGCTTCGTCATCAACGGACAGAGCGCGAACGACCAATCCGGCAGCTCCGTCGCCTCGGCGGGGGACGTCAACGGCGACGGCTTCGACGATCTCATCGTCGGGGCACTGAACGCCGATCCGGCGGGCCGGACCAACGCCGGCAAGAGCTACGTGGTGTTCGGCACGGGCGGCGGCTTCGGCGCCAGCATCGATCTGACCGCCATCGCGTCCGGCACCGGCGGCTTCGTCATCAACGGAGAGAACACGTACGACCTCTCCAGCCGCTCCGTCGCCTCGGCGGGGGACATCAACGGCGACGGCTTCGACGATCTCATCGTCGGGGCTCCCTTCGCCAATCCGGCGAGCGGGACCGACGCCGGCAAGAGCTACGTAGTGTTCGGCAAGACCGGCGGCTTCGGCGCCAGCATCGAGCTCTCCACCATCGCGTCCGGCACCGGCGGCTTCGTCATCAACGGGCAGAGCGCGGGCAACAACTCCGGGCGTTCCGTCGCCTCGGCGGGGGATGTCAACGGCGACGGCTTCGACGATCTCATCGTCGGGGCATACAGCGCCTCTCCGGTGGGCGGGAGCTTCGCCGGCAAAAGCTACGTGGTGTTCGGCACGGGCGGCGGCTTCGGCGCCAGCATCAATCTCTCCACCATCGCGTCCGGCACCGGTGGCTTCGTCATCAACGGACAGAGTGGGGGCGACCGCTCCGGCATCTCCGTTGCCTCTGCGGGGGACGTCAACGGCGACGGCTTCGATGATCTCGTTGTCGGGGCATTCGGCGCCGATCCGGCGGGCGGGAGCTACGCAGGCAAGAGCTACGTGGTGTTCGGCACGAGCGGCGGCTTCGGCGCCAGCATCGATCTCTCCGCCATCGCGGCCGGCACCGGCGGCTTCGTCATCAACGGCCAGAGCGCGACTGACCTCTCTGGCAACTCCGTCGCCTCGGCGGGAGATGTCAACGGCGATGGCTTCGATGATCTCATCGTCGGAGCACACTACGCCGATCCGGCGGGCGGGACCAACGCCGGCAAGAGCTATGTGGTGTTCGGCACGGGCGGCGGCTTCGGCGCCAGCATCGATCTCTCGGCCATCGCGGCCGGCACCGGCGGCTTCGTCATCAACGGACAGAACGCGGCCGAACGCTCCGGCTACTCTGTCGCCTCCGCGGGGGACGTCAACGGCGACGGCTTCGACGATCTCATCGTCGGGGCAGACCGCGCCGATCCGGCTGGCCGGAGCTACGCCGGCAAGAGCTACGTGGTATTCGGCCGGACCGGCGGCTTTGGCTCCAGCATCGATCTCTCCGCCACCGCGGCGGGCACCGGCGGCTTCGTCATCAACGGACAGAGCACGTACGACAACTCCGGCCGCTCCGTCGCCTCGGCGGGGGACGTCAACGGCGACGGCTTCGACGATCTCATGGTCGGGGCAGTCAACGCCGATCCGGTGGGTCGGGTTAACGCCGGCAAATCCTACATCATCTTCGGCCAGGACTTCACCGCCACTGTCACGCAGGAGGGCGATGCCACCTCCGAAACCCTGACCGGCACCGCCGGCGCCGACAACATCGTGGCGGGGCTCGGCGACGACGTCCTCGATGGCAAGGGCGGCGCCGATGCCCTGCTCGGCGGCGGCGGCAACGACACGATCAAGGTCGCCGACCTGACATTCCTGCGCGTCGATGGCGGCTCCGGCACCGATACGCTGGCGCTGGACGGGGCGGGGATCAATCTCGATCTCTCAACCATCGCCAACACCAAACTGCGGAACATCGAGGTCATCGACCTGACCGGGGCCGGCAACAACACGCTGAAGCTGTCGGCGCTGGAAGTGCTGAACCTCGCGTCCACCACCAACACCCTGAAGATCGACGGCAACGCAGGCGACATCGCCGATATCGGCCTGGAAGCCTGGACCAAATCCGCCCCCTCCGGCGGCTACACCACCTACACATTTGGCCAGGCCACCGTGCAGATCGACGACGACATCACCGTCACCTGCTTCGCCGAGGGCGCCCATATCGAGACCGAACACGGCCCGGTTGCCGTGGAAACCCTGCGTATCGGCGACCCGGTCCGCCTTGCATCCGGCGGGTCGGTCCCAATCCGTTGGATCGGTTGGCGGCATCTCGACCTGACCCGCCATCCCGACCCCAGGCTGGTGCAACCCATCCTGATCCGCGCCGGCGCCTTCGCCGAGGGCATCCCCGCGCGAGACCTGCGCCTGTCGCCTGATCACGGCGTGTTCATCGACGGCGTGCTGATCCCGGCGCGATTGCTGATCAACCACGCAACCATCATTCAAGAAACGACTACCACCACGATCACCTATTACCACATCGAACTTGATGCGCACGGCATCCTGCTGGCGGAAAATCTGCCGGCCGAATCCTACCTCGACACCGGCAATCGCGGCCTGTTCGAGAACGCCGGCCTGCCGCTGATCCTGCACCCCGATCTGTCCGGCCAGGCGGGACGCGAGGCAGGTTCCTGCGCGCCCTTCGCGGACGGGGCCGAGCAGGTGAAGCCGGTGTGGGACCGGTTGGCGGAACGGGCCAAAGTGCTGGGGATGGCGGCGGACGAACCGCTCGTGACAAGGGACCCGGCGTTGCGGATCGAGGCGGATGGCCGAGCCCTGCGCCCCGTCTCGATCGAAGGTGAGCGTTACACCTTCGTCCTGCCCGTAAACTGCCAGAGCGTGCGGCTGCTGTCCCACGCCGCAACTCCCGCCGATCTGCAACCCTGGCTCGACGACCGCCGCACGCTCGGCGTGTCGGTGCGCCGGATCAGGCTGCGAGAGGGCGCGATGGTCACGGACCTGGCGTTGGACCACCCGGCGTTGTCCGGCGGTTGGTGGGATGTAGAGCGGCAGGGCACCACCCAAGCACCGGCGATGGCGCGCTGGACCGATGGCAATGCGGCTGTGCGGGTCGGCACGGGCCGGCGCGCGAGGCTGCTGGAGATTACGGCGTCATGCCAGGCCGCTTACCCGGTTTGCGGTGAAGCAGCGGGGGCAGAGGCAGAACGCGGGCGGCAACGCACCGCCTGATCAGGGCTGCCCGCGATCGGGATCTGGGCGCGGGCATCCGACACACAAACGCTCTAGTGCCGCGCGCTGGAAGTGGCGACTTCCGGCGCGCGGCACTAGCCCGACCGGGGCGGGACCGCCATGCGGGATGATGACAGATTGATGGCGCGCCCTGGTGGATTCGAACCACCGACCCACAGCTTAGAAGGCTGTTGCTCTATCCAACTGAGCTAAGGGCGCATAAAGCCCGCCGATCTTATAGCCGTGGTCCCAGGCCAGCGGAAAGAGGCTTTGCCCGAGGCGGCAACAACCCCAATCGCCGCGCCACCGATGACCACCTCCGATGACAACCGCCGCGCGCACCCATCGGGATCCCCCATCGCCCGGCGTCGCCCGGCGTCGCCACACACCACGCCGCCTGGCCCGTTCGGCTTTCCCAATGGACCACCTGTCCCCGGCATGATAAGTCGTCCCTATGCGCGCCTTCGCGGCAAAACTCCTTCGTCTTCTGTGCGCGGTCGCGCTTCTGGCCGGCGCCACGCTCGACGGTGCCTGCGCCGCGGCGATGGCGGCCCAGGCCAAACCCGCGCCAACCGCTCCCGCAACCGGCAGCCACACTCATGACTGCGGCATGAACGTCCCCGCCCAGGACACCGGGAATTCCACCACCCCGGACCCCACGCCCGCGAACCTGCTCTGTTGCCACGCGCTCGGCTCCGCGGCCTCGGCCATTCCATCCGCTACCAACCAACCGATCCCGCCCCCGCTCGCACGGACCGTGCGTTACTGGGCGTCCGCCGAACATCCGGCCGGGCGCGCGATCGCGCCGGCTTTGGGCCCACCGCGCCCCGTTTGATCCCGGCAGGCTGAATCCCTCCACCGGCTGTCCGGATCGGCGCGCGCGGATGCACGTGACGCGACCACCGGATGCCAACAGGGCGGTCACCGTTCCTGGATCGGATCAGCGCCGCCGATGTCCGTCCTTCACCATGACCATTCGTTCCCGGGTCCGGCTGGCATCATGCGCCACGGACCTGTCCCGGAGATATGTCCGATGTCAAAATTTTCTGTCCGCGCCAGCTCGGCCGCGATCCTGCTTGCGCTTGGTCTGAGCGGCTGTGCCCAACCCACGCCCCCCGCCGTTGTGCCCACTCCGGTCGGAATCGACCTGGGGTCCGCCCCCGGAAGAACCCTGCCCCCCGTCACTGCGGCGCCAGTGACGGACCCCGCGCCCGCGCGCGGCGCCGATCGCCACGCGCATCACGCCACGGCCCCGGCTGCTTCGGCCGCTGGCCATGGCACGATCGACGCCATCGACCCCGTTCGGCGACGCATTACCCTGTCGCATGAGCCCATGCCGAAAATCGGCTGGCCCGCCATGACGATGGTGTTTCTCGCCCCGCCAGCGATCGATCTGACCACCTTCAAGGCGGGCGATCACGTCGGTTTCAGCCTGATGAAGAAACCGGACGGCAGCTACGGCCTGCAGTCCCTGCAACCCGTCCATCATTAGGAGGCGCGGATGGCACGCATGATTCGTCGCCGGCGGTTTATCCAGGCCGCCACCGCCATGTCCGCCTTTTCTGCCCCGGCGTTGGCCGCGCCGCCCGCGTCCCCGGCCTTGCTGCGGGGCACCGATTTCGCGCTGGATATCGGGACCATCCCGGTGAATTTCACCGGGCAGCGGCGATTGGCCGCGGTGGTGAACGGCCAGTTGCCAGCGCCCATCCTGCGGTGGCGAGAGGGCGACACGGTGACGCTCGCGGTCACCAACCGGTTGGCGGAACCAACCTCGATCCACTGGCATGGCATCCGCACCCCTTCGAACATGGATGGCGTGCCGGGCCTGAGTTTCCCTGGCATCGCGCCAGGGGAGACCTTCACCTATCGGTTTCTGGTGCCCGAGAGCGGGACCTATTGGTACCACTCGCATTCCGGGATGCAGGAGCAACTGGGCCTCTACGGCGCGCTGATCGTCGATCCGCGCGATGGCTATGTCCAACGCTTCGACCGCGACTATGTCGTTCTTCTGTCGGACTGGACGGATGAGCGGCCCGCAACCATCGTATCGAACCTGAAATTCCAGGCCGACTATTACAATTTCGGCCAGAGGACGGCGGGCGACTTCATGTCCGATGTCCGGCGCGCGGGGCTGGGCGCGACAGTGGCGGACCGCCTGGCATGGGGGGACATGCGGATGGCGCCCACCGATATCCTGGACGTCAGCGGCGCCACCTACACTTACCTGTTAAACGGATTTACCCCGGCCGCGAACTGGACCGCCCTGTTCCGCCCCGGCGAGCATGTCCGCCTGCGCTTCATCAACGCGTCCGCCATGAGCATCTTCGATGTGCGCATCCCCGGCCTGACCATGACCGTGGTGCAGGCCGACGGCAACGATGTGCAACCCGTCCCGGTGGAGGAGTTCCGGATCGGCACCGCCGAGACCTACGACGTGATCGTGACCCCGACCCAGGATCGGGCCTACGCCATCTTCGCCCAGGCCGAGGATCGCAGCGGTCATGCCTTTGGCACCCTGGCGCCGCGGGTCGGCATGGCGGCACCGACCCCGGCCATGGATCCGCCGCCGCTGCGCACCATGGCGGACATGGGCATGGATCATTCCGGCCATGGGTCGCACACCATGCCGACGGGCCCATCCGGGCTTGGGGTGGCGGTGGACAACGTCGTTTCTATGCCATCGGAACGGCTGGACGAACCCGGCGCGGGGCTGGGGCAGGCGGGGCGGCGGGCGTTGCGCTACAGCGACCTGCGCGCGCTGCGGCCGACGGCCGACAACCGACCGCCCGGGCGCGATATCGTGTTGCGCCTGACCGGCAACATGCACCGATTCATCTGGGGTTTTGACGGGCGTAAATCCAGCGAAGCCGAACCGATCCATCTGCGTTTGAACGAGCGCGTCCGCTTCGTCGTCATCAACGACACGATGATGGAACACCCGATCCATCTGCACGGGCTCTGGAGCGAGCTGGACAACGGCCAGGATGCCTTCCGCCCGTTCAAACACACGGTTCTGGTCAAACCGGCGGAACGGATCACCTGGCTGGTCACCGCCGATCTGGCGGGTCGTTGGGCGTTCCATTGCCACCTGCTCTACCACATGGAAACCGGCATGTTCCGAGAGGTGCGGGTGTCATGAGAACCCTTGCCATTCGTTGCCTGCTGGCCCCGCTGGGCGCATTCGCCCTGACCCCCGCCCTGGCCCCCATCCTGGCCCCCTCGGCCTTGGCCCAGGACCACACGAACCATGACGCGCACGCGATGGATCCCGGTATCCAATTCCATGGCATCCTGGAACAATTCGAGGGCCGCATCGGCGCCGGTGCCAATGCATTCCGCTGGGAGGGCCACGCCTGGATCGGCACCGACACCGACAAATTGTGGCTCAAATCGGAAGGCTTCGCCCTCGGCAAGGGTGGTGTCGAGGACGGACGTCATGAGGTCCTCTACAATCGCGCCATTTCAACCTGGTTCGATGTGCAGGTGGGTGTCCGCACCGATCTCGACTCCGGGACCAGCCGGCAGTGGGCCGCGTTGGGGGTGCGCGGCATGTTGCCGCACTTCGTCGAGATGGAAGCCACGGCCTATGCCAGCGATAACGGCCATTTCGCGGCGCGCATCGGCCTGCACTATGACTTGCGTCTGACCCAGCGCTGGGTGTTGCAGCCGGAGATCGATCTGAATGTCTACAGCAAGACCGACCCGGGACGGCATGTCGGGTCCGGGCTTGCGTCATTGGATGCCGGGGTGCGGCTGCGTTACGAGATCACCCGAAAATTCGCGCCCTATGTCGGTGTGACCTATTCCGGCCGGTACGGTCAGACCGCCCGCTTCGCGCGCCAGGAAAGCGAGGCGGCAACTGCGGTGCAGGTCGTATTCGGCATCCGTAGCTGGTTCTGATCGGTGCGGCTGGCCCACATGGTATCGCCGGTCGCGCCCGGCCCACATGTCAACCCCGGCCGCGCCCGGCCCACATGGTAACCCCTGCCGCGCCCGGCCCGCATGTTAACCCCTGCCGCGCCCCGCCCGGGGGGCGCGGGCACCTGGGCGGATACCCGGTTCTCCGAACCGTTCCGGGGGGCTATGATGGTGCCCAGGCAGCCGACGGGAGATCGACCGATGAGTGAAAAACGCATGTTGCGGCTGGGCGCGTTCATGCGGCCGGTCGGCATCCACACCGCCTGGTGGCGCTATCCCGGGGCCTATCCGGACGCCAATTTCAACTTCCAGCACATCAAGCGCTTCGCCCAGACCTTGGAGCACGGCAAGTTCGATGCGTTTTTCATGGCCGATCATCTGGCCGTGCTGAACATGCCGATCAACGCGCTGAAACGCAGTGCCACCACCACGTCTTTCGATCCGATGTCGCTGCTGCCCGCGCTCGCCGCCGTCACCGACCGGCTGGGCCTGATCGCCACCGGGTCCACCACGTTCGAGGAACCCTATCTGGTTGCCCGCCGCTTCGCGTCGCTGGACCATATCAGCAACGGCCGCGCGGCCTGGAATATCGTCACCACATCAAACCCCGACGCGGCGCTGAATTTCGGGCGCGATGAGCATATGGAGCATGACGAACGCTATCGTCGCGCGCGGGAATTCTACGACGTCGTCACGGGATTGTGGGACAGTTGGGCGGATGACGCGTTCATTCGCGATGTCGAAAATGGCGTCTATTTCGATCCCGACCGGATGCATGTGCTGAACCACAAGGGCAAGTATTTCTCTGTCCGCGGACCGCTGAACGTCGCGCGTCCGGTGCAAGGCTGGCCGGTGATCGTGCAGGCCGGCGCATCCGACGCCGGGCGGCAACTGGCGGCGGAAACGGCGGAGATGATCTTCGCCGCGGGCGGCCCCATCCGCGACGCGCAGGCCTATTACGACGACGTGAAAACCCGCGCTCGCGCCTATGGCCGCGATCCCGAGCACATCAAGATCATGCCGGGCGCGTTGGTCGTCGTGGGCGAAACGATGGAAGAAGCACGGGCGAAAAAGGATCGGTTGGACGATCTGGTGCATCCGGACAGCGGCATCGCCTCGCTGTCCATCGCTTTGGGCACCGATGCCGCGAAATTCGATCTGGACGGTCCGCTGCCGGAAATCCCCGAAACCAACCAAAGCCAAAGCGGGCGAGAGCGGGTCATCGCTCGCGCCAGGAAAGACAACCTGACGGTGCGGCAACTGGCGAAGATCCTGGGCGCCTATGGCGGATTGGCGATCGTCGGCACGCCGGCCAGCATCGCCGATACGATGGAGGAATGGCTGTTCAACAACGCCTGCGACGGGTTCAACGTGATGTTCCCGACCGTGCCCGCTGGGCTCGACGATTTCGTCAACCGGGTGGTGCCGGAGTTGCAAAGGCGCGGCCTGTTCCGCAAGGAGTATGAGGGCACGACCCTGCGGGAACATCTGGGCGTGCCGCGCCCCGCCAACCAGTTCTTTCCATGACGGAACGTCCCCCGATCCGGTTCGGCATCTGGGCGCTCGTGCATGGCAGCCGAGCGGCGTTGCAGGATCCGGATGAGCCGTATGATGCGTCGTGGGAGAGGAATCGGGATCTGATCCTGGAGGCGGAGCGATTGGGTTTCGACAGCACCCTGGTGGCGCAGCACACGGTCAATCCTCGGCCGGCGATGGAAGACCAGTTGGAGGCGTGGACGTCGTCCGCCGCGCTGGCCGCGTTGACCGATCGTATCGAGATCATCACCGCGATCAAGCCGCTGTTGTACCATCCAGTGGTGCTGGCGAAGATGGCCTTGCAGATCGAGCATATCAGCCGGGGGCGCTTCGCATTGAACCTGGTGAACGCCTGGAACCGGCCGGAACTGGAAAAGGCCGGGATCGGCTTCCCGGAGCACGACGCGCGCTACGATTACGGCCGTGAGTGGATCTCGGTGGTGGAACCGTTGATGCGCGGCGAGGCACTGACCTTCAAGGGCGTGCATTTCAACGTTTCCGACTACAAATTACGCCCCACCGACCCCTACCGCGCTCGGCCGCGTCTTTATGTCGGGGGCGAATCGGCACCGGCTCGGGCGCTGGTGGCGGACTGGGGCGATGTCTGGTTCATCAACGGCCAGCCTTTGGCGGATGTGCAGAGCCTGATCGCGGACGTGTCCCACCGGCCACGGAAGGGCGCGCCGCTGCGGTTCGGTCTGTCCGCGTTCGTGATCGCGCGGGACACCGAGGCCGAGGCGCAGGCGGAACTGGCCCGATTGTTTGCCCTGGCGGCCAAGGACGTGGACATCCGGGCAGAGCAGCATGCCAACACTGACCCACGGTCTGTCATGGCGCAGACCTTGGCGAAGACGCCGCGGGTGGGCAGCAATGGTGGCACAGGGGCGGGGCTGGTCGGCAGCTACGATCAGGTGGCGGAACGGATTGTCGCGTTCAATCGTGCGGGGATCGAGACGTTCATGCTGCAGTACCAGCCGTTCGAGGCGGAGATGCGCCGGTTCGCGGCGGAGATCATGCCGCGGGTGCGGCGGTTGGGGTGAGGGGGGACGGGGCTTCCGCCCCAACGGCCCTTGGGGACCCCGACCGGGGCTTTGCCCCTGGACCCCACCAAAGGCGCGGCCTTTGGAATGCGATTCGTTTGTTGCCTTCAGGATGGGGGCCTACCCGGACGTTGA
>CAMATI010000138.1 GCA_945861095.1 Asaia bogorensis | reverse complement strand
CCCCCCCCCCCCTTCCCCCGCCCCCCCGACCATGCTACCCGCCCCGGCGATGAAGTCACTGTTGCGAACGCGACTGGCCCAGGCTCTGCTGGCTCGCCTGATCGGCTGGTATCTGACCTTCGCACTGCGAACCACACGCTGGACGGTGGACGGCGCCGAACATCTGGCCCCATTCGCGGCCGGCGCGTCCGCCGTGTTCGCGTTCTGGCACGAGCATCTTCCGTCGATTCCGGCGCTCGTCATCGTCTCCCGCCGCCAACCGGCCTACCGGGCGATCGCGATGCATACCCTTGTCAGCCATCACCGGGACGGCCGCTTCATCGGCGACATCGTTCGTCGCTTTGGCATCCATCCGGTCTACGGCTCGACTTCCCGCGGTGGACCCGCCGGGTTGCGTCAGTTGAAGCGCCTGTTGGACCAGGGCGCGATCATCGGCATCACCCCGGACGGCCCGCGCGGCCCGCGTCGTCATCCTGCCCCGGGCGTCGCTCAATTGGCCGCCCTTGGCGGTGTCCCGGTGCTGCCCTGCGCCGCCCGCACCGTCTGGCGCATGCAATTGCGCACCTGGGACCGCATGACGATCCCCCTGCCATTCGGCCGGGGCGCGCTGGTCTGCGGCCCGACCATCGACGTGGATCGAGCATCCTGGTCCAGCGCTCTTCCGGCTATCACCGAGGCGTTGAACCATGCCGCCGACCGCGCCGATCGGCTGTGTCTGTCGTGATCCGGCCTGCCACCCGGCCTCCTACCCGGCCTCCCTTGGGCACGCTATGGGCCGGAACCGCGACCCTCGTGGCCCCGATCCTGCGCCGTCTCCTTCACCGCCGAGCCGCCCAAGGCAAGGAAAACCCCGCTCGGCTTGCAGAGCGCGAAGGCATTGACGCGACGCCGCGACCCGCCGGCAAGCTGCTATGGATGCATGCCGCCAGCGTCGGCGAAACGATCTCCATCCTGCCCGTGCTCGCGGCGTTGACCGTTCGTTCGACCGACCTTCACATCCTGATGACCACGGGCACCTTGACATCGGCCACATTGCTCGCCGAACGCCTGCCCGCCATGGGCCTGTCGGACCGCGTGTCGCATCGCTTCGCCCCGCTGGACGTGCCCGCCTGGGTGCGCCGGTTCCTGGACCATTGGCGCCCGGACGCCGCCTGCTTCGTGGAAACCGAGTTGTGGCCCAACCAGTTGCATGCCAGCCGGCAGCGCCAGATCCCGCTGTTCCTGCTGAACGGCCGCCTGTCCGAACGCAGCTATGTCGGCTGGCGGCGCGCGCCCGGGTTGGCCCGCTATCTTTTGCAATCCTTCCACCATGTTCAGGCGCGCACACCCCTGGACGCAGAACGCTTTCGCATGCTCGGTGCCCGGCAGGTCGACAACCCAGGGGACCTGAAGCTGGCCGCCCCGGACCTGCCGGCGGACCCGGTGGAACTCAACCGCTTGCGTGACTTGCTGGCGGACCGCCCGGTGTGGCTGGCTGCCAGCACCCATCCGGGCGAGGAGGCCCTGATCGCCACTGCCCATCTTCGGCTGGTGGTGGATCATCCGGGGCTCTTGACCCTGATCGTGCCCCGCCATCCCGAGCGTGGTGCAGGTATTGCCGCCGAACTGGGCGCACCTCGCCGCTCCACGGGGGACGATCCGCCCGCCGGCCCTGGGTTGTGGATCGCCGATACCCTGGGCGAACTCGGTCTGTGGTTTCGCCTGGCGCGTGTGGTGTTTGTCGGTCGCAGCCTGATCGCGCCAGGCGGCGGGCAGAACCCGCTGGAGCCAGCGCGTCTGGGCTGTGCCATCGCCAGCGGGCCCCATACCGGCAATTTCATCGATCACGTCGCAATGCTGCGGGCGGCCGGCGGATTGGAGGAAGTCGCCGATGTCGACGCCCTGGTGCAATTCGTGTCCCGCATGCTGACCGATCCCGCCCGGTGCGCGTCCATGGCGCAACGCGCTGTCGACGTGGCGAGCGCGCATGGCGGGCTGGCGGATCGGACGGCGGAACGCCTGCTCGATCTGCTGCGGGCAGACTGACATGCCGGCGGCCCCGGCGTTCTGGTCGCGCGACGGCGTGCTCAGCAGGTTCCTGTCTCCGCTATCCGTGCTGGTCGGCGCGGTGACGTCACACCGCATCGCCCGACCCGGCTGGCGCGCGCCGGTGCCGGTCATATGTTGCGGCAATGTCACGGTTGGCGGTGCCGGCAAGACCACCTTGGCGATCGACCTGGGGACCCGGCTGCGTGCGCGCGGTGTCGCGGTGCATATCCTGTTGCGCGGCTATGGAGGGACATCGCGTGGGCCGAGGCGGGTCATGGCGGACGATCCCGCAACCCTGGTTGGCGATGAGGCGTTGCTGCTGGCCAGGATTGCGCCGACCTGGATAGGGGCCGACCGGGCTGCTTCCGCGCGCCTGGCCGTGGCGGCGGGCGCGCGGGTGCTGCTGATGGATGACGGGTTGCAGAACCCCGGCCTGGAGAAGGACCTGTCCATCCTGGTGATCGACGGCGAGTCCGGCTTCGGCAATGGCAGGGTCCTGCCGGCCGGCCCGCTGCGCGAACCCATCGCGTCTGGCGCCGCCCGCTGTCAGGTGGCGGTCCTGATCGGGGACGATCTGTCCGGTGCCATCGCGCGATTGCCGGCGAACCTGCCCGTGCTGCGCGCCCGCCTGGTGCAGGATCAGGCCATTGATGCCCTTAAAGGACAGCCCGTGCTCGCCATCGCCGGCATCGCTCGCCCGGGAAAATTCTTCGACCCTCTGATCCGCGCCGGCGCACTGGTCATGGAAACGCGGGAGTTTCCGGATCATCACCCGTTCACCCGGGCCGAACTGGAAGCGGTGCTGCAACGAGCCGCCGCGAAGGGCGCCGTGGTCGTTACGACACCGAAGGACGCGGTGCGCCTGCCGCCGGACCTGCGCGCGCGCTTTACCGTCGTCGGCGTGCGACTGGATTGGCGCGATCCCGCCGGGATTGAGGCCTGGCTGGCGGGTGTGGTCGGTTCCGGACGGACTTGACGAACCCCCAGCGGCGTCGCACGACAATCGGCGCCCAACCGTCCAGGGGAGACCGAACATGAATGCCGCCGAAGACCGCAAGGTCCGGATCAAACAGGATTTCATCGACGCACGCGGCTATTGGAGCCACGGCTGGGACCCTTTGCTTGACATCGCGCCCGATTACTTCGCCGCCTACGCGAAACTGTCATCGGTGCCGTGGAAGAACGGCACTCTGTCGCCGAAGGTGAAGGAATTCATCTATATTGCGATCGATTCGTCGACGACCCACATGTATGAGCCGGGGCTGCGCATCCATATCCGCAACGCGCTGGCCCATGGCGCCACCCGTGATGAGATCATGGAAGTCTACCAGCTCACCTCGGTGCTGGGCGTGCATACCATCACCATGGGCGTGCCTCTGTTGGTGGAGGCAATGCGTGCCACCGGCCGCGGCGACGAACTGCCATCCGGCCCGCTGTCGCCGCGTCAGCAGAAACTGAAGGACGACTTCATCGCCAACCGGGGTTACTGGTCGAGCCTTTGGGACAACGTCCTGGCCCTGTCGCCGGATTACTTCGAGGCCTATGGCGAATTTTCCTCGGTGCCCTGGAAGACCGGCACGTTGGAGCCGAAAGTGCGAGAACTGATCTACGTCGCGATCGATGCCGCAACGACGCATCTGTATGAACCCGGGACCCGCATCCACATGGAAAACGCGCTGAAGCAGGGCGCCACCCCGGCCGAGATCATGGAAGTCCTCGAACTGACCAGCGTGCTTGGTGTGCACACGATCGCGGTGGGGCTGCCGGCCTTGCTGGATGAGTTGAAGCGGGCCGAGGCAAAAAAAGCCTAGGCGCGGACAAGGCGTTAAGGGTTTGTTCAGACGGGCCGGTGCATCCTGCCGGGATGTGGTGGTTTCCGGCCCTTTTGGCGATGCTGGTCTGGGCGCAAGCGGTGGCCCAGCCAGCGGACTGTGCGCGGTTGACGCAGGCGCCCCCCGGCGCTTCCGAGATCCCCGGTCCGGTGCTGCCACTGGCCGTCGACCTGGCACGGCGTCCCGGTGTGCCGCGCGGCATGTCCGGTCAGGTCTATCTTGGGGTTCCGATTGAGCCCAACTTGTCGCTGGAATGCGGACCCGCGCTGCCGGGGCCTCGCGATATCCTGCACGGTCCACCGGGCGACGTGCTGCATGGACCGCCGGCGGGCAACCTGTTGCGAGGTCCGGGTGCGCCGGTGGTGCGGATGGAGCCCGTGACGCGGTAGTCGCGCGGGGCGATCGGGCAGACGGCCCGGATTTCTGCGCCATCTCGCGCGCGCCGCACTCATGGCGAATATGTGTGCAATCAGCCCCAACCCGGCCCCTCCGCCGATACCTCTCCGTTCCGACCGCCGCGGGGCCGTCGTCCACGACGACCGTGGGTGCCGTCTGGGCAAGGCGTGGATGCCGGCCTGGCGAGACCGCACCGGATGGTGGGCCACCGCTTCGGTCGTTTGGCGCTAAACCATCCGTCCCGGACCGCCGGAACCCTCGGACTGGACGCAGCCCCGCTCGGCTGCCAAACCGCTGGGATTGGAAGTCGCGAAATAACCGGGGAGCGTCGAGTATGACGGACAAGCGGGTAGCGCTGGTAATCGGCGCCGGTGATGCGACCGGTGGCGCCATCGCGCGACGGTTCGCACGCGAAGGCTTCACGATATGCGCGACGCGACGGACCGCGGAAAAACTTGAACCGCTGGTCGCCGCGATCCGCGAAGCGGGCGGGGAGGCGCACGGCTTCGGCAGCGATGCCCGCCGGGAGGACCAGGTGATCGAACTGGTCGCATCGATCGAGCGCGATATCGGCCCGATCGAGGTTCTCGTCTTCAATGTCGGCGGCAATGTCCGTTTCGGCATCCGCGAAACCACCACGCGCGTCTATACGAAAGTCTGGGAAATGTGCGCGTTAAGCGGCTTCCTGATTGGACGCGAGGTTGCGCGTGTCATGGTGCCACGCGGCCGCGGCACCATGCTGTTCACCGGCGCCACGGCCGGCATGCGCGGCGGCGTCGGATACGCCGCCTTCGCCGGGGGCAAGCACGCATTGCGCGCGCTGGCGCAGAGCATGGCGCGTGAACTCGGTCCGGAAGGCATCCATGTCGCTCATGTCATCATCGACGGCGGCATCGACACCGAATTCGTTCGCCAGCGGCGCGGGGCGGACTTCGATGCCCTTAAGGCGCAAGGTGGTATCCTCGATCCCGATGCGATCGCCGAGAACTACTGGAATCTGCATGCCCAGAGCCGAACCGCCTGGACGCATGAACTGGATCTGCGGCCCTGGATCGAGAAATGGTGAGCAATGGCGCAGCCCTCCATGTCCGCCCTACCAACCGGCCTTAATCATTGGTTCGGACGTTGAATGTAGAGCGCTCCCCGGAACCAACAACGGAGGACCCATCCCATGCCCGGACCCTCTATCACCCGACCCCTCGGCACCGGACCCTTGGCAGGCATCCGGGTCATCGACCTGACCACCGTTATTTCGGGGCCGGTCTGCACGATGTTGTTGGCCGACCAAGGGGCCGATGTCATCAAACTGGAACCTCTCGGCGGCGATATCGCGCGTCGGACCGCCGGTTCCGGCGAGTTCACGGCGATGTTCGTGTCGTCCAATCGCGGCAAACGCTCCATGGCGCTGGACCTGAAGCAGCCATCCGCCATCGATGTGGTACGGCGTCTGGTGGCCGGCGCCGATGTGCTTGTGCAGAATTTCCGACCCGGCACGATGAAGCGGTTGGGGTTGGATGAACCGTCGCTTCGCGCGCTCAATCCCCGGCTTGTCTATGTATCGATCAGCGGGGTCGGGGAAACCGGTCCCTATGCCAAAAAGCGGGTCTACGACCCGATCATCCAGTCGCTGTCCGGCCTTGCCGATGTGCAGGCGGAACCGTTGACGGGCCGGCCGCGCATGGTGCGCACGATCGTTGCCGACAAGACGACGGCGGTGCACGCGGCGCAGGCGGTCTGCGCTGCGTTGTTCGCGCGGGAGCGGAGCGGGCAGGGCCAGCATGTGCGCCTGTCGATGTTGGATACCATGATCGCTTTCATCTGGCCGGAGGCGATGATCCAGCACATGATCGTCAACCCCGAACCAACCGTTACCAACCAAGCCGCTCGCCCCGATCTGATCTACCAGACGCGGGACGGCTACATCACGGTCGGATCCGTGTCCGATTCCGAATGGCGCGGGCTTGCCGGTGTCCTCGGTAAGCCGGAATGGATCGACGATCCGCGTTTCAGCACCCCGGCGCGTAGGGGCGTGAACGCGGCCGAACGGATCACCCTGGTGGGGGAGATTCTCACGACGAACACCAGCGGATATTGGCTGGAGCGACTGGATGCGGCCGACGTGCCCTGTGCCCCGGTGCTGACCCGTGACCAGGTGGCGTCCGATCCCCAGGTCGTCCACAGCGGCCTGATCGAGGTGCTGGACCAGCCAGGCTTCGGCCAGGTCCGCCAGCCCAGGCCGGCGGCGCGTTTTGAGCGGACTCCGGCGGCAATCGGCGGGCCGGCGCCCCGGATCGGCGAGCATACCGATCAGATCCTGACGGAACTTGGCTTTTCCGGGCATGAGATCGCGGCCCTGAAAGCGACCGGAGCGGCACGATCCGCGGCCTCGCACCCTGGCAAGGAGACCTGAGATGACCGAGCATAATGGCCTCGTTCTTTGGGGTGCCGGCACCGGGCGAGCGCTGCGGGCGCATTGGGCGCTGGCGGAACTGGGGTTGGATTATGAAAGCCGGCCAATCCAGCCGCGCACGGGAGAAACCAAGACGCCGGAATACACGGCGCTGACCGCTCGTCAGAAAATTCCGCTGCTGCGGGATGGCACCTTCACCATCACCGAAAGCGCCGCCATCATCGCCTATCTGTCCGACACCTATGCGTCCGAGGAAACCGCGCTGATGCCGCGCGCCGCCCGGGACCGCGCGCAATGTCTGGAATGGTGCTTCTTCATCATGACGGAGCTTGACGCGGCGTCGCTATACGTGATCCGCCGCCATCGTTATTTACCCGAGATATATGGGGCGGCGCCAGAGGTCTGTGACTCCGCTGCCGCGTATTTCGGCCAGCAGATGCGCGCGGTCGATCGGCAATTGGCCGGGGACCGTCCCTATCTGCTCGGCGATCGTCTAACGGCGGCCGATATGCTGCTGTCGACATGCCTGACCTGGGCGGTCAGCTACGGCATACCGGTCGACGCCCGCTCGGTCGCCTACAATGCCCGCATCACCGCCCGCCCGGCCTATCGTCAGGCGGTTGTCCGCAACACGCCGCCGAACCCATAACCCATCGCGCCAAGGAGTCGCCCGATCCATGACGACCAACCTGGAGTTCCATTTCGATTTCGGCAGTCCCAACGCCTATCTTTGCCACAAGGTGCTGCCGGCCATAGAGGCCCGGACCGGCGCCCGGTTCACCTATGTCCCCGTGCTGCTGGGCGGCGTCTTCAAGCTGACCAACAACCAGTCGCCGATGGTGCAGTTCAAGGGCATCAAGAACAAGAACGAGTATGCAAGCCTCGAAACCGAGCGTTTCGTCCGCCGGCACGCCCTGTCGCGGTTCCGACGCAACCCGTATTTTCCCGTCAACACGATGCAGATCATGCGTGGCGCGGTGGCGGCCGAACGGGACGGGTTCTTCGCACGTTACGTCGATGCGGTGTTCGCCCATATGTGGGAGGAACCCAAGAAGATGGATGACCCCGACATCATCCACCAGGCGCTGGACCAATCCGGCCTCGACGGCGGCGCGATCCTGGCAGCGATCCAGGACCAGGGGGTCAAGGATCGGCTGATGGCAAACACCGAGGCTTCTGTCGCGCGCGGCAGTTTCGGCAGCCCGACCTTCTTTGTCGGCACCGAGATGTTCTTCGGCAAGGATCGGCTGCGAGAGGTCGAGGAAGCGATTCTGGCCGCAGCGCCCCGGTCCGGCTGACCGAAGCACCGCTGCCCGATCACGCAGCCAAAATATCCGCGATTTCCGCCAGTTTCGGCACCCGGCTTGCCGGACCCATCGTCGCCAGCGTCGGTTTGCCGCGGAAATGGCGCACCGCCGCGCGTTGGATATCGTCCGGCGTTACCGCGTTCAGCTTGGCAACGGTTTCCGCCGTCGGCACGACCCGGCCGAAGATCTGGATTTGCCGAGCCAGTTGTTCACACCGGCTGCCGGTGCTTTCCAGCGACATCAGCAGGCTCGCCTTCACCTGGGCACGGGCACGGGCGAGTTCTGCCTCGGTCACCTCGGTCTGCACCTTGCGCAGTTCGGCCAGCGTGACGGGCATCAATTCGGCGGCCTCGCTTTCGCCGGTGCCGGCATAGATGCCGAACAGCCCGCCATCCACATAGGGCGCGCTGAAGGAGTAGATGGAATAGACCAACCCCCGCTTTTCCCGCACTTCCTGAAACAGCCGAGACGACATGCCGCCGCCCAACAGGGTGGACAGCAGCAGGGTCGGGTAATAGTCGGGATCGCCGAACCCGGCGGACGGAAAGCCCAGCACGATATGGACCTGATCCAGGTCGCGCTCCTCGTGGAACTCTCCGCCCTTGTAGGTGGCGGTGGACATGGACGGCGGCGGTTCTGTCGGCAGGTCGCCGAAATGGCGCCCGACCATGTCCAGGATATCGTGGTGGTGAAGGTTGCCGGCGGCGGCGATCACCACGTTCGGGTGTGCGTAATGCCGCTTCATGTAGCCGGTCAGCATGGCGCGCGGCATGCTCTTGATCCCGTCCTCCGACCCCAGGACGGGGCGGCCGAGCGGCTGGTCGGGAAAGGCGGCGTGTTGGAAATGGTCGAAGATGATGTCGTCCGGGGTGTCGTTGGCCTGGCCGATTTCCTGCAGGATGACCCCGCGTTCGCGTTCCAGTTCCTCGGGCTCGAAGGTTGAATGGGTCAGGATGTCGCCCACGATATCCGCGGCCAGCGCGGTGTCTTCTTTCAGCACCTTCACGTAATAGGCGGTCTGTTCCCGAGCGGTGTAGGCGTTCAGGTGACCGCCCACGGCCTCGATCTCCTCCGCGATGGCGGCGGCGGAGCGGCGTTCGGTGCCCTTGAACGCCATGTGCTCCAGGAAGTGGGACACGCCATTTTCGTCCGCATGTTCGTTGCGGGATCCGGCGGCGACATAGGCGCCGAAGGAGACGGTCTCGACCCGGTCCATGCGCTCGGTCACGACCGTCAGGCCGGAGGGCAGTCGGGTCAATTGGATGGTTTCGGTCACGTTCGTTGTGGTCCCTGCGAATGACGGCTTGCTGAGTGTTGCCACCCGGTCGGGCGGCAATTGCGGGCAAGATAGCATAAATGGCACGTTCGTCGCGGGTTGCAACGCGGCGGCGCCCCCGGGGCTTTCCTTCGTTCCGCCGATTGGCCCGCGTTACCGCGCAATCGACACGCCTGTGCGCGCACACAACTGTCATGAAGCGGGACGCATTTACCGGAGATTAAGATTTCCCTGCGACCCTTGGCTTCTGGCAACCGGGGGTTTTCGTCGATGAAGGGGCTGGATCGAACCAAACGGCTCATGATTGCGTTGCGGCATCTGCAATCCGGCAAATGGTCCGATGCGGAAGCCGAGGCTCGCGCGATCGCCTCCACCAATCCGGCGGATATCGAGGCGATGCTGCTGGTGGGACTCGCCATCGCCGCCACTGGGGAGGCATCGCGGGCGGCGCCGGTGCTGGATCGCGTGGCCCGCGCGCGCCCGAACCACCCGCATCCGTGCCTCGATCTGTCGGATCTCCGTCCGCCGCCCGCCACTGCCGTGATCGCGCGCCAGTACCGGGCTTGCCTGCGGCTGGCGCCGAACGACATGCGCCTGCGCAGACAGTTCGGGGAGTTCCTGCTGGACAACGACCTGCCGATGGACGCCGTGACCGTGCTGCGCGATGCGCTGGGAACCGCGGTGGCGCATAATCTCATGGGCCTCGCCCTGGCCGAAACCGGCGCGTTCGGCGACGCGATCGCGCATTTCCGCAAGGCGGTTGCGCTGGACCCCGCGGCCGCTGGCGGCTGGTCCAATCTTGGGCTGGTGCTGAAGGTGGAAGGACGGTTCGACGAGGCAATCGCCGCCTACGACCAGGCCGTGATCCGTGGCCCGAAAGACGCGCGGGTCCGGGTCAACCGCGCCGTGGCGCTGCTGCGGGCGGGACGTTGGAAGGATGCCTGGACTGACTTCGAATGGCGTTTGCGGCTGCCCAACCACCACGGGTTGCCGGCCAGCCAGTTGCTGCCGGTGCTGGATCTGATCGAAGACCTGCGCGGTGTCCGCATCCTGGCCGTGCATGAGGACGGGTTCGGCGACACATTGCAGTTCATGCGCTATCTGCCACTGCTGGCCGAACGCGGGGCCGAGGTGCACGCCGTCGTGCCGCCGCCGCTGATGCGCCTGGTGGCCACGCTGCCAGGCGTGAACGTCGTGCGCGATCCGGGCCGGCTGCCGGACTACGACTTCCACTGTCCGTTTTTCAGCCTGCCGCGCGCGTTCCAGACGACGATCGACACCATCCCCGACCGCCCCTATCTGCGTGCCGATCCTCTACGGGTGGCGTCCCGGGCCCGGGAACTGCCGGCGGATGGGCTGCGCGTCGGGCTTGTCTGGGCCGGACAGGCGCGTCCGTGGGTGTCCGGCTTCTCCACGCTCGATCGCCGCCGGTCCGCGCGTCTGGCGGCATTCGCGCCGCTGGCAGCCGTGCCCAACACGCATCTGATCAGCCTGCAAACCGGGCCGGCCGCGCGTCAGGCTGATCCGCCGCCCTGTGACATGGTGGTGCTGGACCCGATGGGCGCGGTGGACGATTTCGCCGATACCGCCGCGATCATCGCCAACCTGGATGTTGTCGTCAGCGTCGATACGTCGGTCGTCCACCTGGCCGGCGCGCTGGGCAAGACGGTGTTCCTGCTGGACCGCTACGACAATTGCTGGCGTTGGCTGAGCGGTCGCAACGACAGTCCCTGGTATCCGGACCTGACGATCTTCCGCCAGGACCGCATCCATGACTGGTCCGGGCCGATGGCGCGGGTGGTCGGCGCCCTGACCGCCATGGCCGCTTTCAGGGGCCGCGGTGCAGCGGCCGACCGTCCATCACTGCCAAGCCTGGCACTTGCAGATGCCGCATGATGGTCGGCGCCAGATCGACGATCCGCGCCGGGGCGTCAGTGGTGGCGCCGGCGGCAAACCCGGGTCCGTCGATCAGCAGCACGGGTGATTGTTCGTAGGGCGCCAACCCGCCATGCTGGCCGCAACCCAGCCGATCATCCTTCCCCCATCGCGGTTTCGCCGCAAACGCTCGGCCTGGAACACCGAACGCGTTGGGTTCGTTGTCGCAGGCCATGGAAACGGCGAAGGCCAGCCCGTAATGGTCGGCCTGCCCGACCGTATCCAGCGCCTCGGCTGCTACGACCTGGCCCGCCCAGGCGCGGGATCGCAGGAAATCGCCCATCCGATTCCGCAGGTTCGCATGGTCCGGGTGGAGATAGACCAGGGTGGAGGTGCCGTTCGCCAGGGCCATCACATCCGCCGAGTCCGTTCCCGCCTTCAACCCCGCCCCGATCAGTTCGGCTTCGACGTCGATCACGCCCTTGACCGTCTCATGCCCGTGGTCGGATCCGACGATCAGCAGGATCTCGTCCCCGCGCGCCCGTTCGGCGGCGACCGCCTGGATGACCAATTCGGCGTTCCGGTCGGCCTCTCGCAGCACCGCCAGATGGTCGGCCGACCCGAGCGGCACGTTGTGCTGGATGTGATCGGGTTCCCCCAACCACAGCACCGCCAGAGCCGGGCGGCGGTCATGCATCACCTCGGCCACGAAGCGTTCGGTCATCTGACGGTCGCCGGCCGCGTCCAGGTCCACCCGCAACGGATCGGCCACGGGCACGCGCCCCGGCCCAAAGGATCCCGCGCGATGGTAGACATGGCCGAAGCCGTCCGGATCATGCGCATAGGCGGCGCCGGGGGAGACGTTGTTGAAGACGATCGCGCCGCCATGCGGGGCCAACAGTTCGGCCATGGTCGGCACCGCCAGCGAATGGCCAGTGACCGTGCGCTTGTGTTGCAGGAAATCCGGCCGGCCGACGTCGTGCGGGGTCAGCACTCCGTGCTCCATCAACGCCATGGCGTTGCCCTGCAGGGTGTGGCGCGCAGGATGGCAGCCGGTGGCGAAGGTCGCGGACACGACGCGGGTGGCGGATGGGAAGGCGCTGCGGAAATGGGAAAATCGCTCCGCCTGGGCCGCGAATCGCACGAGGGACGGGGTGCGCTCCGCGTCGACGAAATCCCGGCGCAGCCCATCCAGAATGACCATAACTGCTCGACGCATGAATGCCTCCTTGACCGTCCTGGCGGTCCATGACAGCCGTGACCATCTGATAGCGACCGACCTGACCATGGACCGCGGCACCGATGTACTGTCCCCCGCGTCCCCTCAGCGTCATTGCCGGATCAAGCCCGGCAATAACGGTAAGGGGCCGAGGGAGCGATGCATCGGTGCCTCGGTCCATGGTCAGGTCGGTCGATATGAACGGTCGGCGGTTTCGGCCGGCCTGTCCAGCGAGGGTACCGTGAAACCAACCAGTCGGAGCATGATCCCGGTATGAATGCGGTCGTCTCGCAAAAGCCCCTGATCCGCGCCCTGCAAGGCGAGGCAGTCTGGCCGCCGCCGCTATGGCTGATGCGCCAGGCCGGCCGCTATCTGCCGGAATACCGCGCGATCCGCGCCACCGTGCCGGATTTCATCGCCCTGTGCACCACGCCGCATCTGGCGGCCGAGGTCACGTTGCAGCCGATCCGTCGCTACCAATTCGACGCCGCGATCCTGTTCAGCGACATCCTGATCCTCCCCTGGGCGCTCGGTCATGGCCTGGCCTTCAAGGAAGGGGAGGGGCCGGTGCTGCCCCGCCTGCGCGATGCCGCGGGCGTGGCCGCGTTGAACCCGGCGCGCGTGGCCGACGCCGTGGCGCCGATCATGGAGACGGTGCGCCGGGTCCGTTCCGGCCTTACGGCGGAGGGGTTTGAGTCCACTGCCCTGATCGGCTTCGCCGGGGCGCCTTTCACCGTCGCCTGCTACATGGTGGAAGGCGGTGGGTCGCGGGATTTCGCTGTCACGCGGGCGCTGGCCTATGCCGATCCGGCGCTGTTCGCCCGCCTGATGGACGTCCTGATCGAGGCCACCATCGAATACCTGACCGCCCAGGCCGAAGCCGGGGCCGAGGCGTTGATGCTGTTCGATTCCTGGGCCGGCGTGCTGTCGCCGTCTCTGTTCCGCGCCCACGTGGTGGCGCCGACGCGGCGGATCGTCAGCGCGCTGCGGCAGCGGTTTCCGTCGGTGCCGATCATTGGGTTTCCCAGGCTGGCGGGGGTGATGCTGGCGGAGTATGCGGCGACCGGGGCCAACGCGATCGGGCTGGATACCGGCATGGACCCGGTCCGCGCCGCCGCGATGCTGCCGCCGGGGATCGCGCTGCAAGGCAATCTGGACCCGATGGCGCTGGTGGCGGGCGGCGCTTCCATGCTGCGGGAGGTTGATACGGTGCTGAGCGCGATGCGTGGCCGGCCCTTCGTATTCAACCTGGGGCATGGGATCGTGCCGCACACCCCGCCGGAGCATGTCGCGGCGCTTGTGGCCTCGGTGCGTCGTGACAAGTAAGGTCGCCATTGTCCTGTTTAACCTGGGCGGGCCGGACCGGCCGGAATCGATCCGCCCGTTCTTGCTGAACCTGTTTAACGATCCCGCGATTTTGCGCGTGCCGTTCTTCGTGCGGCCTTTGCTGGCGCGGATCATTACCCGGGCTCGTCTGAAGCCGGCGACGGAGAACTATGCCTTGCTGGGGGGGCGGTCCCCGCTGCTGGAACTGACCCAGGCGCAGGCCGCGGCGCTGGAAGCGGCGTTGCCCGACCTGGATGCGAAATGCTTCATCGCGATGCGCTATTGGCATCCGTTCAGCGAGGAGACGGCGCGTGCGGTCAAGGCGTGGGGGCCGGATCGGGTCGTGCTGCTGCCGCTGTATCCGCAATACTCGACGACCACGACCGGCAGCTCTCTGACCGCCTGGCGGGCGGCCGCGGCCAAGGTTGGGTTGATGGCGGACACGACCACGCTCTGTTGTTACCCGACCGATCCAGGATATCTGGCTGCCACCGCGTCCCTGGTGCGGGATGCGTATCAGGCGGCGAGAGCGAGTTTGGACCCCGGAATCGGGCTTCGGGTGCTGTTTTCCGCGCATGGCCTGCCGGAGAGTATCGTAAAGGGCGGCGATCCGTATCAGTGGCAGATCGAACAGACGGTTGCCGGGGTGCTGGCCGCCCAAGGAGGGGGCAAGTGGGGAGATGGCGATCTGGACTGGTCCGTGTGCTATCAGTCCCGCGCCACGCCACAGAAATGGATTGGTCCCAGCACGGATGAGGAAATAGAACGCGCCGGCCGCGACGGGACCGCTGTGGTCGTTGTGCCGATCGCTTTCGTGTCGGAACATTCGGAAACGCTGGTGGAGCTGGATATCGAATACCGGCACCTGGCGGAACGTTGCGGCGTGCCGGGGTATTTTCGGGTTCCGACCCAGTCGGTGGCGCCGGCGTTCGTTGCGGCTCTGGCAGATCTGGTGCGTGGCGCGTGCGGGCATGGGCCGGGGCTGTGCAGCCATCGGGGTGGCCAGATCTGTGCTGATGGCTTGACCCAATGTCCGTTCGCCATGCGGCGCCCGAAGGCGGGTGCCGCTGCTTGAGCAGCGACCATCGCGGCGGGGTCGCTATGCGCCTGATGCAGGCGGCATTCGCCTGACGGAGGCGTCATCTGTTCGGATAGACGCTTTGGGAAGCCGGCGGGAATCCCCTGTCCGCGCCCGAGATCGCGGCGGGTGTCATCGGGCGATGGACGCGCGGGTGGACGGCATGGCAGCACGGAACGAATGAGCAATACCAACCGCCCCAACCACTGACCCATGGGCATTGCAACCGCGTCATGGCGGGTGCAGACCCGCCATCCACGCCTGTCTTCGTTGCAGCGCGGGAAAGCCGTGGATGCCGGCCTGCGCCGGCATGACGGGGAGGAGCGGACTAGCAGCCTGTCGGACTCGGGATTTTCGATCAATAACGACGGCTGTTCGGCTGCGCCGGCGCGGTCATCAGACCGCCGGCGGCGCCCCGATCACGTCCTGACTGGCTTCATATCGGCCCGGAGGTGGCGTCACGGCCGACCCATCT
>CAMATI010000137.1 GCA_945861095.1 Asaia bogorensis | reverse complement strand
GACCGCCGGCCTACGGCCTTCGTTCGAGGCGGCACCTGCCCCGGCATAGGTTTCTGTGTCGAGCATGGGCATGAGAAAGACGATCCTCCAGCACCTCAGGGTCTAAACTCCCAGGGGGTAGATGTCTCAGTCTTGTTGGCACGGAGGGCTTCGCGATCGGCGCCCTGGGTAACCGGATCGGCCTGTTCAGAGCCGGGGGCCAGTATCACGTCTTCGTATTCTGGGTGATTATCGTCATCGCGACCGCGGGTCTGCTGATTGCGTCCTACGAAGCAATGACGTTCCAGCAGTTGCGCCTGATCGAATGGATCATGCTCGGGCCCAGCCGAGCGGTGTTGAGCGGGATTGCCGCAGGGATGGTCGCGTCAGGCACGATCCACGCGTTCGCGAGTTTGCATGGCCAGGCGACACCATCCGTTCTGGGAACAATGGCAGTGTCACCGGCGTTGATCGTGGCGCTACTCTATTTCATCGGCGATCCGGAATTGCCTCGGAAATTCGGCCTGATCGGCGTCGAGGGCGTCGGGGTAAAGCTTAGTTTCGAGCCGCGTGGCAGCCCGATGCAGTTACAGGCAACATCGCAATCCTCGCCCTCCGGTGCGGCGAACGGCAGCGGCGGCGACGAGAACTACTGGCCGCTTTATGATATGACCACGCAGGCGGGAAATAAATATTTCGCGCGCCAATCGAATTTCCTGTCCGACTTTCACGACCTGGATTTCAGTGGTGCGAACTCAACCCCGGCCAGCCAGCATGCGGTCGATGCGATCGAGCGACAACGTCGGTTGGTGCAGTCGCTGAACGGGGTGATCAACTGTGGCGGCATGCACCGTCAACTGTTCGGGAACATCGACACACTCGCTCGGCTATTCGGTCCGATCGCCGACGCGGTGGTCGCGATCGACCTGCAATTGGACGCATTGGCGCGCCTGAAACCGGTTCCCAAACCGAACGAGCCGCCCTTGTCCGGGTTGGGCAGCCTATGGGGAGCACCGGTTTCGGGTCGGGCCGATGCGACATGGACGAAGCTGGCCGACTTGCAGGCGCTGCTGGAGGCGCGGGTAAATGCCACTCGCATCGCGATACTCGAATTGAAACCCGAAACACCGTGGCAGAAAGAATCTGACAAGGAGGAACCGGCCTGGAAAAACTGTCCGGCGGCCGAGATCCGGGTTGCCCGCATCGAACCGGGCGACGGGTTGTCGCGGTTTCCGGACTCCTTTTCCGTCACCCCGCCCTATCTCGCGATTTTTGCCAGTCATCTTTATAGGGCGGTCGAACTGCCCGACGCGGCGTTGAAGGTCCTTGGGGACTGGCTCAAGCGGCACAACCCGACACCGGACGGCCAGTATGAGGGTCTGGGCGAACTGATCCTGTTACGCGCCCAGGCGGAATTACGCTTTACCCTGTTGCAGACGGATGTGTCGTCGTCCATTTACTTCGACTCGACGGCCCGGGACAGCCTGGCGGCAGCGCGGGAGACTGTCGAACGGGCATGGCGGGTGGATCTCGTTCAGGCCGGCAAGACCTGCGACAAGGTCAAATCCTCCGCGGCTTCGGACGACGCATCGCGAAGATCCAAACGGAAGTTTGCCCTGGACAGCGTTTACGCCGATTTGCTGGGTCGGTATCTACATGCGACGGTCGATGCACGGTCGCCGCATCAGGAAAACATGTTGACCCTCGACCACGTCCGATGGGCGCGCGCGTTGCTGGATTTCGCCAAGACCTGTCTGGCATCGGACGCCGACGACGACGAGACGGATCAACGGGCTCTGGCCCTGGTCCGGGCCGGGCGGGTCCTGGCTCATTGGGCCATCGATGGACCGCGCCGGGGCATGTTGCTGAGTGACGACGTCACTGCCATGCGAAAGGATGCCCGACAAGCATTAGTCACGGCGTTGCCATTGATTAGCCGGAAAGACGAGGCAGATAGGAAAAAGGCAGGGAGTTTCCGGGCGGGAGTCGGGCGGTGGGAGCCATACCGGCGGCTCGCGGAACGAGAAATCCTTGAACTTGATGCTGCTCTCAGTATAAGATAAAGGCCGAGGAGGGCCGATCTATGACCAAGAGATTTATATTCGTTCTGGTATTGATGGCGCTGGCGACGGCGCCGATCATGGACGCGTTCGCCCGTATGATCGGGCGAGGCGACTGATCAGACGGCGCCTTCGCCGCCCTTGTGATCTCACCAGCCAGTTAGACCGGTGAGATCCGGCGACGGCGCTTCAGTCGGTTTACGCTCCCAGCTTGGACAGCACCCCGTCGCGGAATCGGTGCATGTTGTCGATGGTGCCTTGCAGGGTCTGGGCGCCGCCGTACCCAAACAAACGGACATCGACCGCGGTCACGCCCAGGTCCTGCAGGGTCTTCAGATCGCCGATCCAGTCGGCATCGGTGCCGGTGAACATCTCGGCTTCCCCATCGATCGTGCTGCGCGACCGAACGCCGGGGCCGGACAGCACGCGGAAAGCCAGCGCGATCTCGGCCGGGTCGCGCCCGCCCTTGACGCAGAAGCCGTTGAACCGAGCCACCTGGGTCTTGAAGCGGCCGACGGTGTTCATCGGGAATTGCGGGTTGGTGCCGACCGGATACCAACCATGCGCATAACGGACGGTGCGGCGGATGGCGGGGGCACTTTCGCCTCCCACCCAGATCGGGATCGGCGCCTGGACGGGCTTGGGCGTGAACACCACGTCGTCGAACTTGACGTATTTGCCGTTGAACTTGGGCTCGTCCGCGGTCCAAAGCTCCTGGCAGGCGGCCATCCATTCGTCGGTGACGACGCCGCGGTCATCGAACGGGGCGGCGCCGATGGCCTCGAATTCCTCGCGGCACCAACCGACGCCGATGCCCAGGGTCAGGCGTCCCTTGGACAGGTAATCGATGGTGGACAGCAGTTTCGCGGTCAGCACGGCCGGACGGTGCGGCACCACCATGACGGACAGGACGAAGCGCAGTTTCTTGGTCAGTGCTGCGATATAGGCCGTGGTCGCCAACTGCTCCAGCCAGGCGGCGGAGGCGCCGGCGGGAAACTCACCCGTACCGGTATAGGGGTATTTGGAGTCGAGGTTGCGCGGCACCATGATGTGATCGCTGACCGTGACATAGTCGAAACCCAGCGCTTCGCCTTCCGTCACGATGCGGGTCAGGCTGTCCGGCTCGATCAGCGGGCCGGAGGTGGGGACGTTGAAGCCGATTTGCATGGAAATCTCCCTTGGATTGGATGCGTCCGGTGTTGCGGACGTGTGGCATGGCGCCAGTATGCCGTTCGGACCGGGAACCGCCAATCCGGGCCAGGGCAAAGATGCGTGCGGCGGGGAGGTAGCCCGGGTGGGCCAAGCCGGGATACTCTGGCGGTTCACTCCTGATCGAACGAGACCACTCATGCATGACGCATCGACCGACGCCAACACGCCCGAAGTGGTGCGCCTGGCGGATTACCAGCCCCCCGCGTTCCTGGTGGAGGCGGTGACGCTCGATTTCGATCTGGATGAGGCCGCGACGACCGTCACATCCTCTCTCCTCCTGCGGCGCAATCCGGCGGCGCCCCCCGATGCGTCGTTGCATCTGAACGGGGAGGCTCTGACCCTGGTGCGGATCGCACTGGATGGGACTCCCTTGCCGCCGTCCGCCTATCGGGTGGGGCATGACCGGCTGGTGATCGCGTCCCTGCCCGATACGTGCCGGTTGGAAATCGAGACCCGTATCGCGCCCAAGGACAACACGGAATTGTCCGGCCTGTATGTCTCCAACGGCAGCTATTTCACCCAGTGTGAGGCCGAGGGGTTCCGCCGCATCACCTATTTCCCGGACCGGCCGGACGTGATGTCGCGTTACACGGTCACCGTCACGGCCGACAAGGCGCGCACGCCGGTGATGCTGTCGAACGGCAATCCGGGGCCGGTGGAGGATCTGGGGGATGGCCGGCAGCGGGTCACCTGGACCGATCCGCATCCCAAGCCGTGCTACCTGTTTGCCCTGGTCGCCGGCGATCTGATTGCGGTGAAGGATCGTTTCACCACCCGGTCCGGGCGAGAAGTCGATCTGGGCATCTATGTCCGCCGCGGCGACGAGGCAAGTTGCGGCCATGCGATGCGGTCCCTGATCGCCTCGATGAAATGGGATGAGGACGTATTCGGCCTGGAATACGACCTGGACGTGTTCAACATCGCCGCCGTGTCCGACTTCAACATGGGCGCCATGGAGAACAAGGGGCTGAACGTCTTCAACACGAAATACGTGCTGGCTCGCCCGGAAACCGCGACGGATACCGATTACCAGGGGATCGAGGCGGTCATCGCCCACGAATACTTCCACAACTGGACCGGCAACCGGGTTACTTGCCGCGATTGGTTCCAGTTGTCCTTGAAGGAGGGGTTGACGGTCTACCGCGACCAGGAGTTCTCGGCCGATCAGGGCAGTCGGGCGGTGAAGCGCATCGGGGATGTGAGGGGATTGCGGGCGTCGCAGTTCCGGGAGGACGGGGGGCCTCTGGCGCATCCGGTGCAGCCGGACGCGTATCAGGCGATCGACAATTTCTATACCGCGACGATCTACAACAAGGGCGCCGAGGTCATTCGCATGATGGCCACCATCATCGGGCGGGAGAATTTTCGTAAAGGCATGGACCTGTATTTCGCGCGGCATGACAACAACGCCGTGACCATCGACGATTTCGTCAGCGCGATGCAGGACGCGTCCGGGGTGGACCTGGAGCGGTTCAAGCTGTGGTACCATCAGGCGGGAACGCCGGAAATCGCGATCAGCGATGCCTACGATGCCTCGACCAAGCGCTATACGCTGACGGTGACGCAGCACACCCCGCCCACTCCCGGGCAGCCGGACAAGCATCCGCTGGTGGTGCCGCTGGCGATCGGCCTGCTGGACGACAACGTCCAGGAACTGCCGACCCGGTTGGACGGAGAGGCGACCGGCACCGCCGGGACCCGCGTGTTGCTGGCGGATCGGGCAGAGACGGTGTTCACCTTCCTGGACGTTGCCAGTCCTCCGGTCCCATCCTTGCTGCGAGACTTCTCGGCACCGGTAAAACTATCAGGTGTTTCGGCCGACCGGCTGCGCTTCCTGGCAGCCCATGACACCGACCCGTTCGTGCGCTGGGAGTCGGGACAGCAATACGCGACGCAAATCCTGCTGGGCATGGTCCCAACCATCCAGGCCGGCGGCACCCCGACCGTCGAGCGCGGACTGATCGATGCCATGCGCTCCACCCTGTCCGGCGCGGACCAGGATCCCGCGTTCACCGCGGAAGCTCTGCTGTTGCCCGGCGAGGCGTTCCTGGCCGACCAGATGGCGGTAGTCGATCCGGACGCGATCCATACGGCCCGCGATATCGCGCGCCAGGCGATCGGGCAGGCGTTGAAGGACGGGCTGCGCCAGACCTATGACCGGATGACCGACACCGGTCCCTACACCACGGATGGGCTGGCGGTGGGACGGCGGGCATTGCGCAACACCTGCCTCGGCTACCTCAGCGCGACCAAGGACGCCGAAGCCATCGGGCTGGCCAAGGCGCAGTTCGACGCGGGGCGCAACATGACGGATGTGCTCGCCGCGCTTGCGGTGCTGGCGGCGACGGACAGCCCGGAACGAGCCCAGGCCCTGGCCGCGTTCCATGCCGCGTGGAAGGACGACGCGCTGGTGCTGGACAAATGGTTCGCCATCCAGGCGATGTCGCCGCGCCCCTCCACCTTGGCCGACGTCCGGGCGCTGCTCGACCATCCGGACTTCGACCTGCGCAACCCGAACCGAGCACGGTCCCTGGTCGCCAGTTTCCCGGCCGGCAACCAGGTGCGCTTCCATGCGGCGGATGGCGGCGGTTACGACTTCCTGGCCGACATGATCATCCGCATCGACCCGGCCAACGGCCAGTTGGCGGCACGCATGGTGGCGCCCCTCGGCCAGTGGCGACGCTTCGATGCCGGCCGGCAGGAGACGATGAAGCAGGCATTGCGCCGCGTGCTGGCATTGCCCAACCTGACCACCAATACGTATGAAATGGTGTCCAAGAGCCTTGCGTAACGGTCAGAACCCCACAGGGAGGAACCCAATGGCACAACCCAGCCGCTTTTCCGGCAATATCGACGACTCCTGGCTCGGGAAACTGGTCGAACCGATCATCGAGCCCGACCTGCCGATCATCGACCCGCACCACCATCTGTGGATCCGCGACGGCAACACCTATCTGCTGCCCGAACTGCTGGCGGATATGAACAGCGGCCACAACGTCCGCGCCACGGTGTTCGAGGAGTGCCACTCCATGTACCGCGCCGACGGTCCGCGCGAGGAAGCCTCCCTGGGCGAAACCGAATTCGTGGCCGGCATCGCCGCCATGGGCGCCAGCGGCACGTTCGGCTCCTCCCGCCCCTGCGCGCGGACGGTCGGCAGCGTCAATCTGATGCTGGGGGATCGGGCGCGTGGGCTGTTGGAACAGCACATGATCGCCAGCGGCGGCCGGTTCGCCGGCATTCGCCAGTCCACCGCCTGGGACGCGGACATCCACAAGGTGGTGCCGACCGCCGGCATGCTGGCGGATCCGACATTCCGCAAGGGCTACGCGGCACTGGATGCGCTGGGGCTGGTGTTCGACGCCTGGGTCTATCACCCACAACTGAACGAGGTCGCCGATCTGGCCGGCGCCTTCCCGCATACGCCGATCGTGCTGAACCATGTCGGCAGCCCGATCCTGGGAGGCCCCTACGCCGCCCGCCGCGACCAGGTTTTTTCGGATTGGCAGGCCGGAATGGCGGCATTGGCCAGGCATCCGAACGTGACCGTAAAGCTGGGCGCGCTGCCGATCCGTCTGCCGGGCAGCACGGTCTCTCGCGACATGCCGCCGTCGTCGGAGGAAATCGCCGCCGCCTGGAAGCCCTGGCTGGAAACCAGCATCGCGTTGTTCGGCGCGGAACGCTGCATGTTCGAGAGCAATTTCCCGGTGCAGAAGCGCTGGTCCAGCTTCGCCGTGACCTGGAACGCCTTCAAGCGCATCGCGTCCGGGGCTTCCGCGGCGGAAAAGGCGGCGCTGTTCGCGGGCACCGCCGCCCGCGTGTATGGGGTGCCGTGAATGGTTATGGTATTCGCCCATCGCACGTCACCGCGGCCGGAGAAAACTCTCCCCCTCCCCTTGTGGGAGGGGGCCGGGGGGAGGGGTTTCACGCAATATTCGTGCGGCATCACCCATCTCCCCACCCCCCTCCCGCAAGGGGAGGGGAAGAATTTTCTTCACTGCGGGCAATATCCCCTGACCGGAAGCGATCACCCATGACCTCCTTCACCGACCAGGCCTGGCAGCGCACCGCCCCATTACGCGCGGCGATCGACGCCCATCCGTTCAACCTGGAACTGGCCGCCGGCACGCTCAGCCGGGATCGGTTCCAGTGCTACATCATCCAGGACGCGCTTTACCTGTACGAGTATGGGCGTGCGTTGGCCCTCGCTGGCGCGCGCGGCCCGGACAGCGAGACCCTGAAAGCATTCGCCACCGCGGCGCTGGGCGCGGTGGACGTGGAGTTGGCGCTGCACGGCACCTACCTGAAGGCGTATGGCGTCGATCCATCGGTCCTGACGCCGGATGCGGTGTCACCGGACTGCCTCAGTTACACCAGCTATCTGATGGCCACCGCCTACCACGAGCCGTTCGAAGTGCTGCTGGCCGCCCTGCTGCCGTGTTTCTGGCTGTACTGGGATGTTGGCAACACCATCGCCCGCAAGGCCGTCCCCGACAATCCATACCAGGCCTGGATCGACACCTACTCGTCCGACGGCTACGGGGATGTCGTAAAATCCGTCATCGCCGCCACCGATCGGGCGGCCGAGGCCACCACACCGGCCCTGCGGGAGCGGATGATGACCGCCTTCATCCGATGCAGCCAGTATGAATGGCTGTTCTGGGATGGCGCCTACCAGCGCCGCGGCTGGCCGGTGCCGGTTTGACCGCACATCGTTCCGCGACGATGTCACCCGATTGTCATCATTTTGACGCGGAGGTTCGGCTACGGACTCCGCCGCAATTGCAACCAAGGTGGTCAAACATGGCCTTACATGGCAGACGGCGAGCCGCGTTGACACGGGCGGTATTTACGCGGGCAGTATTTACGCGGGCGGCATTGGCGGGCGCCTTTCTCATGGCGATGGCGCCCGGCCTCGCCTGGGCATTGGATGCGCGCTTCAAGGATGCGAACGGCGATCTGGTCGCGGATACCCCGACCAACCCGGCCGACCTGATCGACCCGCCCGTCCTGATCTTCGCCTATACGCCGGTCGAGGATCCCGCCGTCTATGCGAAGGTCTGGGACGGTTTCCTGAAGCATACGGAAAAGGTCACCGGAAAACGCGTGCAGTTCTTCCCGGTGCAAAGCAATGCCGCGCAGATCGAGGCGATGCGCGCCGGACGGCTGCACGTGGCGGGGTTCAACACCGGATCCACCCCGCTCGCGGTCGCCTGCAGCGGCTTCGTGCCGTTCGCGATGATGGCCTCGCTGAAGGACGAATACGGGTATGAGATGGAGGTGATCACCTTCCCGGGTTCCGGCATCCAGAAGATCGAGGATGTGCGCGGCAAGAAGTTCGCGTTTACCTCGGAAACCTCGAATTCCGGTTACAAGGCGCCGGCCGCCCTGTTCCGCGACCAGTTCAAGCTGGAAGCCGGAAAGGACTACACGCCGGTATTCTCCGGCAAGCACGATAATTCCGTGCTGGGCGTGGCGAACAAGGACTACCCGGCGGCGGCGATCGCCAATTCCGTGATGAAGCGGATGATGGCGCGCAATGTCGTGAAAGCCGATCAGGTGGTGTCGATCTACAAGTCGGAGACGTTCCCGACGACCGCGTATGGGTTGGTCTACAACCTGAAACCGGAACTGGCGGCGAAAGTGAAGGAGGCGTTCTTCACCTTCAAGTTCGAGGGCTCCACCCTGCTGGAGGAGTTCAAGAACACCGACCCGCCGCAGGAGAAATTCCTGCCGATCACCTTCCAGAAGCAGTGGGAGGTCGTGCGTCAGGTCGATAAGGCCCTGGGCGTCAGCTACGCCTGCAAGTAAGGGAAAGGCAGCATCCGCGGATCCCAGCCCATGTTGCGTATCGACAGCCTGACCAAACGCTACGCAACGGGCGACCTCGCCCTGGAAAACGTCAGCCTGACCGTGCCGCGCGGCCAGGTCATGGGGCTGATCGGTCCGTCCGGGGCCGGCAAGTCCACCCTGATCCGCTGCGTCAACCGGCTGGTGGAACCGACCTCGGGCCACATCGTCCTGGGCGACACCGACATCATCGCCGCCGACCGCGCCGGATTGAGCCACGCTCGGCGGCGCATGGGGATGATCTTTCAGGAATACGCGTTGGTGGACCGCCTGACGGTGATGGAGAACGTGCTGTCCGGCCGGTTGGGCTATGTGGGCTTCTGGCGCTCGTTCTTCCGGCGCTTTCCCAAAGCCGATGTGGATCGGGCCTTCGCGGTGCTCGACCGGGTGGGGCTGACCGACCATGTCGACAAGCGGGCCGACGCGCTGTCGGGCGGGCAGCGCCAGCGGGTGGGAATCGCGCGGGCGCTGGTGCAGGAACCGGAATTGCTGCTGGTCGATGAGCCAACCGCCAGCCTGGACCCGAAGACATCGCGCCAGATCATGCGGCTGATCGTGGAAATCTGCGCCGAACGTGGATTGGCGGCGATCGTGAACATCCATGACGTGGCCTTGGCGCAGATGTTCGTCCAGCGCATCGTCGGGCTGCGGCGTGGGCAGATCGTGTTCGACGGTCCGCCGGACGGGCTGACCGCCGACGTGCTGACCGATATCTACGGCGCGGAGGACTGGTCGGCGACGATCCGCAAGGTCGAAGACGAAACCGACGATGCCCCCACAGAATTGGCCACTATCGCATGACCGTCACGGCGCGACGCTGGGTACCGCCGTCGCTGATCCCCAATCCAATTCTGCGCTACGCCGTGTATGGCGGGGTGCTGCTTTACGTGGTGGTCGCGCTGGGGACCATGGAGGTGAACTGGGCCCGCATCGCATCCGGCGCCGACCGGGCGATCCGCCTGTTCAGCGGGTTCCTGCAGCCGAATTTCGTCTCCCGCGGCAGCGATATCTGGATCGGGCTGCAGGAGAGTCTGACCATGGCGATCACGTCCACCATGGTGGGAATCGTCATCTCCATCCCGTTCGGGATCGGGGCTGCGCGCAATATCGTGCCCCTGCCGGTCTATATGGTGTGCCGATCGGTGATCGCGGTGTCACGCAGCCTGCACGAGATCGTGGTGGCGATCCTGCTGGTGGCGTTGGTCGGCTTCGGCACCTTCGCCGGCTTCCTGACCCTGGCGTTCGGCACGATCGGCTTCCTGGCCAAGCTGCTGGCGGAGGATATCGAGGACATCGACCACGCACCCCTGGAAGCCATACGCGCGACCGGCGCCGGCTGGTGGCAGGTGATGATCTACGCGATCCTGCCGCAGGTGGCGCCTCGGCTGATCGGGCTGTCGATGTATCGGCTGGATATCAATTTCCGGGAATCGGCGGTGGTGGGGATCGTCGGCGCGGGTGGGATTGGTGCCACGTTGAACACGGCACTCAGCCGGTATGAGTATGACAGCGCGGCGGCGGTCCTGGTCGTGATCATCGCGATCGTGTTCGTCTGCGAATACACGTCCGGCCTGATCCGCGAGAGGGCGCAGTAGTGCCGGTCTCTCGGGCGGCGACGGGCGAGAAGCTTTGGCAGCGGCGCACGACCCGGGCGCAATGGGCCCGCGGCCTGACATGGTTCGCGGCGCTGGTGGTGTTCGCGTTCACCTGGCGGGTGATGACACAGGACACGATCTGGGCGTTTGTGTTGGATGCCTCGACCCAGGCCGCCGATATCGGCGGACGCATGCTGCCGCCTCGCTGGAGCTATATGGGCGATCTGTGGTGGCCGCTGTGGGACACCATCAATATGGCGACCCTTGGGACCATACTGGGCATTACAATGGCGCTGCCCGTCGCGTTCCTGGCGGCGCGGAATACAACGCCAAGCGCAATGTTCGTGCGGCCGTTGGCGTTGTTGGTGATTGTTTCGTCGCGATCGGTCAATGCAATCATCTGGGCATTGCTGCTGGTCACATTGGTCGGTCCGGGCGTGTTCGCCGGGCTGCTGGCGATCGGTCTGCGGTCGATCGGGTTCCTGGGCAAGCTGCTGTACGAGGCGATCGAGGAGATCAATGTCGAACCGATCGAGGCGATCCGGGCGACGGGCGCGTCTTCGATGCAGGTGCTGGCGTGGGGCGTGTGGCCGCAGATCGTGCCGGCCTTCGCGGGGATTTCGGTGTTTCGCTGGGACATCAACATCCGGGAGGCAACGGTGCTGGGCCTGGTCGGTGCCGGCGGGATCGGGATGAACCTGGAAAGCTCCATGAGCACCCTGGCGTGGAACCAGGTGGCGCTGATCCTGCTGGTGATCCTGGGGACGGTGGTGATCAGCGAATACGTCTCGGCGCGGGTGCGAAAGGCGGTGAGTTAGGCGATGCTCGGCAATTGGCGGGGCAATCGGGGGGAGGAAGGAAAGCCTTGGGGCTCCGCCCCAAACCCCGCGAGGGCTTCGCCCTTCGAACCCACCAGGGGCTACGGCCCCTGGACCGCGATCAATTGGGTCAGGGAGGAAAGGGGGCCGACCATGGCGTTTCAACGTCCGTGTCGGCCCCCTTTCCTCCCTGACCCAACAGAAGGCATCCAAGGCCCAGCCTTGGTGGGGGTCGAGGGGGCAACGCCCCTCGCGGGGTTTGGGGCGGAGCCCCAAGGTTTACTCTCCGCCCCTACCCACGATGATCCAGCCCGATATCCAGCACCGTCGCGCTGTGGGTCAGCCAGCCCACCGACAGCAGGTCCACGCCGGACGCCGCGATGGCCGGGGCCGTATCCGGCCGAATGCGCCCAGATGCCTCGGTAATGGCGCGCCCGGCCACGATCCCCACGGCTTCCCGCAGCATGTCGGGGCCCATGTTGTCCAGCAGCACCGCGTCCACCCGCAGCGACATGGCCTCTCGCAACTGGTCCAGCGTGTCGACCTCCAGTTCGATCTTGACCAGATGGCCGACGCCGGCCCGCGCGCGTTCCACCGCCGTGCGAACACCGCCGGCAATGGCGACGTGGTTGTCCTTGATCAGCACGGCGTCATCCAGACCGAAGCGGTGGTTCGATCCGCCGCCGACCCGCACGGCGTATTTCTGCGCCGCTCGCAGGCCCGGCATGGTCTTGCGGGTGCAGCAGACCTGCGCCTTCGTCCCCATGATGGCGTCCGCGATGCCGCGGGTGGCCGAGGCCACGCCGCTGAGGTGGCACAGGAAGTTCAGCGCCGTCCGTTCCGCTGTCAGGATGCCGCGGGCGGAGCCGGTGACGGTCGCGATCACATCGCCGGGCGCCAGACGGGTGCCATCCGGACGGTCCACTCGGACCTGGATGCTGGGATCGATCAGCCGGAACGCGGTCAATGCGTAGTCCAACCCGGCCACCACGCCGGGTTGGCGCGCCATCATCACGCATTCCGTCCGCGCGTCGGCCGGCACGATCGAGTCCGTGGTCAGGTCCCCTGCCCGTCCCAAATCCTCCAGCAGCGCGGCGCGTACCGAGGGTTCGATCATGACCAGGGGGAGAGGAGCAACCAACATCGCCCGTCTCCCGCTCAGACCGCCAACATGCGTTCGACCGACAGGCGCGCCCGGTCCATCAGGGCCGGATCGATGGTCACCTCATGGGTCATGGTCTCCAGCGCGCGCCGGATATTGGGCAGGGTGATCCGCTTCATGTGCGGGCACAGGTTGCAGGGCCGCACGAAGGAAACCTCCGGGTTGGCGACGGAAATATTGTCCGCCATCGAGCATTCGGTCAGCAACACCACCCGCGGGGGCTTCCGTGTCGCGACATAGTTGTTCATGTCGGCGGTGGACCCGGTGTAGTCGGCCTCGGCGATCACGTCGGGCGGGCATTCCGGATGCGCCAGAATGACGACTCCTGGGTTTTCGGCACGCAGGGTGCGGACTTCGGCTGGGGTAAACCGCTCATGCACTTCGCAGTGACCGGCCCAGGCGATGACCTTCACATGGGTCTGGGCGGCGATGTTCTGCGCCAGATACTCGTCGGGCAGCATGATCACCCGGTCCACACCCAGGGATTCCACGACCTTCTTGGCGTTGCCCGAGGTGCAGCAAATGTCGGATTCCGCTTTCACGGCGGCCGAGGAGTTCACATAGGTGACGACCGGCACACCGGGATAACGCTCGCGCATCAGGCGGACGTCAGCAGCCGTGATCGATTCCGCCAGCGAGCAGCCGGCGCGCGTGTCCGGGATCAGCACGGTTTTGGCGGGATTCAGCATCTTTGCCGTCTCCGCCATGAAGTGCACGCCGGCCAGCACGATCACGTCGGCATCCACCTTCATGGCCTCCCGCGCCAGGGCCAAGCTGTCGCCCACGATGTCGGCGACGCAGTGGAAGATTTCCGGCGTCTGGTAGTTATGCGCCAGGATGACGGCGTTCTTCTCCCGCTTCAGGCGCAGGATGGCGTCGATATCGTCGGCGAACACCGGCCATTCGATCGGTGGGATGAAGGCCTTGACCCGCTGATAAAGCGGGGCGGTGCGTTCGAGCAGCGGGCCGAGCAGCGGGCCGAGCAGCGTGGATGCGGACATTGGTTGGTCCCTCCTGATTATGCTCTATATGAGCATTTCAGGAGCTTATGCTAGAGCTGAGTATAAGAATGTCAAGCTTTCGTCACACGGCACCGGGACGCTCCGACTTCCCGAAGCCCGCGAACCATGTAGGGTCTCGGGTCGACGATCGAGCAAAGCCGACACATCCGAGACCAGGAGCAAACCGTGCCACCCAGCGACACCGCAACCACCGAACCGCAAGTGAAGCTGGAATTGCAGACATCGCGGCAATTCCCCAACTTCCTGGCCGAACAAAACATCAGTCTCGCCATCACCACCTACCAGGCCGGCAAGCTCTTTCTGCTCGGCCTCCAACAAGACGGGCGGCTTTCGGTGTTCGAGCGGACGTTGGAACGCTGTATGGGCCTGGTCGCCACCCCCGGATCGTTGCACGTCGCGACCTTGTATCAGATCTGGCGATTCCAGAACGTTCTGGCGGCCGGTGCCCTGCACCAGGGTCATGACGCGCTTTACTCGCCTCGGATGTCCTGGGTGACAGGGGACCTCGACGTGCATGACATCGCGCTGGGCATCGACGGCAAGCCGGTGTTCGCCAATACGCTGTTCAGTTGCATCGCCACCGTATCGGAAACCGACAGTTTCACCCCGCTATGGCAGCCACGCTTCATCAGCAAACTGGCGGCCGAGGACCGGTGCCATCTGAACGGCCTGGCGATGCGGGACGCCAAGCCGGCCTATGTCACCGTGGTCGGGCGCAGCGACGTGGCGGATGGATGGCGAGAGCACCGTCGTGGCGGGGGCTGCCTGATCGATGTGGACAGCAATGAAACCGTGGCCGGCGGCCTGTCGATGCCGCACTCTCCCCGGTTGCACAATGGCAAGCTGTGGCTATTGAATTCCGGCACCGGCGAGTTCGGCTGGATCGATACAAAGGCGGGCCGGTTTGAACCGGTGGCGTTCTGCCCCGGCTACACCCGGGGCCTGTCCTTCATCGGGGATTTCGCGCTGATCGGACTGTCGCTGCCGCGCGACAACAAGACCTTCAACGGCCTGGCGTTGAACGAGGAACTGATCCGCCGCGGCGCCGAACCCCGCTGCGCGATTATCGTGGTCGACTTGCGCACCGGCGATACCGTGCATTGGGTGCGGTTTTGCGGTGTGGTGCAGGAACTCTACGATGTAGCCGCGATCCCCGGCGTGCGCCGGCCATCGGCGATCGGGTTCCGCTCGGACGAAATCCGACGCGTCCTGACCGTCGGCCCGTAATCGGCTGTCCACGGCAAAACGGCCGGCGTCGCGGGCCGACCAACTTCCCATCGACGCGAACCGGATACCGGCTCTGGTCGGTGCCCGGGTCGTTCTTCAGCGCCGCGAAGTCGGTGACCGTGTCGCGTGATGTGGCGGTCATGCCGGAGTCGGTCAGTGCCGGGAGAACATAGACGTTCGGCGCCTGTGACCGTTCCGCGTCGATTGGTGCCGGGTGAGGGATTTGAACCCCCGACCTTCGGTTTACAAAACCGCTGCACTACCACTGTGCTAACCCGGCTGTCCGGAAGCGCATCTAGCATGCTTTCCGTCCCACGTCAGCGTCCGATTCGCCTCTCGCGGCCGATGCCGGT
>CAMATI010000136.1 GCA_945861095.1 Asaia bogorensis | reverse complement strand
GCCGCGGCGAGCGACGAAGCACGGTCGATCCGCGAGGAAGTTGGGTTCTTCCAGGCGATCCGGGCTGCGCTGGTGAAGACCGTACCTGGCGATGGCAAGAAGACAGGGGCCGACCGCGAACTCGCCATCCAGCAGATCGTGAGCCGGGCCGTCGTCTCGACCGAGATCGTCGACATCATGCAGGCTGCCGGGCTGGAAAGTCCTGATATCTCGATTCTGAGTGACGAGTTCCTGACCGAGGTTCGGGAGATGCCGGCGAAGAACCTGGCCATCGAAGCGCTGAAGAAGCTGATCAACGGCGATGTGCGGGCGCAATCCCAGCGCAATGTCACCCAGTCACGGGCTTTCACCGAACGGCTGGAAGCGGCCATCGCACGGTATCACGCCAACGCCATCACGACCGCCCAGGTGTTGGAGGAACTGATCTCCCTTGCCAAGGATATCCGGGCCGCCCGATCGCGTGGGGAGGAAGCCGGGCTCAGCGACGAGGAGATCGCGTTCTACGACGCGCTGGCCGAGAACGAGAGCGCCAGGGCGATGATGGGGGAGCCAGCGCTACGAGTGATCGCCCACGAATTAGTGTCCAGCGTGAAGGGCAATGTATCGGTCGACTGGATGCACCGGGAAACGGCGCGGGCGAGGATGCGGGTGTTGGTCAAGCGGATACTGCGCAAGTACGGCTACCCGCCCGACCTGCAGGATGCGGCGGTGCAGAACGTCCTGCAGCAGGCTGAAGCGCTCTCGGCGGAATGGGCGGCGTGACCACCCTGTTGCCGGTCTCGGGCTCGCCCGTCTGGAGATGGGTGCGGGGGCTCGCGCACCGGCGCCGTGCGCAAGTGCCGAGCCGCCCGGATCGTACTATTCGCGCACAGCACTCATCGCCCACCCATTCAGTTCCCCAACTTTCCGACGCCCGCGGCAGAAAAACCAACGCTATATCAATGTGTTGGAAGTTGGTACTAAATCGCCCAAGTCAACAGCCTCGGAGAGAAACCGCCCCCAGAGAGAGAATTCCGGGCCTTCGAGGGGCAGGGAGGTCAACACCCCTTCCAAAAACCCTGTGGAATACTGCGGACTTTTGACGCAGCCCAAACCGGGGAGAGTTTTCCAGCGAAGAGCGGTGGCGTCCCGTACGGGGTTCGAACCCGTGTTACCAACGTGAAAGGCTGGTGTCCTAGGCCACTAGACGAACGGGACTGACCTACCCTCAGAAGCGTCCTAGCCCATGGACGCCCTCAGGGCCGGCGGTGGGTAGCGGACCGCATCCCCCCGGTCAAGTCACTCATCCAACAACAGCCGCGTCCGAGATGATGAAACTCGCGCTAACCGACCCATTCCATTCCTCGGCACGAAGATGACCGGCCAGATGCAGCGGCATACCTTCACGATTAAGCAGGGTTTCCGCCAAAGCGCCCTCCCGCGCTCGGAACAGCATGGCCTTCAGCCGAGGCCCTCCCCCCTCCCCTTCCACGAACGCGCGGATCGTCATCTGCTCCCGCCCAACCCGGTCTGCGCGAACGACTCGGGCGCGTTGCAGGACCAGGGTCGGCTCCTCGTTACCCGCGCCGAAGGGCGCCAGGCGCTCCAGTTGCCGAGCGACCTCGGTCGTCGCCCCCGGGACCGTCAACGCCCCCTCTACCCGCAGGTCCGCCGCGCTCGGCAATGCTGCTGCCGCGGCCAGGCGGTCGTTCAGGAAGGCCCAGAACGCTTCGACCTTCCCCTCTGGCAGAGAGAACCCCGCCGCCATCGGATGGCCTCCCCCGGTCGTCAGGATGCCCGCCTGACGCGCCGCGATGACCGCGGCCCCCAGATCGACCCCGGGAACCGACCGGCCGGATCCCTTGGCCATGCCGCCCGTCACACCGGCAACGCAGGCGGGGCGGTTGAAGCGCTCCTTGATGCGGCCGGCGACGATCCCCACCACGCCGGGATGCCAGTCGGCCCCCACCACCACCAGGGCCGCATGACCGGCGGCGGCCTGCTGCTCGGCCTGGTAGAGCGCCGCTTCCAGCATCCCCGCCTCTACCTCCTGGCGCTGGCGATTGACGCTGTCCAGACGCTCAGCCAGGGCCATGGCGTCGACCCGGTCGTCGGTCAGCAGCAGCCGCAGACCGAGATCGGCCTCGCTGATCCGGCCAGCGGCGTTGATGCGGGGGCCGAGCGCGAAACCGCAGGTGAAGGCCGAGAGCTTTTCGCGTTGCTGGGTGACGTCCAGCAGCGCGGCGATCCCCGGCCGGCCACGCCGCCCCATCACCTTCAAACCCTGGCAAACCAGGGCGCGGTTGACGCCGGTCAGCGGCATCACATCGCAGACGGTGGCCAGCGCCACCAGATCCAGCAATCCGATCAGATCGGGTTCGGGCCGGTTGGTGAAATATCCGCCACGTCGGAGGGTCCGCACGGTGGCAACCGCGGTCAGGAACGCGACCCCGGCGGCGCACAGCGTATTCAGGCCGGACACGTCATCCAACCGATTGGGATTGACCGTCGCCAGGATCGCCGGCGGCGGCCCGTCCGCCTTGTGGTGGTCCAGCACGATCACGTCGGCTCGGCCGACCACCGCCGACAGCGCATCGGCCGCGGCAGTGCCGCAATCGACGCAGATGATCAGACTGGCCCCCTTGGCGGCGAGTCCGGTCAGGGCGGCCGCATTCGGCCCATACCCCTCCTTCAAGCGGTCCGGCACATAATGATGCGCGGTGCATCCCAGCCCGCGCATAAGGGTGACCATCAGGGCCGCGCTGCACGCGCCATCGACGTCATAATCGCCGAACACGGCGATGGTCTCGCCCTGGCGAGCCGCCCGAGCCAGGCGGTCGGCGGCAACGTCCATGTCGAGCAGCAAAGACGGATCGGGCAGCAGCGCGCGCAACGTCGGCTCCAGGAAGTCGCGCGCCGCGTCCATCCCGATATCCCGCGCGGCCAACAGGCGCCCGACGATTTCCGGCACGCCCAAACGCTGGGCAATGCCGAACGCGATGCGGTCCTCTCCGGCCCGCCATAGCCACCGCCGTCCGCTCAGGCTGCGGGTAACCCCCAAGGCAGCTTCCGGGACAGCACCCACGGCAACACCAGGGGAAACACCAGGGACAACATCCACCACCGGATCGGTCAACGACACGCCCCGGCGCCAGGGTCCCCTGGCTCGGTGTCCCCTGGCTCAGCGTCCCCTGGCTCGGCGTCCCCTAGCTCGGAGTCCATGTCTTCATCGCGAAATTATGGTGCCCTTCGATATAGCGAACGGTGCCGGACCGGCTGCGCATCACCACCGAATGAGTGATTGCCCCTTGGCCGAAGCGCTTGATGCCCCGCAGCATGGGGCCGGACGTGACGCCGGTCGCCGAGAACATCACATCGCCCTTGGCCATTTCCTCACACGAAAACACCCGCTTCGGATCGGCGTGGCCCATGGACCGGGTGCGCTCGATCTGCTCGTCGTTCTCGAACATCAGCCGCCCCTGCATCTGCCCGCCCACGCAGCGCAGGGCCGCGGCCGCCAGCACGCCCTCCGGCGCGCCGCCCGAGCCCAGATAAATGTCGATCAGCGACTCGGGCATTGTCGTCGCGATCACCCCGGCCACATCGCCATCGCTGATCAGCATGATGCGGGCGCCGGCCTCCCGGGTCTTGGCGATCAGTTCCTTGTGGCGATCGCGATCCAGGATGCAGGCCACCAGATCGGAGATATCGCATTTCTTGGCCTTGGCCAGGTTCCGCAAATTGGCGGCTACCGACGCATCAAGGTCGATCAGATTGTCCGGCAATCCGCCGCCGACCGCGATCTTATCCATATAGATATCAGGCGCATGCAAAAAATTCCCACGCTCCGCCAACGCCACCGTCGCAATCGCGCTCGGCCCCCCCTTGGCCGTTAAGGTGGTGCCTTCCAGCGGATCCACGGCGATATCCATCTCCGGCCCGCCAGCCCCCACTTTCTCGCCGATGAACAGCATGGGGGCTTCGTCCATTTCGCCCTCGCCGATCACCACGGTGCCATTGATCTGCACCGAATCGAACGCCTTGCGCATGGCCTCCACCGCGGCGCCATCGGCATCGTTCTTCTTGCCGAGACCGATCCAGCGCGAAGCGGCAAGAGCCGCCGCCTCGGTCACGCGAACCAGTTCAAGAGCCAGATTGCGGTCTCTGACAAAATCGAGCGGGGTCAGGGGATCCATGGTTTCCTCCGGGATAGTGCGATTCCCCGGACCTTAGCACGAGATGCGCGGATGGGCAGTCGGGTTCGGGGATGCGCCAGGCCAGTCGGATAAGAACGATATCATGCCGCAATAAGTCCCGTGAGGAACGCGTCGTTCCATCCGGCGAGCTTGCGGCGGAGCCGAAGCAGGTCCTTCCCTGACGGCATTCGCAGAAAATTGCAGGCCATGTGTTTGATCGTGGTGAAGTTGGCCGCAGCGTGGTTTGTCCGGATCCGGCTTGCGGGCCGCCAAGCGGCAACTGGTGACCCGTCAGGGGTTCTTCCAAAATTTGCATAGCTTGACGACCTATCTCGTGTTTGCGTCGCGGGATGCTCTGCCTGGAACCTTGGCCGTCGCGGCCACCGCCGCTCGGACCATCACGGGACCGTGAAAAATGGGCCTCCTGCCAGAAGGGCAAACGCGGCTGGGCATAGTGGGAACCGCCATCCGCGCCGTTCTTCCGTGGACCATTGGCGTCATCCCCCGTAGATTGCCCGACCGTCCGGCAGGAGCTCTCCATGACCATCGAATTCATCGGTATGATCGCGGCCGAAGCCAAGTCCGAGATCCACCCGCCCCAGGGGCCGGTCATCGATCCCGACTACATCGCCCGCTTCGCCCAGGCGCATGAGGCCGCCGGCTTCGATCGCGTGCTCATCGCCCACAACTCCGCCGATGCCGACGCCGTCCTGGTCGCGACCCATGCCGCCCAGCACACGAAGACACTAGGCTTCATGATCGCGCACCGCCCCGGATTCATCGCTCCGACCTACGCCGCTCGGCTGTTCGCCACGTTCGACGTGTTCTCGGGCGGTCGCGGCGGCATCCATATCATCACCGGCGGCGACGGCGTCGAACAGCGCCGCGACGGCGATTTCCTGAGCCATGAGGAGCGGTATCGCCGCACCGACGAATATGTCGGCCTGCTGCGCCAGACCTGGACGGCGGAGGCGCCATTCAGCCATCACGGGCCATATTATCAGGTCGAGAACGCCTTCGCCCGGGTCAAGCCGGTCCAGAAACCGCACATTCCCGTCTATTTCGGCGGCTCCTCGGATATCGCGATAGAGTTCGCGGCCCGGCACGCCGACATCTACGCCTTCTGGGGCGAGACGCTGGAGCAGGCGAGCGACACCATCGCCCGCGTTCGCGCCGCCTGCGCGCGGGCAGGACGCAACCCCGACACGATGCGGTTCAGCCTGTCGATGCGCCCGGTGCTGGCGGCAACCGAGGACGCCGCCTGGCTGCGCGCGGACCGGATCATCGAACGCATCCGCGATCTGCGCGGCAACGGCGTCGGGCGCTTCAACGCCAAACCCGAAAGCGTCGGATCCAAGCGACTGCTGGAAGCCGCCGCGGGCGGCAAGGTGCGCGACAAGCGCCTGTGGACGGAAGTCGCCGCGGCTGTCGGGGCCGGGTCCAACACCACATCCCTGGTCGGCACCCCCGAACAAGTCGCCGAATCCCTGTTGGAATATCACGCCCTCGGTGTGACCACCTTCCTGATCCGCGGCTTCGACCCGCTGGACGACGCCACCGACTACGGCCGCCATCTGCTGCCGCTGGTGCGCGCCGCGGCGAACAAGGCACCGCTATCGGTCGCGGCCGAGTAGGCGCCCGAACGGACGACCGAACGGACGACCAGGATGACGATCGAGCGGATCGAAACCGTCGTCATCGGCGGCGGCCAGGCCGGGCTCGCCATGAGCCAGAGCCTGACCCGCCACGGGCTGGCGCATGTCGTGCTGGAACGGCACCGGATCGCCGAACGCTGGCGCAGCGAGCGGTGGGATTCGCTGCGCTTCCAGTTTCCGAACTGGGCGATGCGCCTGCCGAATTTCGGCTACACCGGCGACAGGCCAGACGAATACGCCCCGCGTGATGACGTCGTTCGCTTCATCGAATCGTTCGCCGACTTCATCCAAGCCCCGGTGCGGACCGGGGTCGACGTGCGCACGCTGCACCACGGACCGGACGGTCGCTTCCGCCTCGGCACCGCCGATGCAACCATCGAGGCCGACAACGTGGTGATCGCCACCGGCCCGTATCAGCAGCCGATGATCCCAGCAGCGGCGACCCAGTTGGGCGGGGTGTTCCAGACCACCGCGAGCGCCTACCGCAATCCCGAGCAGTTGCCCCCGGGCGCGGTCCTGGTGGTCGGGGCCGGTGCCTCCGGCTGTCAGATTGCCGAGGAATTGCTGCAAGCCGGCCGCATGGTCTTTCTGTCCGTGGGGCCTCACCGCAGGCTGCCGCGCCGTTACCGCGGGCGGGACATCATCTGGTGGATCGGCGCGCTGGGCCTCGATGAAAAGATCGCCGATGAGCAGGCAGTCCGACAGCCGCCTTTGCTGATCAGCGGGGCCAATGGCGGCCACACCGTCGACCTGCGCGCCTACGCCGCCCGTGGCATGCGCCTTCTCGGCCGGGTCCTGGACGCGCGCGATGGCGTGGTTTCCTTGGCAACCGATCTGCCCGAACTCCTGGCCGCCGGTGATGAGACGTACAGGAACTTCATCCGTGGCGCGGACGCACATGTCGAGCGGACCGGCATTTCGCTGCCGGATGACGAGGGCGACCGGTCCACGGAATGGCGGCCGGAGGCGGATACGCCGCAACGGCTCAATCTGCGGAACGCCGGCATCGGCACGGTGCTCTGGGCCACCGGCTATCGCTATGCCTTCGACTGGGTCCATCTGGACGTGTTCGCCCCCAGCGCCAATCCGTCCGCTCGGCTGCCCGTCCAGAAGCGCGGCGTCACCAGTATTCCCGGTGCGTATTTCCTCGGCCTATCGCACATGTACAAGACCAAATCGTCATTTCTGTCCGGCGTTGGCGAGGACGCGGAATTCCTGGGCGAACATATCGCTCGGCGGAGCGGATCCCTGACCTGATCCCAGCGCCGTTCGGGTCCCGGCCACCGCATCGGCCGCCGGCGCGCCGCCACCCGTCGGAAGCGCATCGACACCACCCGCGAACCGGCATGTGTGGACCACCCGAACATCCCATCCTGGAAGCCGCATTGCGCACGGAGCATCGCTGCTGATCGGCCCCTACCCGCCTGGCGTCACGAGTACGGGTCGACGCCAGCATTCACGGCACGCGCGCCATGACTGGCACCGCGACCTCATTGCGGCGCAGGAAGGGCAAGGTCCAGGGGGGATCGTAGAACCAGTCCACCGGGTCCCCCACCATCGTCCAGGCACTGCCGGCCAGCGCCTGGCGCAACCGACCCCGCCCGTCTGCCATGGCCGCGGCCGATCGGCTTCCCGTAAAGCGGATGACCGCCATGGTCTCCGCCGGGACCGATACCAGGGTGACCGCCGCATCCAGCGGCTCGGGCAGCGTCGCCATCGTGTATTGCGCCGGCATGATGAAGCGGATCGCCCATTTGCCCTCGCCCGCCGCTTGCGCGACAACCGGGGCCGTCATCGCAATCTCTCTCGACGGTGCCGCGGACTGCACCACCGGCGCGGTCATGGCGATATCGGCCCGCGTGCGGTTTCCCCCGAAAATGTAACCGGCGACCTTGCGGAATCCAGCCGACCGAGCCGGTTCCTCGGCCCCTTCCACGATCGTCTGGGCGGCAATGCGGGGGGCGTATTGGCGGATTTCCGCCTCTCCTACCATGCCGACCACCTCATAGGACGGGGATTCCGTGCCATCGCGGATACCGAACATGGAACATCCGGCCACCAGCATCGTCGCCGCCAACATCGCCAGCCGAGACGTTGCCGCCGGTATGGTCCCAGTCCGTTGCGTCAAAGCGAATTCCTTCCGCGGTTCCCGCCCCCTGGCGGCATGCATCATGGCCCCTTCCGGAGGGGCGCACTCAGCCGACGCCGAACACTCGAACCAAGCCGAGCGGAGGCTTCCATTTCAATTGGAGTCGGCACGCGCGCCAGGGTGCCGAGGCGCACATGGCCCTGGTGGCGCGGAATTACATCGGCCAGATGGGCCAGGGTCGGCATAGCTCGATCGATCGCTGGTGGCTCGGCCTCCGCCGGATATCACCCGGGCGGCGCTGGAACGCACCTCCCCGCGGGCGCGGCACGGGCGGATCGTTGGTTCGACATCTGTAACGCCAACCGTCCGAACAATGACCCATGCGCCGCCGTCCGCGTCATTGGCGGCTTGATCCGGCAACCCGCGCTTCGACGTCCAATGGGGCCGCGCTGGGGGCAGGCTGCCGGATCAACCCGCGCAATGACGCGGAGGGAACGCTATGGGATATTGTTTCGGCCGGGTAGTTCAACGCGACGGGTGGGCACGAGGCGCCGCCATCGGACCACCCGGCCTCGACGCGGGGACCTACTCCTTCGGCCGACCACCAGGCCAGACCGGACTGCCGGCAAGCTGCGACCAGGCGGCCGGGGCACCCGCGACCTCCGCCGCCCGTTCCACCGGCAGGGACGCATCCCAATGCGCCGCCACGAAACGCCGAGCCGTGACATTGGCGGCCGCGTCGGAGAAGAGATAGAGCATGGGCGGCGCCATTGCCTCCGGCCGGATCAGCGCCGATCGGTCCATGCCGCTGTCGGCCGGCACCATCGGCGTATCGGTCGGGCCGCCCGGCACGACGACATTGGCGGTGATCCCGCTGCCGACCAGTTCGGCACCCAGGCTGGCGGTCCATGCCTCCAACCCTGCCTTGGCGACACCGTAGGGATAGAACCCCTGCCGCAGCATGGTGAAGAAGCTGGTCGTCACATTGACAATCCGCCCGGACCCCGCCGCCCGGAACAACGGCATGGCTGCCTTTGCCATGTGGAACGGACCGTTCAGGTTGGTGTCGATGAAGCGATGCCAGAGTTCGACGGACACCTCCTCGAATTCGATCATCTTGGCAAAATGGTCCTGGCGGATGGCACCGGTGCCCAGGCCGGCATTGTTGACCAATGCGTGCAAGCCGCCGAACCGGCCGGCCACGGCGGATACCGCCGTTTGGCAAGACCCGGGGTCGGCGACGTTAGCGGCAACGGCAAACGCATGCTCGCTTCCCAGGGACGCCGCGACCCGCTCGGCCCCTGCCCCATCCACGTCGCATACACCGACCCGCATCCCGGCCGCCACGAACGCCCGACACAATGCCTGGCCGATCCCGCCCGCCGCGCCGGTGACCAGCACGGTTTTTCCAGCAACATCCGTCATGTAACGCGCCTCCTACTCGGCCGCGAGCGCCACGGTGCCGGTCAGCGCGGCCCCGATCGGCGCGCGGGTGATCTCGCTCATGTTCTGGCGCACGGCGAAGACGCGGATGTCGAGTTCGGCGATGTCCGGGTTGGCCTTCATCCGCGCCACGATCGGCCCGGCCACGTAGGCATCCGCCGTCGCCCGATCCGCGAACAGATAGATGCCGCCGGCCAGGCGTTCGTCGGACCCATCCAGCCAGACTTTCCATTGCAGTCCCTCGACGTCGAGGAACGGACGGGCACGCTCCGGCGTGTAGCGGGCTTCCCAGTCGGCCTTTGGCATGTCGGGACGGCGATAGTTGATTTGCACGATGACCATTTGTGGTTTCCTCCTTGGATTGGGCAGGGTTGGTCGTGTTTGATGCTGGATGGCGCGCGGCCTTGACGAGATTGCGCGCCATCCGGCCCGGTCAGGCAATCCGATAGAACCGGGCCGCGGTGTCGTGGAACAGCGCGGCCTTCTCGGCCGCGGAGGCGCCCGCCGCGATCCGCTTGAACGCGTTCCACATCGTCGGATAGGCGCACATCGCCTTGTCCACCGGGAAATTGCTCTCGAACATGCAGCGGGAGGCACCGAAGGCCTCGATCAGCGCTTCCATATACGGGCGCCAGGCATCCGCCATCTCTCCGGACGACGGTGGCAGCACGTTTTCGTGGAAGTCGAAGCCGTTCACCACCATGGCCAGGCCGCCCAGCTTCATGTGGACGTTCGGGCAGGTCGCGAGCGTCTTGATGGCGGCATGCCAGGCGGCAAAGACCTCCTGCCGCTTGCCGCGATAGGGGCCAACGCCGAGCGGACCACCGACATGGTTCAGCACGATGGGCGTGTCCGGGAAGGCGCGCGCCAGGTCCACGAGCTGGTCGATCTGCGTGTGGTACAGCCAGGCGTCGTAGCTGAGACCCCTTGCTCCGAGGCGCGCAAAGCCCTTGCGGAAGGTCGGGTCGGCCATCAGCCCGAAGGTGGGCGGCGTGGACATGCTGGCCAGGAACCTTGGGTGGCGCGCGGTGATGTGGCGGATGCCGCGGAAACGGCCGGCGCCGGCGATGGTATGGGCTTCCAGGACCTCGTCCACCGCGTCGCCAAGGCGCAGATCGGCGAAACCGACGATCCCGGCGCAGATGTTGGCGTGGGTCTTGCGACGTTGAGCTTCGGCCGCGACCCCGGCCACGAATTCGGTCTCACCGACCGGGCGCATGCCGTCCGGGCCGCTGGTGCGATAGGCCCAGAAGCATTGCAGGAAGACGGTAGCGACGATGTTGTGGCCGGAGGTCAAATCGCCCAGCAACTGGTCCAGGTAGTAGGTGTTGCCGTTGTGGTCCCACAAATGGTGGTGCGGATCGACGATGGGGAGGTCGGGCTCCAGGATGTCCTCGGACAGCTTGGCGAGCCAGGTGGGGTTGGGCAGTGGGTGGGTCAGGACTAGGGGGGGCATTTCGGGCATGGACGAGTCCTCCTGTGGGGTGGCGTCGGGAGGCGCGGGGCTTTGCCCCGGACCCCACCAGGGGCTTTGCCCCTGGACCCCACCAAGGGCGACGGCCCTTGGAACCGGATCATGGTTGCCTTGCAGGATGGGGCCCTACACCGACCTTCCAACGTCCGGGTAGGGCCCCATCCTGCAAGGCAACAAACGAATCGCATTCCAAAGGCCGCGCCTTTGGTGGGGGTCCAGGGGGCAAAGCCCCTGGTGGGGTCCGGGGCAAAGCCCCGCACTTCTTGACGACATCCCCCCAAGGGGAGCATGCGGAACCCCAGCGAGTCCACCCCAACCCCCGCAAAGGAGGCGCCCATGCTGACCGAAGAGCAAGTCCGCCAGTTCCACGAGGAAGGCTACCTGTTCCTGCCGGAAACCTTCCGCCCCGAGGAAGTTGCCGTCCTGCGCGAGGAAGCCGAAGCCGTCTATCGCCAGCAGCGCCCGGAGGTCTGGCGCGAGAAATCCGGCGCCCCTCGCACCGCCTTCGCGGCCCATCTCTACAACGAGGGCTTTGGCCTCCTCGGCCGCCACCCCCGCATGATCCACCCGGTCGAGCAGTTGTTCGGCGAGCCGGTCTACATGCACCAGTACAAGGTCAACGCCAAAGCCTCGTTCACCGGCGATGTCTGGCAGTGGCACCAGGACTACGGCACCTGGGCCCGCGATGACGGCATGCCGGAGCCGCGCGCCATGAATATCGCGGTTTTCCTGGATGAGGTCATGCCGATCAACGGCCCGCTGATGCTGGTGCCGCGCAGCCATACCCAGGGCGTGCTGGCGGCCGGACATGACACGACGACCACGTCCTATCCGCTGTGGACCCTGGACGAGGCGACTGTCACCCGCCTGGTCGATGCCGGCGGGATCGTCGCGCCGACCGGCAAACCGGGCGGATTGCTGCTGTTCCACGGCAACCTGGTGCATGGATCGGCCGGCAATATCACGCCGTATCCCCGCAAAATCGTCTATCTGACCCTGAACGCGGTTTCCAACTACATCCGCACGCCTACCCGCAAGGAATGGATCGCGCACACGGATTTCGCGCCGATCGTGCCGAACGAGGACGACGCGTTGCTCCGTTATGCCACCCGCTTCAAGCAGGCCGCGGAGTAGACGGGATCAGACCGGCTCCAACGGGGCGTGCAGCCTGGTATCCTTGCAGATGATGCCGCCCCGGTTGCCTTCCTCCAGACTGCCATAGCGTTCGGCGTAAATCGGCGGCAGCGGGCGCGCCCCGGGGGCGGCAAGCCAAAGACGGAGCAGATGGCGCTTGCGCTCCGGTTCCGGCCAATCGACGAAGGCGGTCCGGTCGTGCAGCAGGGTGTGATTGTGCACCAGCTGAATATCGCCCGGCTGGAACTGGATATCCAGGCGCAATTCCGGGCTTTCGGCGAGGGAATCGAACATGTCCAACGCCTCCAGATCCTCCGGGGTCAGCCGACGCGCGTCCGGAAAGCGCTGCGAGGAGCGCACATAGGTGCGTGAGTAGATCGCCGACAGATAGCCCGCGTAATCGTTGAACACCGGCATGTCGAACCAGGGCAGCTTGCCTTCCGGCACCTCCCCCCGACGATCCGTGGCGAACGGCTGGAACAGCAGCCGCACCAGATCCGGGCGGCGTTCGGCCATCACGTTGTAGATGGTGTTGGAGCTGGTCAGCGACGACAGACCGCCGGATTTCGAGGTTTTCAGGCACAAAAGACTGACGATATCGCAGGAATCGGTGTGGAAATGCTGCCGCTCGGTGGTCTGGTAGGTGCGGACCTTGGGGTCGTTGGTGGACAACCCCATGTCGCGGACATGGCCGAGGACATGGCCCTTGGCATTCTGCGACCGCGCACTGCCGAAATGCGTGCCGATGCCGAAATAGGCAGCGGCGCTGGCGGCGATCGGGCGCCCTTCCACCGGCAGGCCGCGGATCAGCACGAAGCCGCGCCCGTTGAGGATTTCCCCGCGCATCCGGTCCAGAATCGGTCCCAGGGTCGGCAGCGGAAAATCGGATTTGCGAATGTCGGCGATGTCGATGCCCTTGGCCTGGACTGCTTCGGTCGCGGCCTCGATTTCCTGGATTTCAGTCGCGGTGAGCGGATGGATCCATTCCTCGGGCCGCTTGACCAGGTCGGGTCCGAACCAGGCGGATGGGCCGTCGATCAGCGGTCGAGGCGGGTCCAGGGGGCGGGTCTGCGCGTGCGACATGGTTGGCTGGCTCCTTGCGGGCGGGCGGTCCTCAGGCAACGCCGAACCATGATCGGTTCCGCCACTATGGGCAACGCCCGATTGGCGGGAGACGGGACCGGGTCCTGGATCGAGAGCGGGCTTGGGCACGACAAGGGCCTTTGGTTCTGTCTATGTTCTATAGTCGACAGGCCAGTCGCGGCAAGCGGATTCTGTCCGGGGGTGGAACCGGGCCGAATAACGCCCCGTAGATGATTGGAATCATTGGGTATGGTGAAAGACCGTGCAAAGGTTAACAACGCAAGCCTAGATTCCGGAATGGGCAAACCGGACCGGTTTGAGCGGTTGGCGGTTCTTACGACCGGGTCTCAGCCGCATGGTCTATATTACTGAAAAAACAGGGAACTCTTCCATATCCCCGGCGACCGGGCGAACTTTCCGGATATCGCGTTTCATCGCCGAACCCGGCTGAATCCGGGGTCTTCTGTTACGAAAGCGTGCGAAAACCCGGGGGTATTGTTGCATAACCATGCCGTTAACCCCTGCCTCGCCCGTGGGCATGCCGTACAATTGACAGGCACTTGCCCCCGTCCCGCCACGGCGCCCGCCCGACCGGTTCAGCCGCCGGGTTTCCGACGATCGTATGCAGATGGCGGACGCGGGCGCCCCATGCGCCCTTGGGGCATGACCCGCCAATGTCACGCCCACGCCCGATCGCCGGACAGGGCGTTCCGTCGGAGGGTCAACGTCTCCGTGGCCCTCGGTGGTCCTCCGCGTTCTCCGTGTGAAGCCCTCGCGATCGATCGAACACGCACCGGTTCGGCGAGCGAGGCGCCTGTATCGACAAATCACCCTACACGAGCCAGAATTTCGGCTCGAATGTCATCACCGGGTTGGCCATGGATGGACTTCACCAGCCCCGGACAACCTCGGCGCCAGCGCTGATCCGCCAGGGCGGCTCGATGATCTCCGGGGGAGAGTGACGCCCCTCGGCGCACACGGGCCCGACCAATCAGACGCTCCGGGACAGGCATGGAGACTTTGGCAGCGTCCGCTGTTCTCCACCGCGCTGGCACGAAGATCACCAAGCAGCGCGGGTGAAGTTGCGCCGATGGTGGCGGGGGCGCCGACCTGCCCCCGACGGACCATCCAATACACGCCGAATCCCCTCCCGCATCCAACCGTTAAGAAACGATCAAGCCGAACGCACTGCCGGGAACACTTGCTCCGAGATGATCTGCATCTGCTCCATCGCCAGGCTGGCGGGCATGCCGGCCCAGTGGATGCCCAGGATCATCGTGTTCGCTCCGAAACGACGCTTCAGGGTCAGGATCTGTTCGACGACCTCATTCGGCGATCCGAACAGAAACCGGTCCTGCATCAGCGATTCGAAATCCATCGCGAAATGATCGCTGGCCGGCATCACCTTGTCCTGGCCCCAGTCCTGATAGGCCTTGTATTTGATCTCCAGATAGGGACCGGCAAGGCGGATCGCCTCGGCGCGCGTGGGTGCCACGAACACCTCCCGCGCCATCGGCAGTTCGTCGGGGAAGGGCTTGCCGGCGGCATCGAGCGCGCGCTTGTAGACCTCCATCTGTTCGGCGATCGTATCCAGCTTGTTGTGCGGGTTGACGAACCAGGTATCCGCCATCCGCGCCGCCCGCCTGATGCCGACATTGGCATTGGCACCAATCCACACCGGCGGCATTGGTTTCTGCACCGGCATGACCGTGCAGTTGGCATTGTCCAGCCGGAAGTAACTGGCCTCCATGCTGACGAAATCCTCCGACCACAGGCGCTTGACCGCGGTCAGGCATTCCTCGAACCGCTGGCCGGACTGTTTCGTGGTCGTGCCGAAAGCGTTGAATTCCACCTCCCGGTAGCCGATGCCGGCGCCGAACACCAGCTTGCCGTCGCACATCACGTCCAGGGAGGCCAATTCCTCCGCCACGTGCAACGGGCTGTGCAGCGGCAGCAGGACCACGCCCGGGATCAGCCGCAGCTTGGGCGCGATCATCGCGACCTGGCAGAGATAGGGGATCTGCTGGATATACTGGAACGGGTGGGAACTGTAGTGCGAGCCCTTGCCGATGCAGTCATAGCCCAGGTCTTCCGCGAATTTGGCGGCGTCCAGGTCTTCCTTCAGGCGCACGCGCATGTCGTCGCCCTGGGGGTATTGACCGCGGATGATCAGGCCGAAGCGCATCTTGGTGCCTCCCGGTTGGGGTTGGTTTGGGGGGAGGATAGGTGGCGGAAGGCGGAGGGGGAAGGGCGGGGCTTCCGCCCCGGACCCCGACCAGGGGCTTTGCCCTCTACAAGCGGGCACGTTGGTAACACTTTAGACCGGGAACGTCGGTAACACAATTCCTGTTTTGTTCTGCTTGGCGTCACCCGGATTGTCCTGGCCCGATCGGGCCAGGACAA
>CAMATI010000135.1 GCA_945861095.1 Asaia bogorensis | reverse complement strand
AAGGCGAACCTTCCGATACAGTTCCACGGTGAAAATGCTCCCGCCCTCCCTGAAAACAGAAAGGGCAAAACTGGACGACTTTTACGCCGCCCGCAGCGAGGCTATCCCGCCGCTACCGTGGCAAACTTTTCCACCGCCGTTCTCAGACGCCACCGATCCCACCGCCGCCGAAGATGCCCTGGACGATGGGGGTGACGATCGGGCGGATCACCGCCTCGGCGGCGATGCGCGCGAAGGTGGAGCGCGCCAGCCGGTAGAGATCGTCCATCACCCCGGCCCAGCCACGGCCGGTCTGGGCGAAGAAATCGGCGAAGCGATCGCCGGCATAGCGCACGACATCATCGGTGGTGGACTGGACCTGGCGCTCTTGCTCCTTACGCGCCTCGTCGAGTTTCTTCTGGTCCTCCTGCGCTGACTTGTAGGCAGCACGCTGCGTCTCGATCTGGCGCACCGTCTGGGCTATCGCCTCGGCCTCACGTTGTTGGGCCGTGGTGCGCTTCTCGATCGCCGGGAGGCCGGCCTCGCGGAGTTGCTTCTCGATCTCCAGTGCGACATTCAGCGCCGCCACTGCATCACTGCCCTGCCGTTGGGCCGCGGTCAGACGGGTCTGGCGATCGAGCTCGACGGCCAGCGCCTCGGAGACCTTGGCCACCTTGGCAGCCTGGTCGTCGGCGAGCTTGGCGGCCTTTTGACCCTCCTCGTTGGCCTTGGCCAGCTTGTCCTGGTACTCGCGCAGTGCGTCCGCGCGCGCCTTGGCGGCATCGAAGCTGGCGCCGCCCGGCAGGGTGGTGACCCCGGCTGCCTCGGCGCGGGCGATCTTCTGCAGTTGCTCCTGGTAGTCCCGGGTCGCCTTGAGCTTCTTGTCGTTGGCCTCGACGACGTCGCGGACCTCCTGGGCAGTGCGGGTCCGGGCGGCATCGGCGGCCTTGGCTTGGGCGGTGACGAACTCGCCAAAGCGCTGTTGCTGGGCATCGCGCTCGATCTCACCGAGCCGGTCGTTGGCGGCGCGGTGCTCGCTCTCGGCCTGGCGCAACGCCGATTGCCTGGCCGTCGCTGCCGCCTGCAACTGGGCACGCTGGATGGCGGAGTAGCCACGAGCGGGATCCGAGCCATCATCCATGGCCGGACCGGCGCGCAGGGCCTCCAGCCGGGCGCGGGTGCGGGCGACGTCGTTCTCGGCCGCCTGGCGGTCGGTCGGCGCCACGTAACGCTGCACCGCGTTGACCGCAGCGGCGGCCTCCATCGCGGCCTTGGCGATGGCCTGCGACAGGCCGAGCGCCTTGTCGAGTTGGCTGGCGAAATTGTCCATCGCCGCGCCGAGCACGCCGAACGCGCGGCCCATGGTCGGCGGCAGCTTGTCGAACTCGGCGGCCAGCTTCTCTCCGGCGGCGATCAGCGCCGGCAGCACCCGATCGGCGGTGAGTTTGCCCTCGCTGCCCATCTGACGGAGCTGGCCGATACCGACGCCAAGCTCTTTGGCCAGCGCCTGCGCCAGTTGCGGCATGTTCTCCAGCAGGGAGCGCAACTCGTCGCCCTGCAGCACGCCCGAGGCCAGCGCCTGGGCCAACTGCTGGGTGGCCGCACCGGTCTCCTCGGCCGAGGCACCGGCGACGATGCCGGCCTTCTGCAACCCGCCGACCAGGCGCAGCACCTGGTCGTTGGTGGCGCCCACCTCCTTGGCGGCGACGGCGAAGCGGGCGAAAGCACCGGCACTGTCGGCCACCGCGATGCCGGTCTGCTGCGACAGCCGGAACAGGCCCTCGAACGCCCGTTCGGCCGCCGAGGCGGAGCCCGTGGCACTGGCCAGGCGTGCCAGCACAGCGGTGGCAGTGTCGCCGGCCTTGGCGATCTGCACGCCGGCAGCAATCGCAGCCGCGCCCATGGCCACGATTCCGGCGGTCAGCCCACCTGCGGCGACGGATACGCTGCTGCCGATCGGTTCTGGTCCGATCGATCACGGCCACCGCGTGGATGCGACCTGAGGGATGGGCAGATGAGCGTGGTGCGTGTTGCTTTGCTCGGGTGACGCTCAAGGCGCCGCCCTCGACGCCGGCAGCGACCGTTCACCTATGCGATCAGCGTTTCGATGAGGACGCTGCGGAACCGGGAGCAGCACCCTGTGAAGCCCGCGCGGGCGGCTGGAGCGCTACTTCCTATCTTCGACCATGCGCCCGACGCGGCACTGCAAGCGCTTGCACAGGGCCGCTCCACGTGAAGCCACTTCTGCCTGACCACTGGGACGTTTGGCGAAGTGCTCCGCTAATTACCATCTACTGCAGAGAACACCGCCGCGGCCAAACTGGCACTGCGCGGATTGCCAACCAGGCTCCCGCCTAGCCGGTTCATCACGTACCCGATCGCCACGCCGCGTTCGAGATCGGCACAGCCATAGGCGCCGCCCAAGCCTGAATGCCCGAACGTCTCCGGGTGCGGGCCAAAATTCGGTATGACGTTGAGCGCCACCCCCGCCGCCCATCGCCTCGGGCCGAGCATCATGTCGGGACCAGGATGGCGCACCGTCCGCAACTGCTCAATCCCAGCAGGAGAAATGATAGTCGAGCCGTCAAGCCGTCCGCCATTGGCGATCGCCGCATAAATCCGCGCAAGCCCGTGGGCCGTGGACTGGCCATTGGCAGCTGGAATCTGGGCTGCCCGCCATTCGCGCCGGTTGGGGACAGTGGCGTCGCGTCGGGGATTTTCCATCGCACGGGCCGCAATCGGCGATAGCTCCGCCGTACGGACGGGCGCTGGTGTCGCGGGGTCGGGCGGGATGATCTCGCCGGCCCGCCAGTCATGTGCGAGAGGCAGGCCGATGTGGAAATCCGCTCCGAGCGGTCCGGCAAGCGCATCGCGGATGAACCCGCCCACATCCTGCCCGGTCACGCGGCGCACGACTTCACCGGCAAGGAACCCGTGAGTGATGGCGTGGTAGGAGGCAGCACTCCCTGGTATCCAGGCCGGTGTTTGTGCCGCAAGACGGCTTGTGGAAAGCGCCCAGTCGAACAGGTCTTCGATGACGACCGTCTCGTCGAAACCATTGAGCCCGGCCTGATGCGACATCAATTGCCCAACAGTTACCTCTGCCTTGCCCCCTGCCGCGAACTCCGGCCAGTGCTTGGACACCTTGTCGTCGTAGCTGAGCCTTCCCTGGTCAACCAGCATCGCGACTGCGATCGAGACCACTCCCTTGCTGGCCGAATAGACGTTGATCAGGGTGTCGCGTGACCAGGGCTTGGTTTCGGCCGCATTGCTGTAGCCTCCCCACAGGTCAACGACGCAACGGCCACGGACATAGACCGCGAGCGCGGCGCCGATTTCGCGATCTTCACCCGACCGCCGGAAGTTGGCGGAAAACGCGTCGCGCACGCCCTCGAAACCCGGTGCGACAGTTCCGGCAACTGGTACGTCGGCCATCGTAGCCTCCTTGGGCTGATTTTAGGCGCGGCGGACATTCCAGAGCAGCCCATAGTCGCATTGCAAGGTGTTGGTGATGTCCTTGCGGAAGGCCGTCTTGGGACGCCAGAACCCAAGCGGTACAGTTGCAACCTCATCCATCGCGGTGCGTTGGGCGGCGTCGAAGGCCGCCTGCCGCGCCGCTGGGTCTGTCGCGGACATCCAAGCCTCGGCGTGCCTCTCGGCCTCCGGGCTTACATACCAGCCAGCCCAGCCACCTTCTGCAGGGCCACGCGTGTAGTAATTTTCAGCCGGATTGGCGAGCGTCAGCGCCGCGGCACTGGTATGGAACATACTCCAACCACCCTTGTCGGGCGCGGCCTTGGAATTGCGCCTCTGCAGCATGGTGCCAAAATCCATGTCGAGCAGTTCGACATTGAAACCGATCTTGGTCAGCAAGTCGGCCGATATGTGACCTTGGCTGGAGATGAAACTGTAATCCGTGGGGTTGATGATCACCACTTTTTCGCCGTTGTAGCCTGCAGCCTTCAATTCCGAACGCAGCTTGTTGAAATCCTTCGGCCCCTTCATCGTTGCCGCGCCGTATTCGGTGACACCAGGCAGTCCGCACAGGAACATTGCATAGCACTCGGCGATACCTTCCTCATCGTCGCCATGGATTGCCCGGATGTAGTCGACCTGATTGACGGCATCGCGCACGATCCTGCGGATCGCCACGTTGTTGAATGGCGGGTGCAGGAAGTTGAAACGCGCCACCGAACCGTAGCCGTGGAGGCTCCTGTTTCGCACGATCACGTTGGGATTCTTGCGCAATTGTGGCACCAGATCGAGCATCGCGAGTTCGTACCAATCCACCTCGCCCTTCGCCAGTGCCGATGCCGCCGTCGCTTGGTCTTGGATTATGGACCACTCAACCCGGTCGAAATAGGCCCGCTTGCCGCCAGACGTCCACTCTGCCGGTTCGTCACGCGGCACATAGGCACCGTTACGCTCGTAGGCAACGCGACTGCCAGATACGAACTCGCTGGCCAGGAACTTGTAAGGCCCGGATCCCACCAATTCGGGAATTGGCTTGAACGGATCGGTCACCGCCAACCGTTCCGGCAGAATAAACAACGGGATCGGGCCGGAATGGGCGAGCGCGTCGAGCACCACGCCCATTGGCCGCTTGAGAATGATGCGGAATGTCCGGTCATCCGGCGCATCCATGCTGTCGGTAAACCTCGCCAACGCCTGGCCGAAACTGTCTCGTGCGGACCAGCGCTTGATACTGGCGATACAGTCCCGCCCTCGCACCGGTTCACCGTCATGGAACTTTAGGCCGGGGCGCAGCGTGAATGTCCAGATCTTGCTGTCGTCCGAGACAGTATGGCCTTCAACCATCTGCGGCTTGGGCTGGTTCTTTGCATCGACGCCATAGAGGCAATCGAACACCGCGAAGCCGTGGCTGATGGTCACTCCCGCAGTGCTGATGGTTGGATCTAGGAAAGACAGGTTTGCGGACGGGATCATCCTCAAGGTGCGCGCCCGCATATCCTGACCGATGGCGGGCATCGCAAGCGTGGAAGCAGCGGCGGCTTGCAGCAAGGTGCGCCGGTTGAGTCCGTCTCTGACCGTCGTCATGGTTCGCTCCCGTGTTCCGCATCGCGGCACAATTTTCATGATCGGTACAGCAGATACGCGTACCACTCAAGCTGGCCGCCCCATCTGGTGCTTTCCTGCGGGGAGCACAGTTGATTGCTGACTGAAGACGACAACCACAACTGGAGTTTCCGCGAGTTCGGCTTGCATGTCGGCAAAGGCGGTGGTGACCGCACGGCGCAAGACGCTAGTTGCCGCCGCACCTCGGTCTGCATCGCAGACGCGAGCCCACCGAACAGCGCTGCGCGCACGAACATGGGCAGATTCCTGTGTCGGCGAACACACCCGCCCTGGTCCACACCGTATCCGCGTGGCTATCCGAGACGAAGGCGTGGTTGACCTCGATGTGCTCGGCTTCTCCGGGCTGGAACTCGACCAGTTGCTCGCCGCCGCAGATGGTGGCGATGCGGATGCAGCCGATGAGGCGCCGCCGCTGCCCGCGGTAGCGGTGTCGCGCACCGGAGACCTCTGGCGCTGTGGCGAGCACCGGGTGCTGTGCGGCGATGCCACCAAACTGGCGGATGTGCAGCGCGCGTTGGGCGCCGACCGGCTGGCCGACATGGCGTTCCTCGACCCTCCGTACAATGTCGCCTACGAGGGCGGCACCGCGGCCAAGATGACCATCGCCAATGATGCGCTGGGCGGGGGCTTCCTGGACTTCATCCGGCCCGCGCTGACCAACCTGCTGCAGGTGACCAAGGGCGCCAGCTACGTCTGCATGTCGTCGTCGGAATGGCCGACGCTGCACAGGGCCTGGCAGGACGCTGGTGGCAAGTGGTCCAGCACCATCATCTGGGCAAAGAACACCTTCGCGCTGGGCCGCGCCGACTACCACCAGCAGTTCGAGGCGATGCTCTACGGCTGGAAGGCCGGCAGCCAGCACTACTGGTGCGGCGCGCGGGACCAGGGGAACGTCTGGCACTTCGACAAGCCGGCCCGCAACGACCTGCATCCGACGATGAAGCCGGTGGCGCTGGTGGAGCGGGCGGTCCGCAACAGCAGCAAGCACCGTGACACGGTGCTCGATCCGTTTGGCGGCTCGGGCACGACGATGATCGCCGCGGAGCGGACGGGGCGCCGCGCAGTACTGCTGGAGATCGACCCGGCCTATGTCGATGTGATCGTGCGGCGCTGGCAGGACATCACCGGCGAGGTCGCCGTGCTGGACGGCGAGGATCGGACATTCGACGACGTCGCTGCGACGCGCAGTGCCTCGAAAGCTGCGACGGCGGCGGACCAATCGGCGTCGGTGGCGCCGGCAAGCGGGCGGACCGCCGTCAGCACCACCGGCGACTGGCGCGACCAGTAGTCGCCGTCGAGGATGACATACCAGCCGGAAAGCCCAGCCGCCGCGAGGGCGGAGGCGGCTTTCGCCACCTCCTCCTCGTCTGGTGGGGCATGGCGCCCCAGGGTGGAGTGCCGGCCATCCGCGGCCAGGATGATCCAGCGCCGCTCGCGGGGCATCGCCGCGTCCTCAGGCGGCCATGTGGTAGATGGTGAAGGACCCCTTCGCGCCTTCCTTATTCGGCCCGACCATGCGCACCCGCTCAAGGGTGTCGACCTTGATGCCCTTCTTCTTCAAACCTGCCAGGAAGGCGCGCACCGTGTGGCTGGCCCACCCCGTCGCCTCAGCGATCTGTGCGACCGTAGCACCCTCCGCCCGGCGGAGCATCGTCAGCACAGCGTCCTGCTTGGTGCCCTCGCGCGGCTTGCGTGGGGTGCCCTCCGGGCGCGGCGCCTTCTCGGCCAGCAGGGTGCGCAGGGTCGCGATCGGCGCCTCCAGGGCGGCGATGATGTCGGTGTCGCGGTTGTCCTGGTCGTCCCAGGCGGCGAGCAGGGCGACGGCGGCGTCGCGCAGGTTGCCGCGGGGCGCGGCCACGGGCGCGGCGTGGGTGGCTTCCAGGGCGTCGGCGACTGCAAGGGCCTCCGCGACGCATGGCGCGCCCTGCGCGGCTATGCCGCGACCCAGGACGCCCGAGCGTCCACTTGGGCGGCATCTGGTGGCAGGCGCTGCGCCATCACGAACAGATCGTCCATTTGCATCCCCAGGATGGCCGCCGCCCGCTCGATGAGCTGGTCGCGCGGCGGGCTCTCCAGTTCCCGCTCGATGCGCGACCAGTAGGGGGCGGAGACGCCGAGGCGTTCGGCCATATCCATCAGACCAATGCCGAGTTCAGTCCGGCGTGCCCGGATCGCGGCACCGAAGCTCATCGATCGTCTCCCGCGATGAGACTATACCGGCGCAGCCGAACTGCGATGAACCGGTCCGACACGCCAAAGTCGGCGGCCAGCGCCGCGGTGAGCCCGGCGAGCGCCTCCGGGTGCGTATCGGCTGCGAGAACGCGCAGGCCCGGCCGGCCGCGATGGGGTGCGTGGACCATGCGCATGCGCTCGGCGCGGGCACACTGGACCAGCCGCAGATGCAGCGCGTGTGGCGGCACCAGCAGCGCCCCCATGAACTCGTTCGCTCGGCGTTCCGACTGGACCTGCGGCTTGGAGAGGCAGTCGGGCCCCCTGGTGATGGCGCGGTAGCGGCGCGCGGGCTGGTCGACGGTGCCCGGCACATCGAAGACGATGTGGCCGATCTCATGGGCGATGGTGCTGAGGGCCAGATCAGGTCGGCCTTTGACCATGGCGCCATTCACCGACACCAAGGCGACACCGGGCAGTTGCGGGTCGGTTTCGCAAATACCAAGGACATCATGCCCGGTGTCGTCACGCAGGGGGCGATCCAGATCCCAGGTGGCGGTGATCAAGCGCCCGTTGACGTCCAGGTGGCTGGAGGCCCGGACCAGCGCGTCGGGGTCCAACGCCCAGGGACTTTGCTGACGCGTCACTGCGGCGCGCAGCTGGGCGGCGACACGCCACAGCATGTCCGCTGAGAGCGGCAACGGCTGCGCGGTGTCGGAGACGTGGGGATAGGTGATGGGGGCTGGCATGGCGACGGGGCTCCTCCTTGCGTGTCTGCATAAGCCGTGTTCCTTTTATGTTCTCTCGCGGACTGGAGTCCAGGCCGAGGACATCAATCCGGTCAATAAATCCATGCATCGATAGCCGGCTGCTGGCTTGCCATCCAGAAGCTACGGCTTTCATTCAGAATTTCGGGTCTGGTCAACGAGTCAGGAATTGTTGACCAAGATTTTTTGCCTTTATTGCTTTCTTGTCCTGCGCCGATGCGGCTCTCCTCCGTTCGCCAAAACGGAGCAGATCAAAGTGACCGCACAAGACACCAGCCTCCCGCCGCACCTGCCCCCATGGGACAGAGAACATCTTCTCCCAGCCCTGGCCACGGCCGCGCGCTATGCCCGCTCCGGCGCCCGGCGGCTCTCCCTGTCCGCCTCGGACCGCGATGACCTGCAGCAGGACATCCTGCTGATCCTGCTGGAGCGCAGCGCCCAGTTCGCTCCCGAGCGCGGCAGCTGGAGCACCTTCGTCACGGTGCTGGCCAGGCGCGCCGTGATCGACCGCGCCAGGCGCCCGGCCGAGTCGAGACTGCTGTCGCTCAACACCCCCGAGGGCCAGAGGCTGGCGCAGATGGTGCCGGCCAGCGATGACCAGCGGCATGCCGTGGAATTCGGCATCGCGTTCGACGCTCTCCCCGACGAACCCCGCGCCCTGCTGCGCGACATCATCCAGCACACCGACCTGCTGGCGGCGCGGGACAGCTGCGGCGCATCGCCGGCCAGCATCGACATCCTGATGACCTTCGGCCAGCCGCGCAGCACCTTCGAGGTCATCGACCAGGTCATCCGTCCGCGCAACACCGGCACGCTGCTCGAACTGGCCCAGCTCGACCTCAACACGGTCACGGTCGCGGCCTCGATTGCCCGCTTCCTCTGCGGCCTGCGCGCCAGCGGCACGCATCAGGAGCGGATGTCCTGACGCACGGGGCGGAGATGGTCGCGCGGTTCTTCTCGACCAATGATGAGGTGATCGAGCCGCTCGATGATGCTGGCGAACGCTGCATCGTCGCTGTGGAGTGTTCGGCGCTGGTCGTCCGGCACACCGAATTCGAGCGTTTCGAGGCGCGACAGGTGAGGTTGCCTCCCCCGGGTCGAGGCGCAGCTGATCCCGACGCAGGCCCGAGGCGGGGCCGCGGCGCGCCGGAGAAATACGACTGGGAGGGCGTGCTCTGCGCGATGATCGTCGCGGTGAACGACGAGGGGGTGCCGACCACGCAGGCCGAGATGATCGACAAGATGCGCGACTGGTTCGAGCGGCAGCTGGGCTCGGACAATGTGCCCTGCGACAGCTCCATCAAGCGGCGCGTCGTGCGGTTCTGGGACCAGATCAAGCCGAACGTGGGGAAACCTTCCGCGCTGCACAACATCAGCACGGTGCGGCAGGGCGGTCAGCGTGAGACTGCAAGGCTCGGCAAACCGTAAAGAGAGGGTAGGACATTGCGACACGGAGCCCCATGGTCCTGCCCAATCCCACCGCCCCCAACCTCCACCTCCCCCCCCACCTCCGCGAGGTCTGCGCCATCCTGGCCGCCGGCCTGCTGCGGCTGCGCAGCCGCATCGCCGAGGAAAGCGCGCGTGACGCGGCGGAGACCGGGGACCACGGAGAGTTTTGCCTACACTACGTGCCCCACCAGCGCGGTCATGCAACCCGGACCAACCGGAGAGACGCATGACAAGACTGGCCAAACCCAAGGGCGCCGCGGCCACCGCCGCGCCTACCACGTTCCCCACCATTCCGCCGGCCGACGTCCTAGGGCGTCTGGCGGCACTGAAGACCGCGCCGGCGGCGGAGTTGCAGGCGCAGTGGCGTGAGTTGTTCGGCAAGGAGGCGCCGCCGCACAACCGGGCATACCTGCAGAGCCGGCTGGCGTACCGCATTCAGGAATTGGCTTATGGCGGGCTGAAGCCCGAGACTCTGCGGCGCCTTGAGGCGCTGGGTGAGCAACTGGACGGCGGCAACCCGGTGCTGCGGCGCATCCGGGTCGACGACAAGCCGGTCACCGGCACCAAGCTGGTGCGGCACCACCAGGGAGTCGAGCACACCGTCACCGTCCTGGCCGATGGATATTCCTGGGAGGGTCGGCCCTACAAGTCGCTTTCCGCCATCGCCCGCGCCATCACCGGTACGCGCTGGAATGGCTGGGCCTTCTTTGGCATTGCGAACCGGCGGGGGACAGCATGACCCGCAAAGCGAAAGCCACCGCGCCAGCGACCGCGCCGACGCCGACCCACAGAATCCGGTGCGCGGTCTACACGCGGAAATCCACCGACGAGGGGCTGGAGAAGGAATTCAACAGCCTGGATGCACAGCGCGAGTCATGCGAAGCGTACATTGCCAGCCAGCGCACCGAAGGCTGGGTGCTGGTCCCGGACTACTATGACGATGGCGGCATCTCTGGCGGCACGCTGGAACGCCCGGCGCTGCAGCGCCTGCTGCGCGACATCGAGGCGGGCTTGGTCGACGTCGTGGCCGTCAACAAGATCGATAGGCTGTCGCGTTCGCTTATGGATTTCGCCAAGCTGGTCGAAACCTTCGACGCCCACAACGTCACCTTCGTTTCGGTCACGCAGTCCTTCAACACGACGACCAGCATGGGCCGGCTGACGCTGAACATCCTGCTCAGCTTTGCTCAGTACGAACGCGAAATTATCGGTGAGCGGGTGCGCGACAAGATCGCGGCCTCCAAGGCGCGTGGCATGTGGATGGGCGGCCCTGTGCCCCTCGGTTACGAAGTTCATGACCGCAAGCTGGTGGTCAACGAGGCTGAGGCCGCAACGGTGCGGCGGGTGTTCGAGGCATTCGCCACCATCGGCTCCGCCACGCTGCTGGTGCCGGCGATCCGCGCCGAAGGCCTGTTGACCAAGATGAGGCGGCCGTTCGACAAGGGGGCCATCTACAAGACGCTGAACCTCCGTACGTACCTCGGCGTCGTGACCCACCAGGGGAAGGTCTATCCCGGCGAGCACCAGGCGATCGTGTGCCAGGAGCTATGGGATCGGGCGCACGACATCATGCGGGATAGCCCCCGCATCCGTGCCAACCAGTCCCGCCGCCAGACGCCGGCATTGCTCCGCGGCCTGATCTTCGGGCCGGATGGCAGGGCGCTGTCGCCGACGCACACGCGCCGCCGGGGTAAACTGTACACTTACTATGTGAGCCAGGCCGTGCTGCAGGGCACCGACGACGGCTGCACGGTCCGGCGCATCTCGGCCGGGGAGATCGAGGCCGCGGTGATGGACCAGGTGCGGGCGCTCCTCCAGCAACCGGAGGTAGTGATCGGCACGTGGCGCGCGGCGCAGGCCGAGGCGCCGGACCTGACCGAGGCCGAGACGCGCGAGGCACTGGAGCAGCTTGACCCGCTGTGGGAGGAGTTGTTTCCGGCCGAGCAGGCGCGGATCGTGCGGAGCCTGGTCGAGCGTGTGGACGTGAGCCCCGCGGGCGCGGACATCCGGCTGCGGCTCGACGGGCTGGCCGGCCTGGTGCGCGACCTGAGGGCATCGCCCCTGCGTGAGGCCGCCTGATGTCGGCCACTATCACCGTCCGGGTGCCGGTCACCATCCGCAAGCGTGGTGGGCGAAGACTGGTGGTGGCGCCCGACGGCGCGCCCTGGTCGGCGCCGCGGCCGCGGGTCGACAACACGCTGGTCAAGGCATTGGCGCGAGCACACCGATGGAAGCGGATGCTGGACGAGGGGCGCTACGGGTCGGTCACCGAATTGGCGGCGGGGGAGAAGCTGGATCGGGGATACCTGGGCAAGATCCTGATGCTGACCCTGCTGGCGCCGGATATTGTCGAGGCGATCCTGGACGGGCGGCAGCCACCCGAGCTTGGGGTGCACGTCCTACGGCAGGGATTTCCGGTGGAGTGGGGGGAGCAACGGGACGTGCTCAGGGCTTGATGATTTTGCCATCATGAGGCTCCAATCGTTGAGTTCTCGTTCTGGCCACGTCGGCTGTTCCATACTAGGGTATCGACCTAGGCTAAAACGCATGCGGGAATCGCCATGGATGTCTTCGACTTCAGAGACCGATTGGTAGACGAATACGCACGCTTCACTCGTTCATTTGTAAAAATCCGCGCTGCCGACATTAAGGCCCATGTTGACGCCGAATACGCAGCTGAGCGGTTCTGGCCGGCCCCGATGGTGCAGTTGAACCCAGCCTTTGTCTCAGGCGGGAATATTGGAGAGTTCGTCGCCGAGGGCCTGCTTCACCCGGAGTGCGAGCGGATCTTTCGCTTCGGGAAGTCCACCGACGGCGCGCCCGGCACGGCGCTGACGCTTCATCGGCACCAGGAAGAGGCTATCCGGATCGCAAAGCGGCGCGAGAGCTACGTTCTCACCACTGGCACAGGATCGGGCAAGTCGCTCGCCTATTTCATCCCGATCATTGATGACGTGCTGCGTCGCCGGGCATCAGGCGGAGCCAAGGGCATCAGCGCGATCGTCGTTTATCCCATGAATGCCCTGTGCAACTCCCAGTTGGAGGAGCTGGAAAAATACCTGCGCCGCGGTTACGGGAAGGGGGCAGAGCCAGTCCGCTTTGCCCGCTACACCGGCCAGGAAAGCAGAGAAGACCGGACAGCCCTTGCCGCCAACCCACCGGACATCCTGCTGACCAACTACGTGATGCTCGAACTTATGCTGACGCGGCATTCTGAGCCGGATCCGCAAGTGGTTGAGCAGTCAAAGGGTTTGCGCTTCCTCGTCCTGGACGAGCTACACACCTATCGCGGACGACAGGGTGCCGACGTTGCGATGCTTGTGCGCAGGGTGCGGGATCGCACGAATGCCGACATACTGTGCGTCGGCACAAGCGCCACGATGACCACCGAGGGCAGCGCCGGTGAACGAAACCGAGCCGTCTCGCGGGTCGCGTCACGTCTGTTCGGAGCGTCCGTCCGTCCCGAAAATGTGGTCACCGAGACCCTCAGGCGGGTCACTGCCGATGATGTTTCGACAGATCCGGGCAGTCTCGCGACCGCCATAACGGCCGGGGTGCCTGAAGTTCCTGATTATGGCGCGCTACGGCGTCACCCGGTGGCGGTATGGGCGGAGACGGCCCTGGGTCTCGAACGCCAGGATGACAAGCCAGATGGGCGGTGGGTGCGAACCAGCCGTCCCAAGACCGTTGCCGAGGCCGCTGACCTTCTGGAGGTTGCGAGCGGGCGCCCTATGGCGGAATGCCTGGACTACCTGCGACGTTTCCTGTTGGTCGCCTACCGGGCGCTCGACGCGGAGCGTCGTCCGCTCTTTGCGTTCCGCCTGCATCAGTTCATCGCTGGCGCGGGCGACGTCTTCACCACTCTCGAGCAACCGGGCAGTCGGTATCTGACCCTCAATGGTCAGCAATTCCGCCCCGGGGAGCGAGACAAGCCGCTCTTCCCTTTGGTTTTCTGCCGCGGCTGTGGACAGGAATACCTGCCAGTCTGGGCCACCATCGCCGATCGCCAGGCTGTCCGCATCGAACCGCGAGAACTGAACGAGAAGACAGCAGAGGATGACGGCACGGTCCACGGTTATTTCATGCCCGACCCAACCGGCGAGTTCGACGCTGAGGACGCCGACCGCTATCCTGATGAATGGCTTGAACCTGTCGCCGATGGTAGTCAGCGGCTTCGGCAGAACTTCCGGCAATATCGACCGTTGCCATTTTGCGTTGGCACATCTGGTTCTACTGACGCAGGTGGCGTTCCAGGTTGGGTGATTCCGCGTTCCTTCAGGTTCTGCCTGAACCAGGCGTGTGACGTCGTATTCGACGGCAGCGCGCGGAGCGAGACTGCCAAGCTGGGTTCACTTTCGGCGGAAGGCCGCTCCAGCGCCACGACGGTGCTTACGCTAGCGGCGATGCGGCATCTCCTGCGAGACGAGACTCTCGATCCGAAGGCAAAGAAGCTGCTCGGCTTCACCGACAACAGACAGGACGCTTCGCTTCAGGCGGGGCACCTGAACGACTTCGTCATGATCCTGCTTCTGCGGGGCGCGCTACTGGCCGCGCTGCGGAATCAGCCCGACGGCGTCCTCACGGACGACACGCTGACCCACCGCGTCCTGGAGAGCCTCCGACTTTCCCCCTTCGACTATGCGAGCTCACCCGATGCGAAGGGAGCCAAAGCTGATGGCGCGCGTCGTGCGCTGCGCGATGTGCTGGGCTATCGGATGTATTTTGATCTGCGGCGGGGCTGGAGGTTTACGCACCCCAACTTGGAGCAATTGGGCTATCTGAGGATCGCCTATGCCTCCTTGGAGGAGTGTGCCGCGGATCAGTCGGAGTGGACAAAATGCCACCCCCTGCTGGCAGCTGCCTCGCCGGAAATCCGGGAGAGCATGCTGCGCGATTTGCTCGACCGGATGCGGCGAGGACTGTGCATCAAGACGATCTACCTGGACGCCGATCACATGGAGCAGGTCCGCAACCGCTCCTACAGCGAGTTGAAAGAACCTTGGGGCCTTGCGGAGGATGAGAGGCCTGAAACCGCCGCTGCGATGATCGCGCGACCCAAGCCGCCTGGGCGCCTGCCTACAATCACGATCCACGTCTCTCATCGCTCCGTCTTCGGCCGAAAGGTCAAAGCCAAGGCGACATGGGGTGCCGCTGCCGCAGCATTTCCAGGAAAGCTGGATGAGGACGCCTATAACGCAATCGTTGACGACATGCTGAGCGTCCTCGTGACCTATGGGCTCGCTGAACCACTGGATGTCGAAGGCGGCTACACCGCATACCGCGTGCCAGCCTCAGTCATCGAATGGCGGCTCGGCGACGCGGACGCGCAGGACGCTGCGAACCGGTTTTTCCTCGATCTCTATCACAACGTCGCCGAGATGCTCCGCAGCGACGACCGATTCCTGCATGTCTTGCAGGCTCGCGAACATACCGCCCAGGTCGACTCTGAAGAACGGGAGCGCCGAGAGGAGCAGTTCCGCGCGGCCACTCTGCCCGTCCTGTTCTGCTCGCCGACCATGGAGCTCGGCGTCGACATCGCGGCTCTGAACACTGTCTATATGCGCAATGTCCCACCGACACCGGCCAACTACGCCCAGCGTAGCGGCCGCGCCGGCCGCAGCGGACAGCCGGCACTCGTGCTGACCTATTGCGCCGCCCGATCGCCCCATGATCAGTATTTCTTCAAGAACCCGGCTCGAATGGTCGCCGGGGCTGTGAACCCGCCTGCGCTTGACCTTGCCAACGAGGATCTGATCCGATCCCATTTGCATGCTGTCTGGCTCGGCGAAACTGGCCAGAAGCTGGGTCCGTCGGTTCAGGATGTGCTCGACCGAGAAAAACTGCCGGCCCTCCCGCTGCTGGAGCAGATTATGGCGCAGGTGGATCAGCCGCGGGTGCGCGAGCGCACCACCGCGCGGGGCATCGCCATCCTCGGCACGTTGCGCGACGATTTGACGCCGACGGCCGCACCGTGGTTCACGCCCGATTGGCTCAACCATGCGATCAGTTCAGCACACTTGGCCTTTGATGCAGCGTTCGACCGATGGCGCACCCTGTTCAACGCCTCGCAACGGCAGATGGACCTCGCCCACGCCATCTGAGAACGGCGGTGGAAAAGTTTGCCACGGTAGCGGCGGGATAGCCTCGCTGCGGGCGGCGTAAAAGTCGGCCAGTTTTGCCCTTTCTGTTTTTAGGGAGGGCGGGAGCATTTTCACCGTGGAACTGTATCGGAAGGTTCGCCTTGC
>CAMATI010000134.1 GCA_945861095.1 Asaia bogorensis | reverse complement strand
TCCGGCACCGGCCAGCCGACGATCCCGCCGATATGGGACGATAGATACAGCGACTTGCGGCCATTCACCGGGTCGGTCACCACCAGCTTGTGCTGGACGGGCCGCAGCTTGTCAGCGTTCTCATCGCTTTTCACCGCGAAGCCGATCTGCTCGCGAGAGAAGATGATCGAGTGTTCGCACATCAGGGTCTCGACCTCGGCCTTCATGCTCGGCGACAGCGCCTCATAGGCCGCGCGCATGTCGGCGAATTCGGTGTTGCCGCCCTTGCTGGGGACGACCCGCGCATGCAGCAGGGTATAACCGGCGCCAATCGCGCGGAACGAGGCATCCGAGTGCCACAGCCGGTTCGCCAGCGCATACATCCGGCGCGCGTCGTCGCGTTCCCGCAGCTTGTTGGTATTGCCGGCGAGGTTGGAGATGTCGCCCAGTTCCAGCTTCTGGAATCGGCGGTCTTCCGGCTTCGCCATCTGACCCGCCAGGGTCACTTCCAGCTCACCGAAATTGGCGCTGAACACGCATTGCTGATCGTCGGTCAACGGTTGGTCGCGGAACACCAGAACGGCGTGCTCGTGCATGCCGGCCTCGATCGCGTCGACCTGATCGCGGGACAGGGGTTGGCAGATATCGACCCCGGTGACCTCACCGACGAAGGTCGGATGGACGTTGCGGATGCTGATGGTCATGGCGCGTTTTTCTCCTTGAACGTCGTTTCTTTTTAGGCGGCTTCCCGTATTTGCTCGGTTGTTGGCCCATCGCCGCGCACGGTGGACCGGCGCATGTCGCGGATGTCTTTCAGGTCGTTGTAGCGGCGGGCGCGGTGCATCGTGGTGCGATTGTCCCAGATCACCAGGTCCCAGGGCTTCCATTGATGCGCATGGACGAATTGCGGCTGGGTCGCATGCTCCGTCAGGTCGCGGATGAACGCGCGCGCCTCGGGCACCGGCCAGCCGACAATGCCGCCGATATGGGCGGACAGATATAGCGATTTCCGCGCCGTCACCGGATGGGTTCGCACCAGTCGATGGCGCACCGGGCGCAGCTTGCCCTGGTTCTCCTGCCCGTAATCGGCCTTCTCGAACCCGATGATTTCCCGCGAATAGGCGTTGGAGTGCTCGGTGATCAGATCCTCGATTTCCGCCTTCGTCGCCGCGTCCAGCGCATCATAGGCGGCCCGCATATCGGCGAATTCGGTGTTGCCGCCCTTCGGTGGCACGATCCGGGCCGACAGCAGCGAGTATTTCGCCGGAATCGCGCGGAAGGACGCATCGGAATGCCACAACTGGTTGCCCAGATTGTTCAGCCGCTTCTTGTCGTCCGCGGTGCGCATGCGGTTGTGTTGATCGAGGTTGGAGATATCCGCCATCTCCAGTTTCAGCCGCCGGTCCTCCGGCTTGCTCATTTCCCCACCGGAGGAAATTTCCAGTTCCCCGAAATGGCGGGTGAAATCCAGTTGCTGGTCATCTTCGAAGCGCTGATCGTGAAAGACCAGGACCGCATACTGGTCCATGCCGGCGTCGATTGCGGCGACATCGGCGGCGGTCAGCTTGCGGGTCAGGTCGATGCCCGCAACCTCCCCCACAAAACCGGGCCGCAGCGGCGTGATACTGATGCTCATGGCGCGATCCTTGCCGGCGTCAATCCGCGATACCGACCAGTATAGCGGCGGGAAGGGGCCACTTGCCAATCCCTTCGTTCCCGGCCCTTCGTTCCCTGGCCCTTCGTTCCCTGGCCCTTCGTATCAAGCCCCCGCGATACGGATCACGTGGGCGCGGCGTAGCGCGGGTCCTTGTAGTCGATGATCTGGACCTCATCCGTCCGGGTGTCCACGACGGCACAACTCAGTTGGCGGTCGTTGCGGCTGTCACGGGCATCTCCGGCCGAACCAGGGTTTATGACGGTGACATGTTTCACCCGGCGGACCAGTTGCGCGTGCGTATGCCCGTACAGCACGAAATCCGCGTCGGCGTCGGCGAACTGCTCCAGCTTGGCGCTGTGCGGATACACATACTCCCCGCGCGGATCCCAGGGCGTGGAATGAAGCAGGAAGAACCGCTTCCCGCCCAAGGTCACCCGTTGCCGCTGCGGCTGGTCCCCCAGAAACCCCATCAGCGAATGGTCGATCCAGTCCCGCTCCCGCGCGCGGGATCCGGCCGAGGAGAAGAACACCTCCTCATGATTGCCGTGAATGATGTGCGCCTTGCGTTCCTTCAGCAGGGCCACGACCTCATTGGAGAACTGATATTCGTAGATGCTGTCGCCCAGGCACAGCAATTCGTCGATGGGGCCCATGACATCGAGCGCGTCGGTCAGCCCTCTGATGTTGGAGTGGATGTCCGACACGATACCAACTTTCACGCGATGCTCCCGCAATCGATAGGGTGGCCGGCCTGGTCCGCGGTAACGGGGCACAAATTGCCGGGATGCGGTTCACCGCCAAGGCGAGCATCCTGGAACAACTCCGTTGGGCGCGGCACAAAGGCCCATTCCATCGTAGCAGCGCCACGGGATGGCCGTCGAGTTTCGCCTTGTGGAGCCGGCGGGGCCGCTTACCCCCGCGCGCGCAACAGGCGCGCTTTGTCACGCTGCCAGTCGCGCGCGGCAATGGCGGCGCGCTTGTCCTGCTTCTTGCGGCCCTCGCCGACGCCCAACAGCACCTTCGCGCGCCCCTGCTCGTTGAAATGCACCTGCAAGGGCACCAACGTGGCACCCTGGCGCGCAACGGCCCCCAGCAGCGAGTCGATCTGCTTCTTCTTCAGCAGCAGCTTCCGAGGCGCCCGCGGTTCGAACCGGGACAGCACTCCGCCCTGATATTCCGGGATATAGACGTTGAACAGCCACATCTCGCCGTCCCGCTCGCCGGCCCAGGCCTCGGTCAAGGTGGCGCGACCAAGGCGCAAGGATTTCACCTCGGGCCCTTTCAGGACGATGCCGGCCTCCACCGTCTCCTTGATCGTGTAGTCGAACCGCGCCTTGCGGTTCTGCGCCGCGATGCCGTGCGAGATCAGACCCTTCTTGGGTTTTGCTTCAGCCATTGCGTGCAGATGGGAGGTCCGTCACGAAACCGCCATGGGTCCGTGACGGATTGGTCCCGATGCTCCTAATTCAGCAGGCCGACGCTGGCCATCGCAGCGCGGACCCGTTCCCGCGTCGGCCCCATCAGGGGCGCCAGCGGCAGGCGGCAGCGTTCCGTCGTCTTGCCCATCAGGGACGCGGCGAATTTCACCGGGCCGGGGCTGGTTTCAGAAAACAGCGCGTCGTGCAGCGGTACCAGGCGGTTCTGGATCGCCATGGCGTCCTTCAGCCGGCCTTCGGCCCAGGCCGTCTGCATTTCGCTGCACAGGCGCGGCGCCACATTGGCGGTCACGCTGATGCAACCCACGCCACCGGCGGCGTTGAAGGACAGCGCCGTGTGGTCCTCCCCCGACAACTGACAGAAATCGTCCCCACAGGCGATGCGGGTGTGCAGCGGGCGGACCAGATTGGCGGTCGCGTCCTTCACGCCGACGATATTCTTGTGCTTGGCAAGGCGCGCCATGGTCTCGACCGACATGTCGACGACGCTACGAGGCGGGATGTTGTAGATGATGATCGGCAGATCGACGGAATCCGCGATCGCCGAGAAGTGCAGGAACATCCCTTCCTGCGTCGGCTTGTTGTAGTATGGCGTCACGATCAGCGCGGCATCGGCGCCGGCTTCCTTGGCGTGACGGGTGAGCGCAATGGCTTCTTCGGTGCTGTTCGATCCAGCGCCGGCGATCACCGGCACCCGGCCTTTCGCGACCTCGACTGCGATCTCGACCACGCGCCTGTGTTCATCGTGTGACAGTGTCGGGCTTTCCCCGGTGGTGCCGACGGGCACAACCCCGTGGGTGCCTTCCTTGATCTGCCAATCCACGAACGCAGCATAGGCTTTCTCGTCGACCGACCCGTCTTCACGCATGGGGGTGATCAACGCGACGAGCGATCCCTTGAACATATTCCTCTCCCGAACTCGACGGATTTGGCTTGTTCCCCACCGAATTGGGGTGCCAAGCAGCACACGGTAAGCCCGCGACGGGTGCATCGCAAGGCCGGTTCGCCGCAAAACAACACCGGCCCGACCGACGCCGATCAAATCCGGGCACATCGGCGGATGCCGAGCAGCGAAAAATGCTCTACGGTAGACGCATGCGTGATTCGAGCCGTTTCATCCTCGGGATTTTCGCTCTTTGCGTGGCCGGTGGGACTGCCGTGGCGCAGGGGTTGCGGGAGTTCGGCAACAGCCCTGCCAGCAATCCCGGAAAAAGCCCTGGCAACAACCCGATCCCCGCCATTCGGGCCGATCGATGGGCGGACGCCGCGGACACGGCCGCCCGTCTCGCCGACCCGGTTCCTCAGAAGCTCGTCCAGTATTACCGCCTGCTGGCCCCCGGCGCGGCGACCGCGACGGAAATCGCTGATTTCATGCGGGTAAACCCGGACTGGCCGTCCCAGGCCCAACTCGCCCGCCGCCGCCAGGACGCGCTGGCGAACGAACCCGACAACACCGTCGTTTTGGCACAATGCGCGGACGCCTCGGTCGTCCAGGCAGCCGCCCTTCTGCGCTGTGCCGACGCCCGGGCCTCTGTCGGCCAGACCGAAGAAGCCCGGGAAACGGCGCGCCGAGCATGGGTTGGTGCAATAGGGGATAGCGGGACAGAGGCAGCGTTTCAGCGCCGTTGGGCCGGGTTGCCGACCTCGGACGACGAATGGGCGCGGTTTCAGCGGCTCGCCTGGCGCGACCAGGCCGCCGCGAGCCGTCAGATCGCCCGCCTCGATCCCGCCCGCCGCCAGGCCGCGGATGTCCGGATGGCGCTGAAGCGGGACGATCCGGCGGCCGATACCCAATACCAAAGCCTGTCAGCCCACCAGCGCGACGATCCGGGCATGATGCTGGATCGCGCCCGCAATCTGCGGCGCACCAACCGCTCGGCCGAGGCGGTGGCGCTGTGGACCCAGGCCGGAGCCGCCGCGCAACGGGCCGCGCCGCAGTATCTGACCGATTTCTGGTCGGAACGGCACCCGTTGGTCCGGAAAATTCTGCGGCAGGGCGATCGCGCCGGCGCCTATGCCGTCGCCGCGGAGCACGGCCAGACCGCGGCGGAAACCCTGACCGATGCGGAATTCCTGGCCGGTTTCATCGCATTGCGCCAGTTGAACGACCCCGCCCGCGCCACCCGCCATTTCCGCACCCTGGCCGAGGCATCCAAGGCCGCCATCACGCAGGGGCGCGCGCATTATTGGTTGGGCAGGGCGGCGGCGGCGGCGGGACGCGATCCGACGGAGGATTATCGGCGGTCGGCGGTGTGGGCGAACACCTTCTATGGCCAGATGGCGGGTTTGGCCTTGGGGGAGGACGCCGTCGCGCTGTCCAACCGCGTGCGAGCGATGCGCGATCCGGAATGGACGCATGACGTGGCGACCGCTTTCACCGGCCACGAAGTGGTGCGCGCCGCGGCGTGGCTCGTCGCCTGGGGCGATCCTGTCCGCGCGCGGCCGTTCCTGCTGCGCATGGATGAGATCGCTCCAATCACCGCCGAACGCGCGTTGAATGCCAATCTCGCGCTGCGGGTCGGATTGCCGGACATGGCCGTCTTCATCGCTCGGCGCGTGGGGCGGGATGGCAGTGCGCTGCCGCAAGCCGGTTGGCCGATCCCCTATGAGCCGCCGGCGGATTTCGATGCCTCGGTCGCGCTGGGAATCATGCGTCAGGAGAGCAGTTTCGACATCGGCGCCGTCAGTTCGTCCGGCGCGCGGGGGTTGATGCAATTGATGCCGCTCACCGCCCGCGATGTTGCGAGGCAGTTGGGGATCCCCACATCGTTGCCCGTTCTCACGTCAGATCCGGATCACAACATGCGGCTTGGCACGACCTATATCCGCGACATGCTGGCACGGTTCGGGGGCAGTCTGCCCATGGCGGTTGCCGCCTACAATGCTGGGCCGCATCGGGTCGATCAGTGGCTGGGCGATATCGGCGATCCCCGGTCCAGCTCCGCACCGCTCGACATGATCGACTGGATCGAGCTGATCCCCTTCAACGAAACCCGCAACTACGTGCAGCGTGTGCTGGAAAACATCGTCATGTACCGCGCTCGTCGGAACGAGGACACGCCGACCCTGCTGACGCAATGGGTGAGATAACCCGTCACGTTTCAGCCTGGGACGGTCTGCCGCTGCTGGTCAGGGAATGGCACGACGGCGACCGACGGGCGCCGCTGCTGTGCCTTCCCGGTTTGGTTCGGACGGGGGGCGATTTCGCCGCCCTGGCGCCATTGGTCGGAACCGGCCGACGGGTGGTCGCCATCGACTACGCGGGGCGCGGCGGTTCGGGTCGAGCCGCGAAAGTGGAACGCTACGCCCCCGAGGCATGCGTGCGGGATGTGCTCGATGCTTGCGCCGCGCTGCACCTGCACGGGGTCGTCGTGATCGGCACCAGTTTTGGCGGCTTGCTCGCCTGCGCACTGGCCGCGGCGCGACCCGGGCTTCTCCGAGCCGTGGTGATCAACGATGTGGGGCCGGAGGTCGGCACCGCCGGGGCCGATTTCGTGCGGACATTCGTCGGTCTGGACCCCGCCTTGGAATCGCTCGACGCGTGCGTCGCGTTTCTTCGCGCTCGGCTGCCCCCGTTATCGCTGACGACCGACGCCGAATGGCGGGCAATGGCGACGCTCACCTATGCGCCTGGTCCGGATGGCCGGTTTCATCCGCTATGGGATACCAGAATCGCGCAATTGCTGACCGTGCCGACACCCGATTTATGGCCGCTGTTCGGGGCCGTGAACCATCTGCCGCTGCTGCTGGCCTGGGGGGAAGTCAGCACCATCCTCCTGCCCGAAACGGTCGCTCGCATGCGCGCCGCTCGGCCTGACATGGACGTCGTTTCGCTGCCCGGAATCGGCCATGCCCCGACCCTGACGGAACCGGATGCCGTCGCCGCCATCCGACGCTTTCTGGACCACGTTGGGTGAGGTTCGCCCGCCTTCTCGCCTCTGGGTTCGGCGTAGGATATGCGCCGTTCGCGCCGGGAACGGTTGCCTCGCTGGCCGCGCTGGTGGTTGGCGTGGCGATGTTGCTGGTTTCCCCGATCCTGTTGGGGATCGCCAGTCTGGTGGTCTCGATCGGTGGCATCTGGGTGGTGCGGCGGGCGCGGGTGGATGGCGATCCCGGCTGGGTGGTGATTGACGAGTTCGCCGGCCAATGGATCGCTCTGCTGGGTATTGGCAGCGTGGCACCCATCGAGTTGCTGGCGGCCTTTCTGTTGTTTCGCGCGCTGGACATCTGGAAGCCCGGGCCGGTTGGATGGGCCGATCGGCGGCATGGCGCGATCGGCCTGATGCTGGACGACGTCATCGCGGGGCTGATCGCGGCGGTGGTGTTGTACTTCCTGCAACCGGTCTGGGCGACCGTGCCATGGTAAGGGTGGTTGCGGCCATGCGGCTGTTGGTCGTGAGTCTGATGCTGATGCTGCCGATGGGCACGCACGCGGCGTCCTTGCCGGCGGTCGAGGCGACGGGAGGCATGGTGGTCTCCGCGCAGCGCCTGGCCGCGGAAGTCGGGATCGAGATGTTGCGCAAGGGCGGCAACGCCATCGATGCCGCCGTGGCCGTTGGCTATGCGGAGGCGGTGACCAACCCCTGTTGCGGCAATATCGGCGGCGGCGGGTTCCTGACCGCGCATCTGGCGGATGGGCGGTCGGTGTTCATCAATTTCCGCGAAACCGCGCCGGCGGCGGCCAGCGCCGACATGTATCTCGATGCCGCGGGTCAGGTTATCGCGGGTAGTTCCCTGAATGGCTGGAAGGCGGCCGGAGTGCCTGGCACGGTGGCCGGGCTGGATATGGCGCTGACCCGATACGGCACCCTGGACCGCGCAACGGTCATGGCTCCGGCCATCCGTCTGGCGCGGGACGGGTTCATTCTCGGCCGGGGCGACACCGATATCATGGTCAGAGGCGCCCACCGCTTGCGCTCGCATCCTATCGTGGCGCGGATTTTCCTGCGTCCGGATGGCACGCCGTTCCAGCCCGGCGACAGGTTGGTCCAAACGGATCTGGCCGCGACCTTGCAGGCGATTGCCGATCATGGGCCGGATGCGTTCTATCGCGGGGCGATTCCCGATAAGGTCGAAGCCGCATCCCGTGCTGGCGGTGGCTTGCTGACCGCGGCCGATTTCGCATCCTACCGCGCCGTGGAAACCGCACCTCTGCGGTGTGGCTATCGTGGTTACACGATCCTGTCCGCGCCGCCGCCTTCATCCGGTGGTGTGACGCTGTGCCAGATTCTGCAAATTCTGGAGGGCTACGATCTGGCGGCGGCGGGCCATCACTCGGCCCAGACAGTGCGGTTGATGATCGAGGCGATGCGGCACGCCTATTTGGACCGTAACACCCATCTGGGGGACCCGGCGTTCGTCGCCAATCCCGTGGAACGGCTGTTGTCGCCGGCTTATGCCTCGGCGATCCGTGCCGAGATCGGGGTTGGTGCCACGCCGTCCGCGTCGCTGCGCCCGGGCGTGGCGCCGCATGAAAAGCCCGAAACCACGCACTACTCGGTGATGGACTCGCGGGGGAACGCGGTCGCGGTCACCTACACGATCAACGGATTGTTCGGGGCGGGTGTGATCGCGGGCGATACTGGCTTCTTGCTGAACAACGAGATGGACGACTTCACCGTCAAGATTGGCGTGCCGAACCTGTTCGGGCTGGTCCAGGGGAAGGCCAATGCGATCGCCCCGGGCAAACGGCCGTTGTCGTCCATGAGCCCGACCATCGTGTTGCGAGACGGGCGGGTGTTTCTGGTGTTGGGCTCGCCGGGTGGCTCTCGGATCATCACGATTACGCTGCAGGTGATCCTGAACATGATCGACCACCGCATGGCGCCGCAGGAGGCGGTGGACGCGCCGCGCCTGCACCACCAATGGCTGCCCGATCAGGTGTTCGCCGAACGGTTCGCGCTGTCGGCGGACACGAAGGAGCGGTTGGCGGCGTTGGGCTATGCCATCGTCGAGCAGACGCGCTGGGGTGCCGCGGCGGTGATCGCGGTGGGCGAAGAAGCCCCCGGCCAGCGAAACGACGTCACATCCGGCAACGATTCGACCGCGACCGCCGGGATGCGGCGCGGGTTTTTATACGGCGCCAATGACCCCAGGCGGCCCGCCGGGGCGGCGATTGGGTATGACGGCAATAGCCCGAGGCCGTAACTCTACATGGAGAAGACTCTCCCCCTCCCCTTGCGGGAGGGGGCCGGGGGGAGGGAAGTTTGGCACGGTTCGTGCGGGTTCACCCCTCCCCCCGACCCCCTCCCGCAAGGGGAGGGGGAGAATTTTCTCCGTAGCCAGTGCATGCGAACGCGGCAGGACGGTAACGGCCAGGGACGACGGGCCTTTCAGTTCGTGCGCCCCGTCGCGGCCAGAACCGAGTCGCAGATATGAGAAACCGCCGCGTCGCTGAGGTCCGGATGGATCGGCAGCGCCAGGATACGGTCGGCCAGATTCTCGGATACCGGCAGGGCCGACCCGTCGTGGTGGTCACGATAGGCGGGCTGGCGATGCAGCGGTCGCGGGTAATAGATCGCGGTCGGCACGCCATCCGCCTTCAACGCCGCCTGGACCGAATCCCGTTCGGCACCATCGCGCAGCAGGATCGCGTAAATCGCCCAGGCGCTGGTGCTGTCCGGCACGCGCTTCGGTATCGTCACGCCATTGCCCAGGCGCGCGTCGTAGACCTGGGCGATTTTCTCCCGCGCGGCGAGTTCCTCCGCGAACACGGTCAGCTTCGATAGCAGCACCGCCGCCTGGATGGAATCCAGCCGGCCGTTCATGCCGGTCCGCAGCACTTCGTAGCGGGTCGTTCCCTCTCCATGCGTCCGCAGGCTGCGGTAGACCGCCGCCCGTTCATCGCTCTCGGTGAACAAGGCGCCACCGTCGCCATAGGCACCCAGCGGCTTGGACGGAAAGAAGCTGGTCGCGGTCGCATCCGCCTGGGTCCCGAGCATCTTCCCATGCAGTGCCGCTCCGAAGCTCTGGGCGAGGTCGTCGATGGTAAACAGCTTCTCCCGCGCGCCGATGGCCGACAAAGCGGCCCAGTCGGCGGGCTGCCCGAACAGGTCCACGCCGATCACGGCCCGGGGCCGCAGGCGACCGGCGGCGCGGATTTCGGCGATACGGCGTTCCAGATGGGCAGGATCGATCTGGAAGGTCAAAGGGTCGACATCCACGAAGACCGGCGTGGCGCCCAGAACCAGCGGCACCTCGGCGGTGGCGGTGTAGGTAAAGGCCGGCAGGAACACGGCGTCACCGCGCCCGATTTCTTCCGCCATCATGGCGATCTGCAACGCGTCCGTGCCGGAGCTGACCCCAACGCAGTGCTTGGCCCCGCACATGCGCGCGAGTTCGGCTTCGAGTTCCGCCACCTCCGGGCCCATGACGAACTGACAATGCGCCAGCACCGCATCCAGGCGACGGCGGAGATCGACAGCGATACGCGCCTGCTGCGCCTTCAGGTCGAGGAACGGTACAGCCGGACGCACGGTTTCAGACATGGAACCTCTCGAACAAAACGGATCAGGCGCGCGCTTCGCCGACTTTGCCGTCAGCGTTGTGTTCAAATTCCGGCACCAGGCGCCCGAGCAGCGTTAGCGCCAGCCGCGACTGCCCCCCCCTACAAGCAATCGCGATCTCCTCCACCGCTCGGCCGACAATCGCAGGGTCAGCGGTGCGAGGCGTGGCCATCAGCAGCCCGGGATAGCCGGTCGGCACGGGCGGTTCGGTGCCGTGGAACAATTCCTCGAACAGTTTTTCGCCGGGGCGCAGGCCGGTGAAGCGGATTTCCACGTCCTGGTCCGGCCGCAAGCCGGCGAGGCGGATCATCTGGCGGGCGAGATCGACGATCTTCACCGGCTCCCCCATGTCCAGCACGAAAATCCCGCCATCGCCGGAGGACGGCAGGTCCGCATCGCCCACGCCCAGTACGCTGGCCTGCAACACCAGTCCAACGGCCTCGCGCACCGTCATGAAATAGCGCTGCATGTCTGGGTGGGTGACGGTCAAAGGCCCGCCCTTCGCCAATTGCCGCTGGAACAGCGGCACGACGGAGCCAGTGCTGCCCAGCACATTGCCGAAGCGCACGGTAATGCAGCGCATGCCCTGGCCGGCGTTGCGGGCGGTGATGTCCAGCGCCTGGCAATACATCTCGGCCAGTCGCTTCGACGCACCCATCACGCTGGTCGGGTTTACCGCCTTGTCGGTGGAAATCAGCACCATCGCCATGGCACCGACGGCGCGCGCGGCGTCGGCGACGTGGCGGGTGCCGGCGGCGTTGGTGGTCAGGCCCTCCAGCGGATTGGCTTCCACCATCGGCACATGCTTCAGGGCGGCGGCATGGAAGACGAGTTCCGGCTGGAATTTCTCGAACACCGCGCGGATGCGGTTTTCGTCGCGAATATCGCCGATTACGGTCTGGCGGCTGACATTGGGGTGGGTTTCGGCCAGTTCCAGGTCGATCTGCCACAGCGCGTATTCGCCATTGTCCAGCAACACCAGTTGGCTGGGGCCGAATGCCGCCACCTGACGCGCCAGTTCGCTGCCGATGGTGCCACCCGCGCCGGTCACGATGACCCGCCGGCCTTGGATCAGCCGAGCCATGCCGTCGCGATCGAGCGCGACCTGGGGCCGGTTCAACAGATCCTCGATCGCGATCGGTTTCAATTCCATCGCGACCCGCCGGTTGTCGGGCGTCGCCGCGTCGAGCGCGGTCGGTCGGGGTGCCCGCCGGACCCGCAATCCGTAGCGGTCCGCTTGTTCCACCACCAAGGCGAGCGGCGCTCCGGCCAGGTCGGGCGTCACGATGACCAGGGTGCCGGGCAGTCGGCCGTCGTCGCTGAAGCGTCCCAGGACGCTCGCCACGTCGGACACCGAACCCAGGATCTGATAGCCCTGAATGCGGCGTCCGGTCTGACGGGCGCTGGACGACAACAATCCCTCCACGCGGAACACGCGGCGGCGATCGCGGACCAGGGCACGGAGGAAAAGGTCCGCGTCCTCGGTTTCACCGATCAACAGGACCGAGGTTGCGTCGTCCTCGGACGATTGGCCGTTCCGTCGCCCGCGTGCCCAGCGATAGGCTACCCTCGGCCCCCCGAGGAACAGCAGCAAGGTCAGCCCGTGCACCAGGGGAAAGGTCGGGTTGGCGGAGGCGGCGCCCAGAAAATGCGTCACGAGCGCGAACAGGATGGCACCCACGGCGCTGCTGGCCGCGACCGTGATCAAGTCCCCTAGGGCGGCAAACCGCCAATATTGCAGAGACAACCGGAAGGGCAGGCCCGCGAGGAGCAGGGAGAGTATGCCGAGCGGGATGAGCCAAAGGGGGTGGACTATGGGGCCGCCAGGATCGGCGATCCAGCGGGCCATCGGAACCGACACCGCCGCCAGACCGCCATCCAGGGCAACGTTGACGGCAATTCGAATAAGCGAGCGCGTCGCGACCATGGGCTTCGTATAGCCCAATGGGCTGAGTCGTCATACCCGTGCCGGGAGCAGCGACGGCATGGGTGCGGGTGTCTGTCGGTGTGGCGTCGGCGCGGGCCTACTCCACGAACTCCAACGTGGCACCGAAGGCGGATCGTGCCGGGACGACGATGCGTCCTGGATCCCGGCGAACGCCTTCGATCCGGCCGGCGGCGATGGCGGCGGCGGTCGCGTCCAGCGAGCGGACCCGGAATGTCAGGGCGGCCATGAAATCGGCTCTCCCGCCCGCATCTGGCGCTGCGTCGGCGTAGAGGGCATCCAGCCGGAAAGGAGTGATCACCTCAAATCGCGAAAGTCCCACCGCCAGGGCATGGCCGCCTTGGATTGGGCGCACCGAATCGTCGCCGAACATGCGGGCGAACAGCCCGGCCAACACCGACGGGTCTTGCGCGGCAATCACCGCCCGCGCGACTCCGATGGCGGCGTTGGCGTGATGCCGCCATTCGTCGCGCCAGACCAGATGCCGGGTGAAATGGTGGCAGAAATAGAGGCGTCCGGCGGTGACCGTCCCCGGGGTCATTCGGACCGTGCGGAACGTCGCGTCCTGGGGGCCATCGGACAGGTCCACCGGGCGAGAGAATTGCTGCGGCGGCTCGACCGGGACCCCGGCGGCGACCAATGCGGCATAGGTGGCGCCCGAGTCCTCGGACCCGAATACCAGGCCGTTCAGGCCCTCCGGCGCATTCAGGATTTCCTGCCGGCGCGTGTCTCCCGGCGGCGCTGCGATCAGTTCCAGGTAATCGGTGCCGAACATCGCCAGGTGGTTCATCGACCCCAGGGTGTGATACCCGCGGGGCGTCAGGGTGAAGCCCAGCCGCCGAAAGACGCTTGCGCCTTCGTCGATTCGGTCGCGGACATTGATGACGACATGATCGAGCGTCGGGACCGGCAGCATGGGGGGCATGGGCGTTCTCCTGGACGGTTCTGTTGGACCTGAAGCGCCTAGAGCGGTTTCATCCTGGCTGGAAACGGCAAACCGCTCTGGCTCTTTGTTTGATCGCATGATTCACGCACTGTAGCGTTCCACTCAGCATGATCATTCCCTAGTCCATCGGCAAACCCGGTCCGGCACAAGGTCGGTCGCTTCTCCTTGATGTGCTGGTAGGGCTGTCGTGCGCGAGCGCCCGATGCCGACACGATTCCCCGGTCCCCGGACAAAAAAATGCGGCGCCCGAAGGCACCGCTAGTTTGGGGGGAAACGTCATGTGGAGGTTGCCAATGGCCGCCTTCCACACCCCTGAGATTGTGCGGATTCCACCGGAATCAAGACACGCACGGATGTGCTCGCCGGCGTGTTTCGACACGACCTCTTGGGGTGTCTCGCTGCCCTGGGATTAGTCAGAAATGCAGACATAGACTGGAGTTCTGGGTTTCTGTGGGCTTGCCAGATCCATCCGATCGACCCACCGAAAGCGTCGATACCGGCAAATTACTACGAATATTTAATCAAGCGGGCGGCCGATGACGAAGATCGAAAATGACGATCTTCGGACTGGCGCTCTTCCGGGTTCCATGCAACCGGCGTAGCGTCCTCGCAAGGTCATGAGAGGATACGGTCACATGGACGACGTGACGCCTGGACAGGCTGCCTCCCAGGAGACGGCGACCCGAGACATGGCAGCGATTACAACCGCGACCGCGGCGGAGTGCATCGCCCGGGCACGCTCGCTCATTCCGCGGTTGCGGGCAGCCGCGCCCTGGATCGATGAACACCACGAGCTTCCGCCCGATGTGCTCGACGGGATGCATGATGCGGGCATGTTTCGCCTTCTGATCCCCCGGGCTTATGGCGGGTTCGAGCTGAAACCGTCGGATTACGTCCAATGCATCGAGGCCATCGCCGAGGGCGACGCCAGCGCGGCCTGGTGCATGAACCAGGGATCGGGGTGTTCCATGGCATCCGCCTACATGGCCCCCGAGATCGTGTGGGAGGTCTGGGGCGGCAGACGCGATGTGCTGGCCTGGGGGCAGGGGCCGGGCGCGCGCGCGGTTCGGGCCGAAGGGGGCTGGCGGGTCACCGGAACCTGGAGTTTCGCCAGCGGTTCCCGCCACGCCACCTGGCTCGGCGGCATGGCGCCGAGCTACGAGGCGGATGGGACGGCGATCCTGCGTCCGGATGGCTGGCCGTGGGAGCGGACCTGCCTGTTTCGGCGCGAGTTGGCCAGGATCGACGATGTCTGGCAGGTCATGGGGCTGCGCGGCACCGGCAGCGATAATTATACGATCAACGACCTGTTCGTCGACGATGCCCATACCCTGACCCGCGAATACGCGCCGGAGCGGCGGGAAACCGGGACCTTGTACCGGCTTCAGTCGATGCAACTCTACGCCGCCGGGTTTTCCTGCGTCGCATTGGGGACGGCTCGTGCGCTGCTGGATGCGGTGGTCGGGCTGGCCAGGCGCAAGACCCAGGCCTGGGCGCCTGATCCGCTGCGCGACAACCAGGCCGTTCAATACATCATCGCGCATTCCGACGCGGCGCTGAAGGCGGCGCGGGCTGGGCTTATGAAAGTGCTGGACGATTTGTGGGAGGAGGTCGGGCGGACCGGCGAACTGACCGTCGACCAACGGGTCCGGGTGCGTCAGGCGACGACCTACCTGATCCACACCGCGAGGGATGTGGCGCATCGCGTTTACCATGAGGCCGGGTCCACCGCGATTTTCGAAAACCAGCCGTTCGAGCGGCGGTTGCGAGACGTGAACAGCGTATCCCAGCAGATGCAGGGGCGTCGGACGCACCTGGAAACCGTCGGATTGCATATGCTCGGGGGAGAGCCAAACCTGCGGTGGCTGTAGGGGCGGCGGGTCGTCGGGTGGTGTCATGTCATTGTCGCATAGCTACCCTGTTAGGTGGCTTACCATGCTATTAGGGGGTTGTGGCCCATATATTCCAATGGCTTAGGGTCGTTTTAGAAAAATGTCATCAGGACGAATGAATGCGTTGACACCGGGGATACCGGACGACTAGAAAGCGCCTCCTTCGACGGCCGGTCTGGCTGGACGGGGCGCCCGGAACCCCCGGCAGGTTCTTTGACAACCGAATAGGCTAGGAAGGGATACGTTGGTGGCGTCCTTTGCGTTGTACCACACGAGAGTGTGTGACGATGGATTGGGTTGCTGGTCTCGGCGAGAATTGGGTTTTTCTATGGATCCAAGGATCACCGATCTGGTGAC
>CAMATI010000133.1 GCA_945861095.1 Asaia bogorensis | reverse complement strand
CGCCACCTGCAACGGGAAGCTGGCCCAACTGACCGGGTCATACCTCGAGTCACGTAACCCAGCCTGATACAAAAAGCGGTGTCCAGGAGAGTCGTGCCTGCTTGGGCATAGTAATGCAGGAGTCGAAAATGAGGGGAGTCATGAGGGCTGTCCCAGCTTGTGTAGTCGGACAACGTACTCCACGGGTGTGGTCGATTGCGCGTAACGCCTGTCGCGCTGTTGATCACGGTGGCGCTGGCCTTGCCAGACAGCCACCCCCACCCGTTAATGAACGACCCCACCGGGGAGAGTATGGTTTCCTTGAACCAGTCAGCCATGGTGCTTTCCTCTGTCCTTGATCTGTTGTTGACCCGACGTGGCATGTTTATACCAACCGACGTAACCATTGACCCATGGGCGTCCGCTTGTCGTCCTTGCCGGACTGGACCCGGCAACGACGATGAATGCGATGCATCGGTCAGGTGATAGTGGCATTGCTATTACTCGGCAAACCCGGCTGGCTCCCGCCTCGGCGCGGCGTTCAGTTCGTGCCGAATCCGTGATATCGTTTCGTAAACTGTGCGACGGACCCGATTGATCCCGCCCAGCGGCTGGTGTGCCTCCACGCAGTGCCAGGGCGTAAACGACAGGTTCTCGCAGAACGTCTTCTGTTCCGGTGAATCGAATGTCTGTCGCGGGATGGTGATGGAGGCAACCGGAACGAACGGCGCGTCGCTTTCTTCCCACGTCACGGTAGGGTCCTCGATCGGCTGGGTATCGGGCTTCGTGCGCGGTTGCACCAAGAAGTCGAAGGTTGCTTGCTCGGTGGCCAGATGGCGGGCCAGGTTATCATGCAGGAAATCGGTGCCGTCGGTGCCCACGAACGATGATGCCGCACCGGACGGGCGGGCGGAAAATTTGCAGGCGATGGCGCCGAACCGGTAGGGCGTCATGCTCCAGTAACGGATGTTCAGCGGATTGGTTACGGTCTGGCTGGCGATCCGGTAGGCCACCAACCCCTCATGCAGCCGGAAATTGAAGGGATTGAAGCCAGGGATGAAGAAGCGCCAGATCGCGGACGCCGTCTGAAAATCGACATAATCCGCGGCGTTGCGCACGAAGAAGGCCGGATGGTTGATCATCAGGAAATCTTGCGTGGTCGATGGGCTGTCCTCGACCCCCATCAGTTTGACCGCCATCCCGCGGCCGTCCAGCGATTTGTCGGCACCGGGCTTGTCGGCGCCGTTGGAGAACCTGATCCAGGCCTGATAGGTCCGAGGGGCGGGAAATACGCCGGCGCGCAGGGCGGATGGCAGACTGTCCAGCACGCGGAACTCGGCCCGCACGCAGCCATGCGCCTTGGCATGGGCGTCCCGCCGAGCGGGAGGGGATTGAGCGGCGATGCGGAGTTTGGCTTCGGCGGATTGAGTGATGACGCGGATCGCCTCGGCTTCTTCCGGGGGAATGGTTTCCTGGATGGAGAGCATTCCTGCTGTGGTCTGGCCGGACATGGTGGCGGCGCCTTTTTTGGTCTTGCGGCCCTGTCTGGAAATGGCCTGCGCGGATTGCGGGACAGTCGCATTGCGGCACGGTCCGGACGATCGTTACCGTGAAGCGATAACCATTGCCGACCCGAATCATGGTCGGCGATCATCGTTACCGTGTCAATGGTTTGTTGGCATCGAAATCGCACGAACCGGCCGGGTCGCAAGATTGTCATCCATCGCCAGGCGACGGGGCGCATCTTGCGCTCCATGCCCGCGTCGTCGATCCTGCCGTCAAAGGGATGGAGGACAAAATGGCCGAGGATTTCGATTACATCGTCACCGGCGCCGGTTCGGCCGGTTGCGTCGTGGCCGCTCGGCTTTCTGAGTCGGGGCGTCATCGCGTGCTGCTGCTGGAAGCCGGTCCGCCCGACACCAACCCATGGATCCATATCCCACTGGGATTTGCCCGCACCTATGTCAATCCGAAGGTCAACTGGCAGTTCGAAACCGCGCCGCAGCCGCAACTGAACAACCGCCAGCTCTATCTGCCGCGCGGCAAGACGCTTGGTGGATCTTCCTCCATCAACGGCATGGTCTATATCCGCGGCAACCATGGCGACTATGACGAATGGCGCCAGCGTGGGTGCGATGGTTGGGACTGGGATTCCGTCCTGCCCTACTTCAAGAAGGCGGAAAACCAGACCCGCGGGGCCGACGAATTCCACGGCGTCGGCGGGCCGCTGCACGTGTCCGACCAACCGTCTCGGTTCGAGCTGGCGGATGCGGCGCTGGACGCCTGTGTCGAGGCCGGCATCCCTCGCAATCCGGACTTCAACGGCGCGGCGCAGGAAGGCTGCGGCTACTACCAGACCACCACCAACAACCGCCGCCGCTGGAGCACGGCCCAGGCCTATCTGGCCCCAGCCCGCAAGCGACCCAACCTGGAAGTGCGCACCGGCGCGCATGCCACCAAGGTGCTGATCGAAAACAACCGGGCGGTCGGGGTGGAATACCAATCCCCGCAAGGCCGTCAGACCGCGCGCTGCAAGGGCGAGGTGATCGTCTCCGGCGGCGCCTATGGGTCTCCGCAATTGCTGCTGCTGTCCGGACTGGGGCCGGCGGAACATCTGCGCGACATGGGAATCGAGGTCGTGCGGGACATGCCGGCCGTTGGGTCCAACCTGCACGATCATTTTAACACCAACCTGAATTGGCGGATCAGCAAGGCGATCACCTTGAACGATCTGGAACGCAGTTGGCCGAGGAAGATCACCGCGGCGCTGCAATACGCGATGTTCCGGTCCGGACCGATGGCCAGCAACGGGGTGCATGCTGGCGTCTTCACTCGGTCGGACCCGCGGCTGGAACGGCCGGACCTGCAGATCAACATCTTCGAATGGAGCACGTTGGAACGCAGCAAGACCCGGGTGAAGCCGCATCCGTTCCCGGGCTTTACCCTGATGCCGGTGCATCTGCGCCCCGATGGACGCGGGACGGTGCGCCTGGGCAGCCCGGATCCCCTGGCACCGCCGAAAGTTCTGTTCGATTATCTGCGCAGCGAATACGACATGCGGGCACTGCTCGCGGGGATCGATCTCTGCCGCAGGATCGCCGCCCAGCCCGCGCTGAAGCCGTATATCGTGGAGGAAGTCACGCCCGGCCCGTCGGTCACGGCGGAACAGGACCTGATCGCGTTCATTCGTGAAACCGGGGTGTCGAACCAGCACCCGACCAGTTCCTGCGCGATGGGGCCGGGCACGAACACGGTGGTCGATCCTCGGCTGCGGGTGCACGGGATCGCTGGGCTGCGGGTGGCCGATGCGTCGGTGATGCCGGTGGTGGTCGGCGGGAACACCAACGCCCCCACGATCATGATCGGGGAGAAAGTATCGGCGATGATCCTGGAGGACGTCGGGGGAGCGGCGCGCATGGCGGCATAGGGGGGGCGTCCTCTCGACCGTCAGGCCCTCCTGTGCTTGCATTGTTCGGCAGTCCAGGAGGCCCCAACCATCACTGATATCCCTCCGATCGAAGAAGCGGACCTGGATGCCACGCTGAACCAGATCGCGGCGACCCGGGGCTATGTGTCCAACCTGATGCAGACGCTTGCCCTGGCACCGGGCGGTCTGCGCCCCTTCGCCGATCTTGGCGAATATAGTCGCTTTGGCACGTTCCTCTCTGAACAGCAGCGGGAACTGGCCATCGTGATTGCCCTGCGCGACGTCCATTATGGCTGGAACCATCACGCGCCGCTCGCGCGGGCGGCCGGCATCACCGACGAACAGTTGCTGCTGATCCGGGAGGGTCGGACCCCGCGTACCCTGGGGCCGGCGGAGTATGCGTTGTGCGACTATGCGTTTGAGGTCAACGCTTGCCGCCGCATTCCGCCCCGCGTCGCGGAGGCAATGCATGAGCATTTCAAGCCGCGCCAGATCGTCGATATCGCCCTGCTCAGTGCCTATTACATGGCCTTCGCCGCGCTCGCGATCGGGCTGGATGTCGAGATGGAACCCCCGGAAACCCTGCAATTGGAGCAGGAGTGGCGACGCAACGCCCTGATGAACGCGGCCCTGATGAACGCGGCCGGGGCGAATGCGGCCGGGGCGAATGCGGAAGGGACGAATGCGGCCGGGACCGGGGCAGTCGAGGCCGAATCCGAGCCGTGATCAATCGCGGCTCGGGAGACTTTGGGTCGCGGATGCGATCGCGTGCAGGCCGAATCCCAGGAACAGCACGCCGGAAATCCGGCTGACCCAGATGGCGTGGCGCCGGTAAAGCCGCCGCACCACGGCGGCACCGATCACCGCGACCAGGACCGCGTCCGCGGCAATGAACCCGACACAGGCGGCGGCCAGCAGTGGCGCAAACGAGTCCCAATCCAACGCCCCACCATGGCCGGCCAGCAGCGCGGTGAACATCGCGACCGACACGGGATACGCCTTCGGATTGGACAATCCGAACAACAAACCGCGCAACAGCGGCCTGCTCGGTTCATCCGTCAGCCCGCCCTCGGCATCCCGGCGCGCGGACACGGCGCGATAGCCGAGCCAACAGAGATAGAGGCCGCATAGGAGGCCGAGGATGTCGAAGACCAGGGTGCCGAAGGAGCGGGCGCCGATGATCGCCACCAGCGCCAGCGACGCCCAAAGGATGTCGCCGGCGAAATGGCCGGCCAGGAACAGCGCCCCCGCCCGTCGGCCTCGGCTGGCGCCGATGCCGAGAAGGGCGAGGAACGCTGGGCCGGGTGCCAGCGTATAGGCGGCGCCGGACGCCGCCGATGCCAGCAACAGGCCGAATGTCACCCGCCGAAGCCTTGGTCCCATGCCTCGGGCAGCATCAGGTAGTTCTCGCCCTGCTTCACCAGGCGGGCGAAACCGGGGAAATGCACGTGCATGCCGGCAATCAGTTGCTTGTCGGTCGCCACCATGTCGAACACCCGCTTGCGGGTCGCGGCGGCGGCGTGCTGGTCGGTGTCGAACGCCATCGTCACCTCCGGGCGAGGCACCTGGACTTCCGGCACATGGATGATGTCGCCCCAGATCAGCAGGGACTGATCGCCCGACGCGATCATGTAGCCGCTATGACCGGGCGTATGGCCGGGCATCGGGATGGAGCGGATGCCCGGAAAGACCTCCGTGCTGGTGGCGAAGGTGCGGGTCTGATTGTGATAAGGCGCGATCTGATCCCGCGTGCACTCAAAATACATCTTCTTTTCACGCTCGCCCGCTCGGCTCATCTCTCCGTCGTCCAGCCAATGCTTGGGCTCGTTCTCGTGCACCACCAGTTCGGCGTTCGGGAAGAATTTCTGGCCGGTCTTCGGGTCGGTCAGGCCGGCCGAATGGTCGGGGTGCATATGCGTCAGGATGACGGTGTCGATGTCGGCGGGATCGACGCCGGCGGCCTTCAGGTTCTGTTGCAGCTTGCCGGCGGTGGGCAGCAGGTAGTCGCCCGATCCGGTTTCGACCAGCGCCAGCCGCCCTGCTGAGTAGACCAGGTAGCAATTGACCGACGTGCGCCGACCCGGGCGGAACTGTTCGGCCAGCATGCGGGTGGCGTCGGCCGGAGCGATGTTGTGCATCACCTCCACCACGCCATCCAGATAGCCGTCGGACAGGGCGGTCACGACGATGTCGCCGATGCGGCGGTGGTAGACGCCGGGGATTTGGGCGGTGGGGATCTGGATCATGGGGCTTCCTGATATTAGGGCGGAGACGGTGTCGGGGTGCATTTCCGCCGAGAGGCCGCTGGGGTCAAGCCCGGCCATGACGAGGGGGCGCGGGCCTATAGCGCCACTCCCAACGCCGCGAGGCCGGTTGCCGCCACGGCGCCCCCGACCACCACGATCCATGGCGAGACCGCCCAAAGCGTCAGGGCCAGGAAGGCCACCGCGGTCAGGCCGAAATCGGCGGGCGTGTGCATCGCGGCGGTCCAGACCGGCGTGTACAGAGCCGCCAGCAATACGCCGACGACGGCGGCATTGACGCCTCTTAGTGCTGCTTGCACCGGCATCTGGCGTCTCAGCGTGTCCCAGAACGGCAGGACCCCGACCGCGATCAGGAAGGATGGGGCGAATATGGCGATGGTGGCGATCAGCCCACCGAGCCAGCCATTGGGTGACGGCTGCATGACCGCGCCGAGATAGGCGGCGAAGGTGAACAACGGGCCGGGCATCGCCTGGGCCGCGCCATATCCCGCCAGGAACGCATCGTTCGTCACCCATCCGGTTGGCACCACCGCGGCTTGCAGCAGCGGCAGCACGACATGGCCGCCACCGAACACCAACGCGCCCGCTCGGTAGAACGCGTCGATCAGATGGATCGTCTGGTTCGACGTCATCGCCGCCAACGGTTGCAACCCGACCAGCAGGAACACGAACAGAAACAGGCACACCAGCGCCACGCCGCGATGCAGGGTCAGGCCCAGCGGGACGTGGTCGCCGCGCATGCGGAGGTCGGAACGGGGCAGGAGGGTCAGGCCGACGATGGCGCCCATGACGATGGCGCCGATCTGGCCCAGCGCCGAGGGGACCATCAGTGCGATCAGCGCGGCGGCGACGGCGACGGTGGCGCGGTCTCTATCCGGGGTCAGGGTTTGCGCCATGCCCCAGACCGCCTGCGCCACGACCGCGACGGCCACCAGTTTCAGGCCCTTGAGCCACGCGGCATCGCCGACATCGCCCAGCGCCTGCACGCCATAGGCAAACGCCAGCATCATCAACGCGGATGGCAGGGTGAAGCCGATCCAGGCGGTGATCATGCCCAGCGGCCCGCCTCGGAGGAGCCCCAGCGCCATTCCGAGTTGGCTGGAGGCGGGACCGGGCATGAACTGGCAGAGGGCCACGAGATCGGCGAACCCGCCTTCGCTGACCCAGCGGCGGCGTTGCACGAACTCGGCGCGGAAATAGCCGATATGGGCGATGGGGCCGCCGAAGGATGTGCTGCCCAGGCGCAGGAAGATCAGCAGGATTTCGAGCGCGGAGGATCGGGCCGGCGTCGAGTCTGGTTTGTCGCTCACGTCTTGCCGTCCCCCGAGGCGATGGTTGGTTGGGTGGGTGATACAGCGCCGGTGGGGCGGCAGGCAAACCCGCCTTGGTTCTTTGTTTTGGGGAAGGGCTGGGTTTTGGTGTGGGGTATCGGCAGGGCTTTGCCGTGGGGCATCGGCGTGGATGGCGAGGAGGCCGTGGCGATCTTCCCATGTCGGTCTGGGGCGGTGCTGTCGGGCCGTTTCCGTCCCTTGCTGTCGTGCCCCGGAACCGTCGCGGCGATCCTGGGGCGCCGGGCGCGATGGCGCTGTCCGATCGTTGTTCCGTTTGGTGGGTTGCCATGCTGTCGACGGATCATCCGGCGGTTTTCGGTGCGTTCAATCAAATATTCACTTTTTGTTCACTACGCTGAATCGCCCTCGAGTGGCAAGGAAATCGCGCAATCGGCTCCGATTGCGGATCGGAGTCGTCTTTCAACCTTTTGACTTCATGAAGTTTGTATAATCCTTGTGCAGGTGTTAACGGGCCGCCTCTCATTCCTGATACACCTTGTTTGGCCGATGCGTCGGGATAACCGGCGGTTGAGATTTCACGTCAGCCACGTCATCCATGTGGTTGATTGGATGCCTGTTTTCGATCGTTTTGAGAGAATGCTTTAATGATGGATATTTGGTAATCCATTCCGGATGGGCGCCGATAACCGGGGTTTTTGTTCCGGTCAGGCGCGGATAACGCGGGGTTTCGTTCCGGACAGACGCGGTTAACCATTCCGGTAAGCCTGCCGCGAAAATAACCAATCCGCCTGTTTTTTCGGCAACGTGGTCTAGGGCAGCGGCGATCGTGTCTTAGTCCGGATTGGGGCGATCTGAGTCGTTACATAAACGATCTGGTTTTCGTCATCGCGCGGAAATCGTCCCGTTCCAGGGGCAGGCCTCCGGGTGGCGGCCTCGCCCTACCGAAAATCCCGGGTCGGCACCCTGATCCCATGGCTGGGTCGGCGGCCATGCACGTGAATATCCCGCCCGGTCCGTCCCCCGATGCCCTTTTCGTCCGACGGACCGGGCACGATATCCGGCAAAGGCACCGCATCGTCGCGTTGCCCGACCCCACGCAAAAGATCGGACAGATCGGTCAGATGATCGGCGATCACATGGATCACGTCGCTCTCGCGCTGCAACTTGCCGCGACAGCCGATCATGCTGGCGGACAGGATCAGCCGCCGCTGCGCCTCGAACTGGGATGCCCAGACGATCAGGTTGGCATGGCCGGTTTCGTCCTCGATCGTCATGAACAGCACGCCGCGCGCGCTGCCCGGTCGTTGGCGGACCAGCACGATGCCGGCGACCGTCACGCGCCGGCCGTCGCGGATGGTTGCCAGATCGGCACAACTGACGATGCCCCGCGCGGTCATGTCCTGTCGGAGAAACGAAACCGGGTGGCGGCGCAGGCTGAGTCCGGTGGTCCGGTAATCTTCCACCACCTGCCGGCCCTGGCGCATGGGGGGAAGGGTAACGGCGGGTTCGTTCTGCTGCGGCGGTGCCGCGCGGGCGATCGGCAGATCGTCGAACAACGGCAGTCGCGTGTCCGACAGCCCCTTGATCGCCCATAGTGCCTGGCGTCGGTCCAGGCCCAGCGCGCCGAATGCATCCGCCTCCGCCAGGCGTTCCAGCGCCGCGATGGGGGTATGCGCGCGTCGCCACAGATCCTCGATCGAGCGGTAGCCGCCGGCCCGCCGCGCGATGATTTCGTCGCCATGGATGGCAGCCAGGCCCTTTGCCATGCGCAGGCCCAACCGCACGGAGAAGAAACGACCTAGGGTTGGCTCCAACGTGCAATCCCAGGCCGAGGCGTTCACCGAGACCGGCCGGATTTCCACCCCGTGCTGTTGCGCATCGCGCACGATCTGCGCGGGCGCGTAGAAGCCCATCGGTTGCGCGTTCAGCAGCGCCGCGCAGAACACGTCTGGATGGTGGCATTTCAGCCAGGCCGAGGCATAGGCGATCAGCGCGAAACTCGCGGCATGGCTTTCCGGAAAGCCGTAACTGCCGAAGCCCTCGATACGAGAGAAGGTTTCGGCGGCGAATTCCGGCGTGTAGCCACGTTCGACCATACCATTGATCATCTTGTCGCGGAAATGATGCACGCCGCCGGTGAATTTGAACGTGGCCATGGACCGGCGCAGCGCATCGGCTTCTCCCGGGGTGAAGCCGGCGCAGACGATGGCGATCTGCATCGCCTGTTCCTGGAACAGCGGCACGCCCAGGGTCTTTTCCAGCACGCGGCGCAGTTCCGGGGTGGGGTAGTCGACCTGCTCCAGCCCTTCGCGGCGGCGCAGATAGGGATGCACCATGTCGCCCTGGATCGGGCCGGGGCGCACGATCGCGACCTGGATGACGATGTCGTAGAAGGTCCGCGGCTTCAGGCGTGGCAGCATCGACATCTGGGCGCGGGATTCGATCTGGAACGTGCCCAAGGTGTCGGCCTTGCGGATCATCGCATAGGTGGCCGGATCCTCCTGCGGCACCCCGGCCAGGTCGATACGAATGTCACGATGTTGTGCCAACAGATCGAAGCCGCGCCGCATGCAGCCGAGCATGCCCAGGCCGAGGACATCGACCTTCATGAAGCGCAGGGCCTCGATATCGTCCTTGTCCCACTCGATCACCTGCCGGTTCGCCATGCTGGCGGGCTCGATCGGCACCAGGTCGTCCAGCCGTTCCTGTGTCAGTACAAATCCGCCCGGGTGCTGCGACAGGTGGCGCGGGAAGCCGACCAGCGCGCGGGTCAGTTCGATGGTCAGGCGCAGGCGGCGGTCGTCGGGGTTCAGGTTCAGTTCGGCAACCCGTTCGTCGGTGACCTCATCTTCCCCCCAATGCGAGAGTTGGGAGGCCAGGGCGGCGGTCACGTCCTCGGTCAGGCCCATGGCCTTGCCGACATCGCGCACCGCGCCGCGGCCACGATAACGGATAACGGTGGCGCACAAAGCGGCGCGGTCGCGGCCATAGGTGTCATAAATCCACTGGATGACTTCCTCGCGCCGCTCGTGCTCGAAATCGACGTCGATGTCGGGCGGTTCCTTGCGTTCGGCGCTGACGAAACGTTCGAACAGCAGGCCGCTATGGGTGGGATCGATGGAAGTGATGCCCAGCACATAGCAGACGGCGGAGTTGGCGGCGGACCCGCGCCCCTGGCAGAGAATGTGGCGGGAACGGGCGAAGCGGACGATGCTGTCCACCGTCAGGAAATACGGCGCGTATTGCAGTTGGTCGATCAGGCGCAGTTCGTGACGGAGTTGTTTCGTCACATCGTCCGGAGTATTTCCGTTGTAACGAATGGCGGCGCCCTCCCAGGTGCGGCGTTCCAGGCTTTGTTGCGCGGTCAGGCCGGGGATATGGACCTCGTGCGGGTATTGGTAGGTCAGTTCGTCCAGGGAGAACGTGCAGCGTTCGGCGACCTCCCGCGTGCGGGCCAGGGCTTCCGGGTGACGCGCGAACAGGCGAACGGTCTCCGCGGGCGGTTGCAGATGGCGATCGAGCGTGCGTTCGCGACGAAACCCGACATCGTCGATGGTGCAGCCTTCTCGGATGCAGGTCAGCACGTCCTGCAGGATGCGCCGCCCGGGGGCATGATACAGCACGTCGCCGGTGACCACGGGGACGACGCGCGTCTGTGCCGCCAGGTCGGCGATCCGTTGCAGCCGGACGGCGTCGTTGGGACGACGGTGCACGGTCAGGGCCGCATAGGCGCGATTGCCGAAATCCGCGCGCAGGCGTTGCAGGTTTTCGCCTGTGATGCCCTCGCACAGGATGGCGAGCAGGCCTTCGTTGTGGGCGGCCAGGTCGTGCCAGTGAAGCTCGCAGGCGCCCTTGCCGGCGCGGGCCTTTCCCAGGGTCAGCAGCCGGCAGAGCCGCGACCAGGCCGGCCGGTCGGTCGGGTAAACCAGGACGGACAGCCCGCCGGTCAGGTCCAGCCGGCAGCCCGGGATCAGGCGAACATGCGCCTCCTTCGCGCGCTGGTGTGCCCGGACCATGCCGGCCACCGAATTGCGGTCGGTGATGCCGAGGGCGGGGATACGCAGCAGGGCGGCATGGGCGAACAGTTCCTCGATATGGGAGGCGCCGCGGAGGAAGGAGAAATTCGTGGTGACCTGGAGTTCGGGGGTGGTCATGGCGGTCTCGCGCTGTACCAGAAGTCGCAATGGAATTCGTTATTGCGGTTTATTGACGCCAAAGCAGACCGTTGGGCGGTCGGTCTTCTTGCCGACGCGGTGGGTTCCCGGTCCGATACGCTCAATCCGCATGGAGGGATGCCATGGTCGGCGGTGGGTATGGTCGGTTGGCGCTGGGGGCGGTTCCCGTGCTCATTTCTGGCCATCCACCCTGGGTGCCTGTCCGCTTGGTTGCTTCATCAGCACGAATCCCGAGCCTTGCAGATGCCGCACCAGGCGATCGGCGGTGATGCGGGCCATGATATCATCGGCATGGGTGACCCGCTTCCGACCCTCATAGCGCAGGGCGAAGGCGATGCTTTCGGCGATCTCCTCGGGTGTGGCGAGGCGCAGGTGTTCGTCCGTCATCAAATTCCTCTTTCAGTTTCGGTCCGAGGCCAATATCTGTCCAGGCAAAGACATGTGTGGTCGTTTTGTATGATTCTTATGACGTTACAGAACTCACCGTTGCGCGGATCTGGCTCCCGGCTACGGCCTACCGGCGCCTACCGGCGCCTACCGGCGGCACGGGGCCACCCCCCCTTCCTCGTGACCTTCGTGCCTTCGTGCCTTCGTGGCGGCCTATCCAATGGAGCGCCCCAGTACAGGCAGGCATTCTGGGTCATGTCCGCGATTTTCCACCACGAAGGTCACGCAGGAGCATGGGATCAGCGGTGCACCGCTCCGCACCAGTAACCGCGGATAGGTCCCCCACGCTGGCGGAAACCACCCATATACAACCGATATCGCAATAAAAACACTTCCTCCCTTGCCAATGGCCGCATCGATTTCCAGGCACCCCGCGGGTTGGCGCCGACCGTGACGGGGCGGGGACCGTTCGCCATGCCGCATGGAGGAGTGCTTCCCGAGCGCCACCGAAATACATCCTCATCTCGGACAGACACTTAGAAAAACCCATGCAAAAACCAACGCATGTCGCCGGTCACGCTGTCGGCGCCGTCGCCACGACGAAACAGCCAGTAGCGGCGGCCTTCTTCGTCCTCGACGCGGAAGTAATCGCGCACCGAGTGCATCTCTCCGTCGCGTTTCCACCATTCCCCGGCGATACGCTCCGGCCCGTCGGCGTGGCGGACCCGATGGCGGACGCGGCGCCAGGTAAAGGCGACGGGCGGATGGTCGGGCAGCAACGCCATCGCATCCACCGGCTGCGGCGGGTCCAGCAGGCGGACCGGGCGAGGCAGATCGGCGGGCCAATGTCCGGGTGGTGTCCCCAATGATGTGCCGGATGTGTCTGCCAGCCGTCTGATATGCGGCCTGGCGGGCAACATCCGGCCGGTTATTGCCGGTGCCACGCCAGGGGGTGTGCCAGGGGCCTTCCCTGTCATCCTCCCAGGCGGCGTCAAAGCCGGTATCCGGCGTACCGAGCGTTCCGGCACGTCGCTTTCGACCGGTGCGGTCCGATAGACCCGCTCCGCACCCAGCCGGTTGGCAAGCCGGTCCACCAGGGGGGAGATGTCGGTGTCGGTCTGGTCGGTTTCGGTCAGTCGGACCGCCGATTGGGCATAGGCCAGCGCGTCAGTGTGCGGCACCACCAGATGCATGGCCTCGACCCCCAGGCCGGGGTCGACCCGCTCCAGCCGTTCATCCAGCATGCGGGCCAGATGGCGCGCATCGCGGGACGGGCGGGCGGTGCCGACGCGGATGGATTGGATGGAGCCGTCCACACGCTCGAACAACAGATCCAGCCGGCGCGCGCCCTGGCCGGATTTTTCCAACCCATCACACACCATCGCGGTCAGGCGGGCGATCACCGTGGCAAAGGCTTCGGCCGTCAGCAGCGGCTCCACGAATGTGAGGCGCGCCTGTGGCAGGTCGGGGGGGATGGAGGGGACGATCGGCTCGAACACCGTGCCCAGCGCCTGATCCAGCCGCGTGGCCACCACTACACCGAAGCGGCGCGCCAACGGGGCGCTCGGCAGGATGGCGAGTTCTCCGACCGTCTCGATCCCCAACAGGCGCAGGCCTTCGATGATCTCGCTGGGAAGGCGCAACGACTCGATGGGCAGGTTGGCAAGGGCGGCGGCATGGGTCTGGACCGGCACGATGGTGATAGGCGAACCCCCCGATGTCTTGGGACGCGCTTTTCCGAACCGGGCCACCGCATGCGCGGCCCCGGGCGTATCGGCGATCGCGGCACGGGCATTCAGGCCCTGGGCCAGCAGGCGGCTGGTCAGGTCGCGCAACAACGCCGTCTCTCCGCCATGCAGATGGGCGCTGCCGGTCACGTCGATCCAGATTCCATCGGGCGGATCGGCCGAGACCAGGGGAGCGTAGCGCAGGCACCACCATGCCAGGCGTTGCAGCGCCGTGGCATCGGCGGCCGGGTCGGCTTCTCGTACCACCAACCCTGGCACCATGGCCTGGGCCTGCGCCAGGGTCATGCCGGGATGCAGCCCCTGCGCCGTCGCCACCGCATCCGCCGCGGCGATCACCCGGCGCCGGCCGTCGTGCCAGATGGTAACCAGCGGGGGTGTCGCCCCCGACGCATCAGGCGGAGCGGCGTTCTGCTTCCTCAACCGATCCGTGGCGAAGGTCGGCAACCAGAGCGAGATGACCCGTCGCATCGCATGCCTCCACGATCCAGGACCCCGGCTCTCCGCCGCGGCATCTTGTCAGTTCCAGTCGCCAGCGTGCGCGTCCCAGCCCGGGGGTAGAGGGCGCGTGCGCCAGCGCGGGGGGAGAGGGCAGGGATACAACTCGCCATCGCGTGATCGCGGCGGTTGGTTCGACCAGCACCGGGTCGTCGAACCCCTGGCTGCGGCGCAGCACCATGGCCAGCACGCCGCTCTGCTCCGCCGCCAGTTGCAGCCGGCGGGAGGCGATCAGGGTCAGGCGGCCCGTAACCTCCCCCACCACTGACGCGAGGCCGGCATGGCGCAACCCTTCTTCCATCGCCGGCAGCACATCCTTGCCGGCTTCGGCGAAGATCACCCGATCGGGGTGCAGGCCAGCGCCGGCGAGGCCGGGGGCGAACAGATCGGCCTGCCGCAGCACCCACAGCACCGGGCCGGGCAGACGAGCGAGCAGGCCGGCGATGAACAGGGTGGCCGCGGCGGCGTATTCGGTATCCGGTCCGGCGCCCACGGTTTCATGCAGGGCCCCCAGCCTCAGGCCGCCGGCCGGCAGAACCTGGTCGATGGCGGCAACACCGAGCGGCAGGGTGCTATTGGGGCGGGTGGCGGCGGCTCCGTGTTCGATCCGCGCGATTTTGGCGCGCAGGTCGTGCAGGACGGCCGAGCGGAGGGGCTTGGGTGGGGGGGAGACCGTAAGGAACATAAGACGAACATAGGGATAAAATCGTCGTCGAGTCGAGTCGAGAATTCAGCTGTAGGTCGAAAATCGGATATGGGGCCGGTCAGGCGGCTGTCGGTTCCATGACGATAGCGCATGCTATGGATTGTGGGTAAATAGTCCTTCTCTCCATGGCCGAACCTGCCCCAGATCCTCCGTATTCCGATGCCTCGGCGAAGAGGCTTGTGGCGGATGATCGCAGACAAGGGCGCCGCCCGGTTCGGGCAGGACCGGTCGGAACCGGCGCCCCGATCCCGGCGCCGTGATCGGAACCGGGCCGCGCAAATGGCGCTCTATGGAATGGAGCGGCCGGGAAATAGAGCGGCCGGCGCTTGGTCTCGTTGCGGATGCGCCCGAGATATTCCCCGATGAAACCGAGGGTCACCAGTCGCGCGCCCCCCAGGAACAGCACGACGGCCATCAGGCTGGGATAGCCGGCGATTTGGTTGCCATAGAGCAGGGTCTTCACGATCACCTCGGTCAGATAGATCGCGGCCAGCACGGCGACGAGCAGGCCGAGAGAGGTCGCCAACTTCAGAGGCACGACGGTGAATCCGGTGATCCCCTCGATGGCGAAGTTCCAGAGCCACCAGTCGTTCATTTGCTCTGCCCGGCACTGGTGCTCTGCCCGGCACTGGGGGGCGCGGTCGTAGGGCACCACCTTACTGGGAAAACCGACCCAGGCGAACAGGCTCCGCATGAAGCGGTGATGCTCCCGGATCTGACCCAGAGCGTCCACCACGCGGCGGTTGACAAGGCGGAAATCGCCGGTGTTCGGGGGGCGGTTGCACCTGCCCTTGCCCCAGGTGGCGCATCAGCCGGCAGCCTTGGTCCACCAGTCCCTGCTGCGTGCCCTTCGTGTCTACCATGAAAATAGATCCGGGAATCCGAAAAAATGGGGGAAAACCGCCATTTTCTTCCATGGGGGTGCGGCCGCGGCCGCTGGCTAACTTCGTGGTGAAAATCGCGGAGCCGCGGTTCGTGGTGTCCCAAACCAATGGGACTCTTCCGGACAAGCAGGGGGCCTGGGTGGGCTCCGCGATTCTCACCACGAAGACACGAAGGGCACGCAGAAGCGAGGGTGCGGTGCCGCCACCGGTGGTTGGGGTCGCCAGGCAGACCGATGCCACGCGTTCCCAACAATAGCGCTATAAGCGTAAGAGGGGCAAAACCGTGGGCGGCCGCGCATTATTTTCTTGCCGCGATTCGGCGCGACCGAGTCTATACGTCATGTGCCATCGCCACCGCCCGTTTCCGCGCTAAGCCGTCCAGAGCTTGAAGCTCTGCTGGTGAAACTGTTCGGC
>CAMATI010000132.1 GCA_945861095.1 Asaia bogorensis | reverse complement strand
CGCAGACCAGCATGAACACCAGCAATCCCCGCCAGAGCCGAGGCCCCCGCAGCCGCTGCTCCCGATAGGTGACAGCGTTGTTCAACTGGAAATTGAACACCATGGCGACGACGGTGGCGATGGTCTGCTCGATCTCGAATCCCAGCCCGGTGGTTTGCCGCAGCCCCCCCAGCACCGCCAGATGGACCAGGACGCCCAGCGCGCCGACCAGCCCGAACGAGAAAAACCGCTGCGGCAGCAGCCCCCCGAACACCTTGTCCAGCAGCAGGCCGCCGAACTGCATCATCACCAGGGCGTCCAGCTTGCTCTCGCCCGCCACCCGTTCGCGGAATCGGGCCGGCACTTCCTTGACCCGCAAAGGCTCGGGGGAACTGAGCACCAGGTCCAGCAGGATCTTGAAGCCTTGCCCGGTCAGGCCACGCGCCAGGTCCTCGAACCGCGTCCGGGGCATCATGAAAAACCCGCTCATCGGGTCGGTCAGCGGCACCGGCAGAAAGATCCGAGCCAGCCAGATGCCGCCATCGGACAGGATATGCCGCCAGCGGCTGGACAGGCCGGCATTGTCGCCGCCTTCCACGTGACGGCTGGCCACCACCAGTTCGTAGCGTCCGTCGCGCAGCGCCTCCAGCATCTCCGGCAGCCGCGTCTCGTCGTGCTGCAGGTCGCCGTCGATCACCGCCACGAACTCGGCCGAGGACGACAGCACGCCCTCGATCACGGCGGAAGCCAGACCACGGCGGCCGATGCGGCGGATGCAGCGGATCCGGGGGTCGTCCTGGGCGATGCGACGCACCTCGGCCGCCGTTCCGTCGGGGCTGTCATCGTCGACATAGATGACTTCCCAGGCGATGCCCGCCAGCGCCAGGTCGAGTTTCTCGATCATCGGCGCCACGTTCGGGCGTTCGTTGTAGCTGGGCACGATAACGCTCAGCACCGGCGTGGCGTCGGCCCGCCGGTGTCGGGATGGAAGATCGATCATGCCTGCCCTGTCATCGCGCTGAACCCCGCCCCGAACCGGGCGCGTCGCGGCACATGGATCGCGACGGCGGACCGGATACAAGAGATGGTTGCACCGTCAAGAGGCGGTTTCCTGGGAGTCGGACCAAGCGAGCCCGCCCTACGCCAACGGCACCCCGGCCAGGCTGCGGCTGGTGCGGATGGTCTGCAAGGTCTGCACCCGGCTGACGGTGGGGGACCCGGTCAGGCGCTGGGTCAACTGGTTTTCATGCGCGGTATCGCGCGCCACCAGCCGCAGCAGGAAATCGCCGCCGCCCCGGATCATGTGGCATTCCCGCACCTCCGGCCAGGTGGCCACGACCTGCTCGAACCCGGACAGCACGCTCTCTTTCTGGCTGTCCAGGCCGACGATCGCGAAAAAGGTGATCTCCCAGCCGAGTTTCTGGGGGTCGGGATCGGCGTGATAGCCGCGGATGACGCCGGCCTCTTCCAGGGTGCGCACCCGGCGCAGGCAGGGCGGGGCGGAAATGCCCGCGCGCCGCGACAGTTCGATATTGGTGATGCGGCCTTCTTCCTGCAGCGTTGCCAGGATTCGGCGGTCAATAGCGTCGAGTTGGATCGGCGCCTCGGAGGCGGGGAGTTTCATGGGATCATGGGACCGGATGCTGGCTTGCACGTAATATTATTGCTTGGAGTCGGTACCGCAAGGGCAGGATTGTCGACCGATCCGCTCCGACGCCTGCCGGTCATGTCGGACATCGCGTTTCGCTCCGCCAAGCCGAGCCGACGCCGGCCGGCGGTCTCGACCGATTGACAACCCTCGCATCGCCCCACACCGTCCCGTCAACCGCGGCTTCCCGACCTTGGCTTTCAGGACCCAATCCATGACCCCTGCTACCTATTCCCCCGTCGACGTGCTCGTGATCGGAGCGGGCAACGCGGCCGCCAACGCCGCACTCGCCGCCCATGAGGCCGGCGCCTCCGTCGCCATGCTGGAAACCGCGCCGGAGGACGCCCGCGGGGGCAATTCCGCCTTCACCGGCGGGGCGTTCCGCTTCGTCTATGACAGCATCGACGACCTGCTGGCCCTGGCGCCGGACATCGCCGACCTCGATCTGGCGAGCATCGATTTCGGCACCTACACGGAAGGCCAGTATTTCGACGACATGGGGCGTCTGACGGAGTATCGCTGCGATCCGGCGCTGACGGAGGTGTTGATCGGCAACTCCTACGCGTCCGCGTTGTGGCTGAAGAAGCACGGGGTGAAGTTCCAACCGGCGCTGGGACGGCAGGCGTTCAAGGTGGACGGAAAATTCAAGTTCTGGGGCGGCCTGGCGTGCCATATCCATGGCGGCGGCCAGCATCTGGTGCAGAACCTACATATCGCGCTGGCCAAGGCCGGCATCCCCGTCCTGTATAACACCACCGCCTGGCAGTTCCTGCACGACGACGCGCGGGTCCAGGGCGTGAAAGTCCGCCACCACGGCCGCGTGTTCGAACTGCGAGCGAAAGCCGTGGTGATGGCCTGCGGTGGCTTCGAATCCAACGCCGAGATGCGCGCCCGCTATATCGGCCCCAACTGGGATTTGGCGAAGGTGCGCGGCACCCGCTTCAACCAGGGTTACGGCCACCGCATGGCCATCGATATCGGCGCCGCGGTGGCGGGCCATTGGTCTGGCGCCCATGCCGTGCAATGGGACATGAACGCGCCGCCCTTCGGCGATCTGTCCGTCGGCGATCAGTTCCAGAAGCACAACTACCCGTTCGGCGTTATCGTCAACGCGCTGGGCCAGCGCTTCCTGAACGAGGGCAAGGACTTCCACAGCTACACTTATGCCGCCTATGGGCATGAGGTGATGAAGCAGCCCGGCCTGTTCGCCTGGCAGATTTTCGACTCCAAGATCAATCACCTGCTGCGCAGCGAATACCGCATCCCGCGCATCACCAAGGAAACCGCCGATACGCTGGAGGAACTGGCCCCCAAGCTGTCCGGCGTGGATACCGCGGCGGTGCTGGAGACCTTGCGCGCCTACAACGCGGCGCCCCGCCCCGACGTCAGCTTCGATCCCAACATCCATGACGGGCTGCGCACCTTCGGCCTGCCGGTCGATAAGACCAACTGGGCGCAGAAGCTGGATACGCCGCCCTATCATGCCTATGGCGTGACCGCCGGCGTGACCTTCACCTTCGGCGGCCTGAAAGTCACCACCGCGGCGCAGGTGGAGGACACGTCCGGGGTTCCGATCGGCGGCCTGTTCGCGGCCGGCGAAATCGTGGGCGGTCTTTACTACCATAACTACGGCAGCGGCACCGGCCTGGTCGCCGGGGTGACGTTCGGGCGGATCGCCGGCGACGGCGCCGCCGCCTTCGCACGCAACCGGTAGCCGGACCGGGATTTCTTGACTAGCATCGCCGACAACGCCGGACCTGAGTCCGGTGCATCAGGGAGTGAAATAATGGCCTGGCTCAAACCTGCCGCGATCGCCGCGGCCGTTCTGCTCGCCGCCCCGGTTGTCCATGCCGTGGTCGATGGGGCGGCCCATGCGGCGACATGTGCCAACCCGAAGCAAATGAACGGCTTCAAGACCTGCGCAAATGTCGAAGCCGCGGAGAAGGAAGGCGCGCTGACCGTCTATTCGCCGGATCCGGAAACCAACCAGGCGAAGCTGCATGCCGCGTTCATGGAAATGTTCCCGAAGATCAAGGTGACCTATATCCGCCTGCAAACCGGCGCTCTCTATGCCAAGCTGATGGCGGAACGGCAGGCCAACGTGTTCCAGCCGGACGTGCTGTGGCTGTCCGACATGACCTTCGTGCTGGATTTCCAAAGGCGCAACGGCTGGGCCAATTACGAATCGCCCGAACTCGGTGCCTATCGCGCGGAACATAAGAGCAGCCCGGAAGGTCAATGGGCCTGGACCGGCTTGATCATCGCCGGGATCGCTTACAACCCAACCCAGGTGAAGCCGGAAGACGCCCCCAAAAGCTGGGCGGATTCGCTCAATCCCAAGTGGAAGGGCGCCATCAACGCAAAGGTCTCCAATTCCGGCCTGCAACATCTGACCTGGTCGATGCTGAAGCAGCACGTCGCGGCGGATTACTGGACCAAATTCGGTGAATTGCAGCCGCGCGCGTTCGATTCTTATGTGCAGCAATTCGACCGGACGGTCAGCGGGCAGGACCAGATCATCCACACCGCGCAGTATTCGGGCTACCTGCAATTCAAGGCCAAGGGAGCGCCGATCGCGTTCGTCAACCCGACCGAGGGGGTCACCGCCGCGCCCTATCCGGCCGGCGTCGTCGACAAGGCCCCGCATCCCGAAGCCGCTCGGCTGTATCTGGACTGGCTGCTGGGCGTTCCCGGGCAGACCGCCTTCGTGAAGGCAACCTCGCTCCATTCGCCGCGCGCCGACGTACAGGCTCCGACGGGCGGGGAGCCGATCACCGCCTTCAAGGTGCTGGCCCCGACCGACTGGGACGCCTTCCTTAAGACCCATCGGCCGTTTGTCGCCGAATGGGATCGCATGGTGGGCATGCGATAGTTTTCCGACGCTTGCGACGACGGGACCGCTCCGACGTGACCGGCGCACGCGTGGCAGAAATCCGACGAAAAGATTCGTCGGATTTTCTGGCGCGGAATCGATTGGGTGAGTCTGGTCGTTCCCGTTTGGTCGTTTCCGTTTGGTCGTTCCCGTTTGGTCGTTCCCGTTCGGCCGGACGCCGCGGGCGGGCCGTATCATGATCGCGCGGGGCGACACGGGACAGCGCCTGAAATACGCACAAGACCAGGAACCCGAGCGGGTTTCATTTCCAGCGCGGTTAAGTCCGCTCGCCCCCGACACCTCGGCCCCCACACCTCGGCCCGAGACACCGCGCCCCAGACACCGCGCCGCTGACACTGCGCCGCTGACACTCTCGCCCCACACACATGGGAGACTGCTCCATGACACTCCATCGCCTCGCCGTCGGTCTTGCCGCGCTCGCGCTGGCCCTGCCCGCATGGACCGCCAGCGCTTGTGAGAAGCCGCGTCAGATGGATGGCTTCAAAACCTGTGCCGATGTGGAAAAGGCCTTTCAGGAAGGCAGCCTGGTCCATTATGCGCCCGACACCGAATCGGCGCAGGCGCAATACCTAGCGGAGTTCCGCAAGACCTTTCCCCAAATCAAAACCAACAATCTCCGACTGCAAACCGGGGCGCTTTACGCCCGCGTGACCGCCGAACGCCAGGGGCGGACCTATGTCCCCGACACGCTGATCCTGACCGAAATCGGCTTCGCGCTCGATTTCCAGAAGCGCGGCGGTTACGCGCTGTACTCATCGCCAGAGTTGGAATTCTACAAGCCGCACATGAAAAGCTCCCCCGCTGGCTATTTCACCTGGGATAACGAGATCATCGCCGGGATCGCCTACAATCCAACCGTGGTGAAGCCTGAAGAAGCACCGACCAGTTGGCAGGATCTGCTGAACCCGCGTTGGGCCGGGCTTATCAATGTCAAACTGTCGACGTCGGGACTGCAACATTCGGTCTGGTACGCGATGCGCCAGCTCTACGGACCGGAATACTGGATCAAAACCGCGGAGCTGAAACCGCGCGGCTTCGATTCCTATGTCCAGCAATACGATCGCATGATCAGCGGCCAGGACCATGTGGTGTCCACCGCACAGTATTCCGGCTATCTGATCGCCAAGGCCAAAGGCGCTCCGGTCACCTTCGTCGTGCCCAAAGAAGGCCTCGGCGTCGCCCCTGGCGTGATCGGCGTGGTGGACAAAGCCCCGCACCCAGAGGTCGCGCGCCTGTTCGTCGATTGGTTCCTGGGCGTCCCCGGGCAGATCGCGATGACGAAATCCACTCTGAACTACTCGCCCCGCACCGATGTGCCGCCGCCGCCGGGTGGCGAACCATTGAGCGGCTTCAAGCTGCTGGTGCCCGAGGACTGGGACGCATACCTGAAAACCCACACCCAGTACGTGCGGGAATGGGACAAGATGACCGGGATCAGGTAGCGCGCGAATGCCCCCGAGAGACGTTATCGGGAAGCCCCTCGGGGAGGTCCGGGGGGAGGTCCCGAGGGCGGTTCCGGGAAGCGGCTGAACGCGCGCCGCCGCCCGAACCGGAACCGCCGCTTTGCACAGCGACGGCTTGCACAGCGACGGCTTGCACAGCGACGGGGCGGATCACCCCTCCACCGCCACCGCCCGCCGCATCGTCAGCCGGCGGAGCGGCAACAGAAGCGCGACCGCCACGGCGACCACGAACACCCAATGGGCCGGACGCAGGCCGAAATCGATCGACCGATTGGCCAGCAGCACCCGCCACGGATCGATACTGGTCGCGATGCCGTACCATGCGAATTCCAGACCGACGGTTGCAATCCCGGTGACGATCGCCAGCGCAACGTAGATGGCGACAGGGTGCATGCCGATGGGGTGCATGCCGATGGGGCGCATCCCGATGGGGCGCATCCCGATGGGGCGCATCCCGATGGGGCGCATCCGGATGGGGCGCTGCCATGCGTCCGGCAGCGGACGCCACAGCATCAGCCATACATAAAGGCCGGCGACGAACACGGGCTCCGACACATTGGCCTTGGTCTGGATGAAGTAGTGCAGGATGCCCAGCACCGCAATCGGATACGCCAGCCGATGCAGTTGCTTCCAGCGCCGCCCCAGACGCCGGACCGCGTTGTCGGTGGACGTGACACCCAGCGCGAGCAGACCCAGCAACGCCACGAACCCGATCGTCAGATAGAACCGCAGCACGATTTCCCAGGCCACGAACAGCAGTTTGAACTTCTGGTCCGCGATATACAGGGTCAAATGCAACACCGCGTAGGCCAGCGCCGTCAGCCCGACCATGCGTCGGACCAGCAGCAGCCGAGACCAGTCGAACATGCGCGCGAACGGCGTGATGGCCAGCGCGATCAGCATGAACCGGACCGACCACAGCCCGGTCGCATGGATCAACTCGGTCAGCGGCCGTCCGCCCAGTTCCCCCGCCCACCACCAGAAGGCGTTGACCAGACCTGGCAGGAACGCCAACCCGAGCACCACCGCCTTGATCGGCAGCAAGCGACCGTGCCGGTCGCGCCAGGGCATACGCATCGTGGCATCTCCTCGCGGGTTGCGCTCTCCGGGCGGTCGATTGCCCTGTCTGCGATCTCTGTCTCGGCGCGGGTGCCGGCGTTACGTGGGGTTGCGGTCCGCCAGATCCCGGATCGCCGCGGTCAGGACCTGGGTATCAGGGTCCGCCATCCAGACGGACGGCGCGTTCACGGCCTGGGCAAGCCGAACCTTGTAGTCGTCGCGAGGGATCTCCTCGGTGCCGAAGCGGGCCAGATGAGCGGTCACGAACTGCGTGTCCAGCAACCGGAATCCGCCCAGCCGCAAGCGCGCGACCAGATGGACCAGCGCCACCTTGGAGGCGTCGCTGACGAAGCTGAACATACTCTCCCCAAAGAACGCGGCGCCGAGCGCGACACCATACAATCCGCCGACCAACCTGCCATGCTGCCAGCATTCCACCGAATGGGCGTATCCCATGCGGTGCAGTTCGCCGAACAACCGCTCGATCCGCGGGTTGATCCAGGTGTCCGTGCGACCTGGCGCCGGCGTGGCACAACCCGCGATGGTGGCGGGGAAATCGCGGTCCACACGGACCTCGAACACGCCGGACAACACCGTGCGCAGCAGCCGGCGTGGCACATGGAACCGGTCGAGCGGAATGACGCCGCGCTGTTCCGGGTCCAGCCAGAACAGCCGATCGCTGTCGCGCGTGTCGGCCATCGGAAAATATCCATGGCGATACGCGAGCAGCATCAGGTCCGCCGTGATCTCCGTCGAGCGTCGGGACATGGGCGCATTGTGCCGGAGATAGGGTGGGATTGGAATGGAAAGCCGGGTGGGGTCGGTCTCGGTTGACATTTGTAGTCAAATTTGCCAATATTCGTCATGCTCAAGACCCGACCGATCTCGTGGGTGAAGGCGGCCCAAAAGGACTTCGACCGCTTTCCGCAAGGTGCTCAGGTTGATCTGGCCCGTGCGCTGACGATCGTCGCGGAGGGCGGTCATCCGGATATCGCCAAACCGATGCAGGGGTTGGGCAGCGGGATTCTCGAACTGGCATTGCGTTTCAATACGGATGCCTATCGCGTCGTATATGCGGTTCAGATCGGAGACGCCGTCTGGATTCTTCACGCATTCCAGAAGAAGTCCCGCGGTGGTGCCAAAACCCCGAAATCCGAGATCAATTTGATCGAGGAGCGCCTGAAGCGGCTGAAGGAGACATTGAAATGAATGACGACATTGAAGTGGTTCACGGTAGTGGCAACGTCTTCCGCGACATGGGGCTTCCCAATCCTGATCTCGAACAGTTGCGCTCCATCCTTGCGTCGCGAATCATCCGACTGCTGGAGGAGCAGGGTCTCACAGTGCGCAAGGCCCAGGAGATCACGGGAGTGGCCGCCGCCGACTTCTCCCGCATCAGACGAGCCAGGCTGGGCCGATTTACGGTGGACCGTCTGATGACTATTCTGGCGCGATTGGGTGACGAGATTGAAGTGACGGTTACGGAGCGGACGCGGCGGCTGGACGAGTTACCCGCGCACGGCGCAACCGCTGGGGCTTACCAACACCCCTGACCGGTTGAAACGCACCCACCAGCAATGGCTCGATATGGCCCGCAAGCTCTACCGAGGAGTCCGCGGCCGCCGCCCCACCGTTCCCGCCACCGCGAAAATGCCCTAATGATCCCCGATCCATCGCCTCAAGGGAGAGAAAACATGACCAAATTCACCTGGGAACATATCCACCTCAAAACCCCGGACCCCGAGGCCACCGCCGCCTGGTACGAATCCAACCTCGGTGCCGAAATCGTCCGCACGAAGCAGCCCGACGGTTCCAACCGCATCGACCTGAACCTCAGCGGCCAAAAGGTCTTCCTCGCCCCGGTCGATCCCGCCAAGGTCGGCGCCGCCCCGTCCATGCCCTTTCTCGGCATGGATCATTTCGGCATGACCGTCGAAAACATCGACACTGCCGTGGCCGAACTCAAGGCCAAGGGCGTGACATTCACGATGGACCCAACCACCATCCGGCCCGGCGTGCGCATCGCCTTCCTCACGGCGCCGCAGAATGTCTCCATCGAGTTGCTCCAGCGCGGCTGATACCTGCTGGCGACCCGGCGCGAGGCCCCCCTGCCCCGCACCGGCCCCACCCCTCGCACTTTAGGAACCCGCATGAAGTCCGCGCTCTGCGACCGTCTCGGTATCGAGTTCCCACTCTTCGCCTTCAGCCATTGTCGCGACGTCGTCGCCGCCGTCAGCAAGGCCGGTGGCTTCGGCGTGCTCGGCGCGGCCCGCTGCTCCCCACAGGAACTGGAAGTCGAGCTGCGCTGGATAGATGATCATATCGACGGCCGTCCCTACGGCGTGGACCTGCTGATCCCGGAAAACCTGTCCGTCCGCACGGAGGCCGGGGTCAACACAGGCACGATGCTGGCCCAGATCCCGGAGACACACCGGACATTCGTGCGCGACCTGCTGCAACGCCACGGCGTCGATCCCGCCAGCGTCATCCCGGGACCGCAACGCGACGACCCGAACGCCCCGCCGCCCTATCAGTTCGACACCGGCGAGCAACTGATGGACGTCGCCTTCCGCCATCCGATCCGACTGATCGCCAACGCCCTCGGCGTGCCCCCACGCTCCATGATGGACCGCGCCCGCCACCACGGCATCCCCTGCGCCGCCCTGGTGGGCGCACGCGAACATGCCGTGCGCCAGGTCGAAGCCGGCGTCGATATCATCGTCGCCCAGGGCGGAGAGGCAGGGGGCCATTGCGGCGAAGTCTCCACCATGGTGCTGATCCCGGAAGTACTACGGGCGATCAAGGGCATGCGCCCGGTTCCCGTGCTGGCGGCCGGCGGCATCATGACCGGACGGCAGATGGCCGCCTGCATGGCGATGGGCGCCGCCGGCGCGTGGACCGGATCGGTCTGGCTGGCAACGGCCGAGGCCGAAACCTCCCCGGTGTTTCGCGACAAGATGGTCGCCGCCCGCTCCCGCGACACCATCCGATCCCGCGGCCGCACCGGCAAACCCTCCCGCCAGCTCCGCTCGGCCTGGACCGACGCCTGGGAAGGCCCCGACAGCCCCGGCTTCCTGCCCATGCCGCTGCAAGGCCTGTTGGCGGAACCGGCGATGCAGCGGGTCAACAAAGCCGCCGAGGCCGGCAATGCCGCGGCCCTGCCCCTGGTCAGCTATTTCGTCGGCCAGGGCGTCGGATTGGTGGACGGCATCCCCTCGGCCCGCTCGGTCGTGCAGGATTTCATGGCGGAGTTCGCCGACGCGCTGGAAGATATGCGGCAACTGACCGAGGGGGTGTGATCCAAAGCAGAGTGCTCGTGCGGCGCGCTTTCGCGCCGTATCGATGGCGCCGTATCGACGGCTGCTGGCGGATTTCCCGTTCCGGGCGCCGCCACGCGCCGTTCCGCCCAGCCCTGCTACGCGGACAGCCCCATAAGCCTCATCTCTTCAACGAGCGGTTCCTCCGCCGCGTCCACCTGACCGAGATTGCCGTCGGCGTTCGCGACGGCGCGAGCCATTGACGCGACGCCGGCCCGGATATCCGGGGGCGTTGGTAGAATGCAACCACCGCAGCGACGCCAATGGCCGAAGCCGTGATCCGCTCCGCTACAACGACCTCGGGCGAACGTGGGTTTACCCCACAACCGCGAATCGCACCCCGCCGGTGCCATCGCGCCCTTCAACCGATACGGCACCAGGGTAGCGCCTCGATAACCGCGCGCCACCACGACAATGTCCAATCCGTGATCAGCCGGGGTGTTCAGCCCGGTTCGCCGGGTTCCCGGCCACCCGCTCCACCAACCCCGCGCCGTCATCGCGCAACAACCGATCCAACGAGCATGGACCTCTTTAAGGCACACGCCGCCCGCGATCCCCTAGATCGCTTGCGGCCACCTGACGAGCCGCCAGCGCGAGCAGACGATCCAAATCAATTCTCTGTCACATCGACGGCGCGAACCGCTGCTCGGCTTCCGCCTGTCCACTGGCCCTGTCCCCAATGGCCCTTTCCCCAATGGCCCTATCGCCGCCCGCGTCAGGCTGCCATTTTCGCGATGTGCCTCGCCTCCAGCGCCTCATCCTGACGAATTTTCGCAACTATGCGTCCCTGACCTGGCGCCCGGCGGCGAAAATCGGCGTGCTGTATGGTCCCAATGGAAGTGGGAAGACCAATCTTCTGGAGGCCATCTCCCTGCTGGTACCTGGCCGAGGACTGCGGGGCGCGCGCAATGTCGATTTGCCCCGACGCGGATCGACCGGCGGTTGGGCGGTCGCCGGACGCTTCGTCACCGCATCCGGTATTGGCGCATCCGGTATTGGCGCATCTACCGTTGGCGCGTCTGGTATCACCGATATCGGCACCGGTTCGGCGCCGGATTCGGGCACCGATCGCCGCGTGTTCCGCCTGGATGGCGCCGCCCCGCGCAACCAGGCGGAGATTGCCGCGCGAACCGCCTCTGTCTGGCTGACACCGCAGATGGACCGGCTGTTCCAGGACGGGCTGTCAGGGCGCCGGCGCTTTCTGGATCGGTTGGTCTGGGCGCTGGAACCCACGCATGCCAGCGAGATGGCGGCGCACGACACCGCAACCGGCAGCCGCAACCGGCTGCTGGCGGAAGGGCGCGGCGATCGGGCCTGGCTCGCCGGGTTGGAGGATGCGATGGCTCGTCATGCGGTGACCGCCACGGCGTCCCGTCTGACCCTGGTCAATCGGCTGAACGCCGCGTTGGCGGCTGGGGTCGCCGGGGCATTTCCGGCGGCGCTGATCGGCCTGCGTTGTCCGATCGCCGAACGCCTGACCGAACAACCGGCGCTGGCGGTGGAGGACTGGATGCGGGAGACGCTGGCCGCGAATCGCCCGCGCGACACCGCGGCCGGTTCGGCCATCCTGGGCGCTCACCGCACCGACCTGACCTTGGAGGATGCGACCACCGGCACGCCGGCGGCCCTGGCCAGCACGGGCGAGCAGAAATCGCTGCTGGTCGGGGTGATCCTGGCGCATGCCTCCGTGATCGCGGCGACACGCGGGTTTGCGCCTCTGCTGCTGCTGGACGAACCGGCGGTGCATCTGGACCCGGTTCGGCGGGTGGCCTTGTTCGAGGCGCTGGCCGGACTGGAGAGCCAGACCGTGATGACCGGCACCGACGCAGACCTGTTTCTGGGGCTGGCCGAGCGGGCGGAGGCGTTTCGGACGGGTGATGGTGGGTTGTGGCGGGACGAACGGTTCCAGGGGGGCGTCAGCGCCTCGGACGAAGGTGTCGCGGGCTGACCGGCGGGCGTCGGTTTTATTCGTCGGGGTGGCGATCAAATGAGGCGATGCTCCCCCCTGTCCCTGACGCGCTGTAGCTGCTACATATCTATAGTACCATTCGCACCCTCAGGAGCCATTCTCCGGCATGTCCGATAACGTCGAGCCGCCCCCCGAATCCGATCCCACCAACCCCGACGCTTATGACGCGGCGTCGATCTCGGTCTTGAAGGGGCTTGATGCCGTCCGGCGACGACCGGGCATGTATATTGGCGACACGGATGACGGCTCCGGCCTGCATCACATGGCGTTTGAAATTATCGACAATGCCGTCGATGAGGTCCAGGCCGGATTCGCGGATCGGGTCGAGTTAACCCTGAACGGCGATGGCAGCGTGACGGTGCGCGACAACGGGCGCGGCATCCCGACGGATATGCATGAGGAAGGCATCTCGGCGGCGGAGGTCGTGCTGACCCGGCTGCATGCCGGGGGCAAGTTCAACCAGAACTCCTACAAGGTGTCCGGCGGCCTGCACGGCGTGGGCGCGGCGGTGGTGAACGCGCTGTCGGAATGGATGGAAGTGCGCATCTGGCGCCTGGGGCAGGAGCATATGATCCGCTTCCGCCATGGCGACGCCGATGCGCCTTTGGCCATTGTCGGGTCGGCGGATCGCGGCAGCGGGACGGAGGTGACGTTCAAGGCCAGCCCGGGGACCTTCACCAAGACCGAATACGATTTCGGCCTGCTGGAACGGCGGCTGCGGGAGTTGGCGTTCCTGAACTCCGGCATGACCATCGTGTTGCGCGACGAACGCCATGCGCCGGCGGTGGAAAGCGTGATGCGCTACGATGGCGGCCTTGTCGCCTTTGTGGAGTATCTGGACCGGTCCAAGACCCCCGTCATCACGCCACCGATCAGCCTGCGCACCGCCGATGACCAAGCCGGGATACGGGTGGAGTTCGCGCTGTCCTGGAACGACAGTTTCCATGAGACGATGCTGGCCTTCACCAACAATATCCCGCAGCGCGACGGCGGGACGCATCTGGCGGGATTCCGTCAGGCTCTGACCCGGGTGGTGACGAAATACGCCGAAGGGATGGGCAAGAAGGACAGCCTGGCGCTGGTTGGGGAGGACATGCGGGAAGGCATGACCGCCGTGCTGTCGGTGAAGGTGCCGGACCCGAAATTCTCGTCGCAGACCAAGGACAAGCTGGTCAGTTCGGAAGTGCAGCCGGTGGTGCAGGCGGCGGTGGCCGATGCCGTGTCGCATTGGTTCGAAACCCATCCGCGGGAGGCCAAATCCATCATCCAGAAGGTGATGGACGCCGCGGCGGCGCGAGAGGCCGCACGCAAGGCGCGGGAACTGACCCGCCGCAAGGGCGTGCTGGATATCTCCACCCTGCCCGGCAAGCTGGCCGATTGTCAGGAACGCGATCCGGCCAAGTGCGAAATCTTCATCGTCGAGGGCGACAGCGCGGGCGGGTCCGCCAAACAGGGCCGCGACCGGAAATACCAGGCGATCCTGCCGCTGAAGGGCAAAATCCTGAACGTGGAGCGGGCGCGGTTCGACCGCATGCTCTCCAGCCAGGAAATCGGCACGTTGATCACGGCGCTGGGCACCGGCATCGGACAAGGCCCGGTCGAACAGGGCGGGTTCGAGGTCAGCAAGCTGCGCTACCACCGCATCGTGATCATGACGGACGCGGACGTGGACGGATCGCATATCCGCACGTTGCTACTGACGTTCTTCTTCCGCCAGATGCGGGAACTGATCGAGCGGGGGCACCTCTATATTGCCCAACCGCCGCTGTATCGCGCCAAGCGGGGCAATGACGAGCGCTATCTGAAGGACGATTCGGCGCTGGAGTCGTTTCTTCTGGATAAGGCTTTGGCGGATGCGCGTCTGACCTACGCCAACGGCGATGCCCACGAGGACGATGAATTGCGCCGGGAGGTCCGGGTCCTGCGCGAGGCCACGTTGAACATCCGCCGTCTGGCCGGGCAGATGCCGGTGGCGCTGCTGGAACAGGCGGCGATCGCGGGCGTGCTGACGACGGATGCGACCCGCGCGACGGCAGCCGCACCTGGCTTGGTGACGCGGTTGAACGCGGTGTCGTTGCCGACCGAGCGGGGTTGGGTGGTCAGTGCGGACAATGGTCTGACGTTGTCGCGGACGGTGCGTGGCGTGGCGGAGCGGTATGCGCTGGAAGCGTCGGCTTTGCGCAGTGCCGAGGCTCGGTGGCTGGCGGATCGGGCCGAGATGCTGATGCAACGGTTCGCCGAACCGGCGACGTTGAAGCTGGATAACCGGGAAGCGCGTCCGGCCGGGCCGGCGACGACGTTCGATGCGATTATCGCGCATGGGCGCCGCGGGCTGTCGGTGCAGCGGTTCAAAGGCCTGGGGGAGATGAACCCTGACCAACTCTGGCAGACCACGCTGGACCCGGCGGTGCGGACCCTGTTGCAGGTGAAGGTTGGCGACAGTGAGGAGGCCGGTCAGGTGTTCAGCACGTTGATGGGAGACGTGGTGGAGCCTCGGCGGGAGTTTATCGTCGGGAATGCGTTGAAGGTGGCGAATCTGGACGTCTGATGGCTGGGGGCTGCCATCCGGCACCGCCGTCATCGTGATGCGGCGATTTTGGTGCGTTACAGGGTACGGGCGGGTGCGGACCAAGGGCGGTTACGGTGCGTCACGCAGACTCTCCGATGGCAATGCACGAGGGTCGGACGATGCAGGACCGGGTTTTTCACGACCACATCGCCCTTGCGGTGCTGTGCCGACGCATTGCTGCGATCCGCCTGTCTGTCGCTGTTTGGGTCCGTCCTGAAGGGCCCACCCGCGCCGGACAGCGACGTCGATCTTCTGGTGGAATTCCTTCATAAATTGTAACATATACTGGTTCGTTTCGCGGGGATCGAGGCGGCGTTGTCAGCGTAAATCGCGGTAAGGACGCCCATTCCCGGGCGCCCCCCGCACAGAACCGTACGGGCGGAATTCCCGGATACGGCTTCCACCTTGGGTGTTTGACGCGAAAGCGCTGAGCAGGCCGAGGATGGGATATCCGGGGTTTGGGCAGCCAGAGAGCGCCCTGAACGTAGCGAGGACACCAGATGCAGCAAGCAAGTTTCATCACCATCGCGACGCTCGTCATAACCACCGGGCTCTGGGTCGCCGGACGGATCACGCAGGGGCTGACGGAGGAACTCTGGCCGTGGCGCGGGCCGGCGCAGATCACCGCGCTCTGGCTGCTGAACCTCGTGGCGCTGACGCTGGTCGCGGGCACGCGCGCCCGTGCGCTCGAGCCGATGTTCGGCGGGCTCGACCACGCGATCCGTCTGCATCGCCGGCTCGGGGGCGCGGCCCTGATCGTGATGCTAGCAGCCTGTCGGACTTACGCCCACCGGAGGCTCATGTTAGAATCGTAACGTCGATTCGCTCCCTCCCCGGATGCCGCCAATGAGCAACTTCCGCCCCACCGATCGCCTAACCGGCTTCCTGATGCCGCCGTCTATCGATGAATG
>CAMATI010000131.1 GCA_945861095.1 Asaia bogorensis | reverse complement strand
CAAGCAAAACCTCATCGAGGAAGTCGCCGCCTGGGAGGCCAGACGAAACAAACACCACGCCAAGGCGGATTGGCAATTCACCACTGCCGAGGCCCGCGTTAAGCTGAAGAGGCTTTACCCCACATTATGAACGACTCGGGGCACTAGGTCATCGCCGTTCCACCGGTCGCGGGCACCTTGCTCGCGGGCGGGCGCCCGCCCATGGAATTCCGGCCGTTCGGCTGCCCCCTCTGGCCCCCCCTCTGGTCATGGTCTTGTTGACAGGACCATGACATCCCTCGCATTCATCCATTTTCCGTTAGGGACTGAATGGATGCCCGGTTTCTCCCAACGTCTCGGCCGCGTCGAAGTGGCGGCCTCGGTCGCCATGACCATCAAGGCACGTGAACTGCGCGCCGCCGGCAAGAACGTGATCACGCTCACGACGGGGGAGCCGAATTTCGACAGCCCGCCGCATGCGATCGAGGCGGCGCACCAGGCCGCTCTGGCGGGGGATACCAAATATCCGCCGCAGGACGGGACCGTGGCGTTCAAGCGGGCGATCCAGGCCAAGTTCAAGCGCGACTCCGGCATCGATTACGCGATGGATGAAATCTGCGTCGGCAATGGCGGCAAGCAGGTGCTGTTCAACGCGATCCTGGCGACCGTGGATGCGGGCGATGAGGTCGTGATCCCGGTGCCGTCCTGGATCGCCTATGCCCAGATGACGCAACTGTGCGAGGGCACGCCGGTCTTCGTGAACTGCCCGCAGAACAACGGCTTCAAGCCGCGGGCCGAGGATATCGACGCTGCCATTACGCCGAAGACCAAATGGCTGGTGCTGAACAGCCCGAACAACCCGACCGGCGCCGTGTGCACCGCCGACGACATGCGCGCCATCGCCGCGGTGATGCGCAAGCATCCGCATGTCTGGATCGTGTGCGACGACATGTACGAACACCTGATCTTCGGCGGGTTTGAGCATGCCACCATGGTGCAGGTCGCCCCGGACCTGAAGGATCGGGTGCTGACCGTGTCCGGCGTGTCCAAAACCTATGCCATGACCGGCTGGCGGATCGGCTTCGCGGGCGGACCCAAGGCCTTGGTCAAGGCGATGGTCAACATGCAGGGGCAGGCGACGGCGGGGATTTCCACCGTCGGCATGGCCGCCGCGGTGGCCGCGTTGAACGGGCCTCAGGACGGCGCGCGGGAGCAAAGCGTCGCCTATCGTCGCCGCCGCGACATCGCGGTGGAGATGCTGAACGCCTCCCCGGGCATTTCCTGCCACAAGCCGGAGGGCGCGTTCTACGTGTTCCCCAATGTCGCGGGCTGTCTCGGCAAGACCACCGCCGGCGGGCGCAAGCTGAACACTGATGAGGATGTGTGCCTGGCGCTGCTGGAGGAGCAATATGTCGCGACCGTCCACGGCGCGGCCTATCACATGAGCCCCTATCTGCGGATCAGCACCGCGACCGCCGATGACGACCTGGTGGAAGGCCTGAAACGCATCCAGACCTTCTGCGAGGGGCTCCACTAACCGCTTGTGACAGTCCGCTCGGCCTCCTCGGCACAACCCGTTGGTCTGACCGTCATACCGGCCGAACCGATCTGCCGAGCGGGGCGGGACAGTGATGGTGACGCGTTCATTGGGCTGATTTGGTCGTGCTGGTCGCTCTATCCCGGCATCCGCCTGGATGTGGATGGCGAAATGCCGGAACTGCGGGCGCTGGCGTCCTATTACGGCGCCAAGGGCGGCAGGCTCTGGGCGGCGGAGGTCGACGGGCGGCTTGTCGGCATGATTGCCACCTGCCCGTTGGAGCCGAGCGTAGGTTCGGGCGCTTGGGAAATCTGCCGCGTTTATGTCGATCCGGCGTTGCATGGGGCCGGCCTGGGCCACGTCTTGCTGGATCTGGCGGAATCCCACGCCATCGACGCGGGCGCCACGCGTCTGGTCCTGTGGACCGATACCCGGTTCGACCGCGCGCACCGGTTTTACGAGAAGCGATCCTATGTCCGATCCGGCCCGGTGCGGGTGCTGCACGATATCTCGAACTCGCTGGAATACGCCTATGCGAAGCCGGTGGACGGGATCGAGGTGCTGGATGCGGCCGGTGCCGCGTCCGCCGAACCGCGCCTGTCGACGATCCTGATCGCGTGCGTGGCCGAGGGCGCCGGCGTGTTCTTCCTGCCTCCCCTGGCCCCGGAAACGGCGCGCGATTTCTGGCGGGAGGCGGCGCGGGATGTGGCGATGGGGCGGAAAGTCCTGCTGGCGGGTTGGGTGGGCGGCGTTCTGGCCGGGACGGTGACGCTGGCGTTTGCCGCGGCGCAGAACCAACCGCATCGGGCGGATGTCGAAAAATTGCTGGTAGATCCGGCGGCGCGACGGCGGGGTCTGGCGCGTCGGTTAATGCAAGGCGTGGAAGCGGAAGCGCATGCGGCCGGACGAAGCCTGTTGCTGCTGGAAACACGGGCAGGTGACCCGGCCGAGGCACTGTATCGCGGCATGGGGTGGAACGAGGTCGGGCTTATCCCGGGCTACGCGCTGAAACCGGATGGGTCCCATGATGACACGTTCGTGTTCTGGAAGACGCCGGGATCGTAACGTGTGACCCGATCATCGTCCTGCCGGACCAACGTCCTCCGCCTCGATCCGTGCCCACAGCGCGCGGATCATTCCCATCATCGTCAACGCCTCCGCCCAGCGGTCCGACAATTCGTACCCATCGGCTCCGGTGATCGCATAGGTCGGCGGACCCAACTCGCACAGAAACGTAAAGACCGCGTCAGGCCCCGCCCGCCGCCGCCAGGATCGGATCGCGTATTCCCACCAATCCATGAACAACCCGACCCAACCCTGGTGCTGCGGGAAATCGAGTTGCACTTGGATCTGCTCTCGACTTGCGACCCGCCCATGCAGCCCCCAGCAATTGTCCAGGATGCGATGCATAAGCGCGTGGTTTTCCTCCGACACTGGCCAGGCGAACTCTCGGCCGACCAGGTAATGCGAGATATCGCCGGTCAGCCGCAGGTCCGGAAAACAGTCCAGCAGGCGCAGGGTGAAGAACAGATCCGTGGTCATGCGGTCGCGATGCGTCTCGATATACACCGCGATCCCGGCTTCCCGCGCCAGGCGCCGCCAGCCCTCGATGGTGGGAATGCAGTCGGACAGGCGGTAGGGCCGTATATCGGGCTGCAGATTGACGTGATCGGCGCCGAGGTCCTGGACCAGCCGCAACACCGGTTCCAGATCGGCGACGGACCGAGGGTAGCACTGCGCCTGCCAGGTCATGCCATGCTCGCGCAGAAACCCGGTCACATCCCGGGCAAATGCCGGATCGACGAACCGCACGCCGGCGCCGTCGAACCCGGCATCGCGGATCATCTCCAACTGGGTCTGCAGCGGCCATTCCACCCCGTCCGGGCGGCGCCGTTCCATCGCCCAGAGCGACTGGTAGACTTGCAGTGTTTGTGGCATGGCGCGACCTCTCTGTCCGATATGCTGGGCGATTCTGCCGGTATTACCGCGCGGCGTCCAATGCCGCCGGCCCCCGCCGGCCCCCGTGGGCCATCGCGCCATATCCGCGTCGAACGCCGAGCGGGGAGGGGTGTGGTCGGGTCGGGGGGGCGACGCTGGGTTGCCGGGGCCATGGTTCCCGCCAACGTCGGGACCCGATACACTCGGCTGACAAAAGGGGAGAACGATCATGCAATCAGGACCTCGGCTGCAAGGGAAAGTCGCCATCGTCACCGGCGGCGCATCGGGTATCGGCGCGGAAACCAGCCGTTTGTTTGCCGCCCACGGCGCCACGGTCGTGCTGTGCGACATGCAGGACGATCTGGGCCGCACCGTCGCGCACGAAATCGCCGACAATGGCGGGGTCGCGGAATACCGGCCGCTGGACGTGACCGACGAAGCCCAGTGGATTGCGCTGGCGGCGGAAGTGGAAAAGAAATACGGCAAGATCAACGTCCTGGGCAACATCGCCGGTGTGTCCGGCCGTCCTGCCGGCATGACGGTTCAGGTGACGGGCGTCATGACCGGCGTCGCCCTGACCGACATGTCGCTGGAACTTTGGAACCGCATCATGGAGGTCAACTCGACCGGCGTGTTTCTGGGCACCAAAAGCGTGATCCCGGCGATGCAGCGCGCCGGGGGCGGGTCGATCATCAACATCTCCTCGATCTGCGGCATCGTGGGGTCGTTCGCCAACGCGGCCTACCATGCCTCCAAGGGGTCGGTGCGGATCTTCTCGAAGGCGGCGGCGATCCAATATGCGAAGGACCAGGTCCGCGTGAACTCGGTCCATCCCGGCTTCGTCGATACGCCGATGGCACGTCCGGGCCTGTTGGGCAACGAAAGCGGACGAGCGCGGATGGAGGCGACTCCGTTGGGCCGGTTCGGCAAGCCGATCGATATCGCGATGGGGTGCCTGTATCTGGCGTCCGACGAATCCGCCTGGGTGACCGGCAGCGAGTTGGTCATCGATGGCGGCATGACGGCAAACTGACGGGATCGGGAGACGGCGCCGATGATTACACCGGATTATATCCGTACCATGGCAGGGTACAATTCCGAGATGAATCGCCGCATCTACGCCGCCGCCGCTCGTCTGACCGATGAGCAGCGGCGGGCGGATCGGGGCCTGTTCTGGAAATCGCTGCATGGGACGCTCAATCACCTGATGTGGGCGGACCGACAGTGGATGTCCCGCCTGGATGGGTGGCCGCCGAATACCGTTCCCAACCCGCAAAGCCCGACCCTGATCGAGGACTTCGAGGAACTGCGGGCGGAACGCGCCAAGGCCGACGCGCGGATCGAGGCGTTCGCCCATGGGTTGGATGAGGCCTGGTTGGACACGGACCTGACCTGGTTCAGCGGCGCGGCGAAGAAGGAGATGCGGATGGGGAAGCGCCTGCTGATGACGCATTTCTTCAATCACCAGACGCATCATCGGGGGCAGGTGCATGCGGCGCTGACGATGTGCGGGGAGGATCCGGGGGATACGGATCTGTTCCTGATCGTCGCGGCGGGGTGAGGCGCGGGGGAGGGCGGGGCTTCCACCCCGGACCCCGACCAGGGCTTTGCCCTGGACCCACCAAAGGCGACGGCCTTTGGAATGCGGTTCGTTTGGTGCTTTGCAGGATGGGGCCTACCCGGACGCTGAAACGTTCCGGGGCTCCATCCTGCAAGGCACCAATGGTCCGGTTCCAAGGGCCGCAGCCCTTGGTGGGGTCCAGGGGCGAAGCCCTGGCCGGGGTCCAGGGCGGAAACCCGTCCCTCCCCCGTACCAACATTCCTTGCCGACGCGAGGCTCGCACCGATATGCTACCGCATGGCCAACACGCACCACACGCAGGTCCTGATCATCGGCGCCGGACCCGCCGGCTACACGGCGGCGATCTATGCCGCTCGCGCCAATCTCTCGCCCCTTCTGGTCGCCGGCCTGCAGCCCGGCGGGCAGCTTATGATCACCACGGATGTCGAGAACTATCCAGGCTTCGCCGACGTCATCCAGGGCCCGTGGCTCATGGAGCAGATGGAACAGCAGGCCCGCCACGTCGGCACCAGGATCGAGCAGGATATCATCACCAAAGTCGACGTCTCGACCCGGCCCTTCCGCTGCACGGGTGACACGGGCGATACCTACCTCGCCTCCTCCATCATCATCGCCACCGGCGCCCAGGCCCGGTGGCTCGGCCTGCCATCCGAGCAGACCCTGCAAGGCCGCGGCGTGTCCGCCTGCGCCACCTGCGACGGATTTTTCTATCGCGGCAAGACCGTCGCCGTGGTTGGCGGCGGCAATACTGCGGTGGAGGAAGCGCTCTATCTGACGCATCACGCCGACACCGTCACCCTGATCCACCGACGCGACTCCCTGCGGGCCGAGAAAATCCTCCAGGCTCGCCTGTTCGCGCATCCAAAGATCAAGGTCGTGTGGAACGCCGTGGTGGAGGACATCGTGGCCGGGGGCACGCCGGAAGTCGTCACCGGGGTCCGTTTGCGCGACACCCACACCAACGAATCTTCTACCCTGACCGTGGACGGCGTCTTCATCGCCATCGGCCACACGCCGAATACCGCGATCTTCGCGGGCAAGGTTGCGATGGACGGGGAAGGCTATATCCAGACCGTCCCCGGCAGCACGCGCACAACCGTCGCGGGTGTGTTCGCAGCCGGCGACGTGCAGGACAAGACCTACCGCCAGGCGGTGACCGCGGCCGGAACCGGCTGCATGGCCGCTCTGGAGGCTGAAAAATACCTGGCGGAACACGAACAGACCGCCCAATTGGCCGCGGACTAGCCAAAATCCCGCAAATGGGACCGATCGAGGCCGACAGACTCGATAGAAGTGCGTTAGACTGTCACGACGCCGGAGCGCGTATCGCGCGTTCGGCATGCCTGAGGCAGGCGGCCAGGATTCACCTGGCGCAGGGAGAGGCTGGGGTATGGACTGGGACAAGCTGCGCGTTTTCCACGCGGTGGCCGAGGCTGGCAGCTTCACGCATGCCGGCGACACGCTGAATCTCAGCCAGTCTGCGGTCTCGCGCCAGATTTCCGCGCTGGAAGAAGCCCTGCAGGTCCCACTGTTCCACCGCCATGCGCGTGGCCTGATCCTGACCGAGCAGGGCGAATCGCTGAACCGCACCGTGCGGGAGGTGTTCGCCAAGCTGGCGATGACGGAAGCGCTGCTGACCGAAAGCAAGGAACGCCCGGCCGGCCGATTGAAGATCACCACCACAGTCGGGTTCGGCGCGTCCTGGCTCGCCCCGCGGTTGCATGCCTTCCTGGAAACCTATCCGGAGGTCTCGGTCTCCTTGCTGTTGGATGACGCGGAACTGGACCTGGCGATGCGGGAAGCCGACGTGGCGATTCGCATGCACCCGCCGAAGCAGCCGGACCTGGTGCAGCGCCACCTGATGACGCTGCACTACCATGTCTGCGCATCGCCGGAATATCTGAAGCGCCATGGTGTGCCGCATCGTCCGGAAGACCTGGATGCGCACAAGCTGATCATGTTCGGGCACCACCATCCGCCGGTATCCGACATCAACTGGCTGGCCGAGGCGGGGCGCCGACCGGGCAACCCTCGGCGCGCGCTGCTGGAAGTGAACAATGTCCATGCGAAGCTGCTGGCGATTCGCTCCGGGCTGGGGATCGGTGCGCTGCCGGACTACGTGGTCAACGAGAACCCGGACCTGGTGCGGGTCCTGACCGACCTTAAGGGGCCCAAGGTGGACGTGTATTTCGTCTACCCGGAGGAGCTGCGGAATTCCAAGCGGGTCGCGGTGTTCCGCGATTTCCTGCTCGCGCGCCTGGCGGAGATCCACTAGTCGGCCGCGTCATTCGAAAAGCGGGGATTGGATCGCCAGCCTCGCTGCGTGATGGCGGATGCAGGCCCGCCATCCACGCCTTACGGCCCTTGACAGCGTAGAAGCCGTAGATGGTCGGCCTGCGCCCACCATGACGGTGAGAGAGAGCCGAGCCAGGATCCCTGCAAAATCAACGACACGGAGCACTAGGCGCCCAGGCTTTCCACGCCACCGGGTTGGACCAATGCGACCGCTCTGCCTGCCCCCCCGGGCACGCGGGTATTCTGGCAATTGGTCCCAAACGCCAGAAGCAATGCCCGACGCATCGCCCTCGCCGCCCTTACCGACATGGCCGCCCGGACACGCGCCATCGTGCCCGACATCGGTCGCCAATCCCGATCCAGTCATACATCCGTGGTCACGACTGGCTTTGAAACGGAGTTGTAGGATCGGCGCGGCTTCGGGTCTGAAATCAGATGCCGGTTGTGTCCTTCCGTCAACGAGCTGGCAGACCGAGCGGCATCGTTAATTCATTCCCATATAGGATGTTATGGCGGCGTGATTACCGTCCGATATCGAGCGGTGAGCCGCTCAATCTGTTGATTTCCGCCCTTACCTCCCGTTTGTCATGCGTGATTGGCATAGCGGCGTCCGGGAATTGACGATGGCGCATCCGAACGACCCGGACCTAGAGTGCGGTCATTGAATACGGCGGTGCGCCGCCAGAGTTCCAGCTCCCAAGCTGGAAAGGGGTCGCAAGATCCCTGCGTCTCCCAGACGTGAACCCTCCCTGTATACTTGCCCCCGGCTAATAAGCCGGGGGCTTTCTTTATGGCGGAACGTTACGGGGGAAACCCTGTGTTACCCGGCGCGCGTCCATGCCGCGCAGGCCGAGCGCGTGCAGAACATCCGCATTCAGCGTCGGCGAGGGGCCAGGCGGACGCGTGATCGCCAGACCCATCACGTCGTCATATCCCCACAACGCCCAGCCGATGCCGTTGGCCTCGAACCCTTCCCGCACCGCGCGCAGCCAGCGCAGTCGCGCGGCCGGGTTCAGCGCGACCGCCGCACCGAACTCGCCCGCCAGTAGCACCGCGTCATGGCGGCGCGCCCAGGCGGCGGCGGCGGCGATGCGTTGACCGACCCGGGCTTCGTCCCAACGCAGAGAGCAATAGAACCGCATCAGATCCCGGGTCTGGCGGTCGGTCGCGGTATCGCTCGCGGCCTCACAGGGCTGTGGGTCCAACACCGGGAAGGGCAGGCGGGCCAGGGCCGAACGGTCCAGACCGGGACGATAGGCGGCCAGGGAGGTCAGTTCGGACGGGTCGTAGAGATGGATGCTGTAGACGACGTTGGGATCGGCTTCCGGCGTCAGCGCTTCCAGGCCGGCGATGCTGCCCCAGTCATGCCCGGTCAGCACGATGGTGCTGGATGGCAGGATCGGCCGGATCACGCCCAGCAGCCTGTGCTGCAAGCGGTGCCAGCCGGCCGGGTCGCGAGGAAACACCGGCTCGTTCAGCACTTCCGGGAATACCTGGCCCGGATCGAGCGGCCGCAGCGCGGTTGCCAGGCGATTCCAGGTGGCCAACAGGCGGTTCTGGTCGATCTGGCTGGTTTCCAGCCGCCAGCCATCCGGGTGAATGGAGACGACGACGGCCAGTCTGGCGCGGTTTATCCGACGGATCGCCTCGATCAACGTGCGCAGGATGGCGGGGTCTTCTGTCAAAGCCGGGTCCACCGCCAATCGGACGAACCCGAACCCGGCCTGCCGCAGATCGCCGATGGCCCGATCGCCCATATAGGCGCGCAATGCCGCCGGATCGCGGCTGGCCGGATAGCGGAACCAGGCGGTGATGTTGATCCCCTGGCGCAGGGCGGCGACGCGTGCGTCCGGCGGGCGCGCCTGGGCCGATGGCGCGACGCATTGCCAGACCAGCAGCAGGCCGAGGAACCACGGCAGCAGGCGCGGCAGGAACCCACGTGGCATTGCCGAGGGCGGCATCGTCGGGGGCGGCATTACCGAGGGCGGCATCGCCAATGATGGCGTCGCCAATGGTGGCATCGTCGCTGGCGGCATTGTCGGTCCGTTAAACATTTGTCGCTACGCAAGCGTTTGCCACAACCGGGCTGAATCTTTGGTTAAGACCGCCGCCGAATCGCGCGCTTGCCTGGGTGTACTGCTGTTGTCCGCCGGGGTGTTGGTGACGGCCGCCTGGCTGCGCGGTCCCGAATACGATGAGCAGTACACGCTGTTCCTCACGGCGGGGACACCGCGGCCGGTCTGGCCACTTGCGGTGTTCCCGGCCGGTCTGGTTCGTGCCGTTCAATCCGGGCACACCGATATCGGCACGATCGCCCAAGACCTGCGCACCACCGACGTGCATCCGCCGCTGTATTTCTGACTGGCCTCGCTTTGGCGTCGGATGGCCGGCGATGGTCTGTTCGTTCTTCGCCTGCTCTCCGTCCTGCTGAGTCTTGGCGCGCTTGGCATGGTCGGGGTTATCGCTCGCCGTCTGTCGGTGCGGCCTGCTCTGGCAATGCTGCTGACAGTGGGGTGCTACGGCTTTGCCTATACCGGCGTGATCGCGCGGGGGTTCATGCTGGCCCAGCTTCTGGTGCTGGCCGGGCTTGCGGTGTTGTTGTCCCGGCGCGAGATCGGGATCGGGCTAGTGGCCGGTCTGCTGTTTGGCGCCGCCACCATGGCCAATTATCTGGCTGTCTTCGTGCCGGTCGGCATTTGGATCGTGATCGCGGTGCGCCTGGCGCGGTCCCGCGGTCCCGGTGTCTTCCGGTTCCGCCATCCCATCGTCCTCCTCCCGTTGGGCATGGCCCCCTTCCTGCTCGCCGACCTCTCCTTCTTCATTGCCCAGCGCCATGCTCGGCCCGATCAATTCCCGCCGTTCGAATGGTTGCCCAGTCTCAGCCGACTCGCTCGCTATGCCGCGGCGAACCTGCTCGGCGGCTTGCCCCAATACGTCCCCCAGTATGCCGGTCCTGCCATGAGGCTATCGGTTGCCGCTGTTCTGGGACTGATTCTTCTGTCCGGCGTGGGGCTGGTGGCATGGCGATGGCGGCGGATCGCCGACCCCGAAACGCGGTGGCTGTTGCTGGCGGCGACCCTGTCACCTCCGATCGGCTTGCTGGGATTGGGACTGGCGTTCGACAACACGCCCATCGAGTTGCGCTACCTTAGCTTTTCCGTCCCCTTCGTCGCTTTGCTGCTGGCCGGCGCGCTGGGATCTCTGCCCGCTTCGTCCCGGATCGCGTTGACTGTTCCGTTGGTCGCGGCTCAGTGCCTGGCGCTGACGGGCATGGCCAGCCGCATCGAAACCATGCAGCCGGCCCGGCACACGGCGCTCGCTGCGACACGCCTGGCCTATGATGCGGTCGTGCTGCTGCCGCGCGGCAATGACGGGGTCGGCATCGTCGGCGCCTTCGCGCGGGAGATGCCGCCGGACACCCCCCTGTTGCTGATCGAAGCAGGCACCGTCGGTGGCCGGATGGCAGGTCTGCGCCGTGTTGCGCTGGCCGCCCTGGAGCAGGACGATTCCAGCCGCCTGGCCGTGGCCGACGCACGGACGGTTCTGGCTGGCCCGTGCTGGCGTCTGATCGGTGGGGGTTTCAATCTGAGTGTCCACGAACGCCACTGCGAGGCGGACTGAACCCGCGTCTTGCACGCGACGTACTGAACCCGCGTCTTGCACGCGATGGACTGAACCCGAGTCTTGCACGCGACGTACTGAACCCGCGTCTTGCACGCGATGGCCCCAATGCCGGCATCGTCCCGGCGGGTGATCGGACCGCCGCGTACCCGTCCGGGGATGGCGCGCGGCGCGAAACGGCGCCAGGATGACGAAAGAAAGACAACGCCGCCTCCAGGACCCTGTCTTGCCAGTTCCCCAGCCAGTTCCCCAGCCAGTTCCCATACCGATCCGCGTGCCAGTTCGACTCCGGACCGTGCCCGGCACCAGGCATTCGCCTGGCTCGCCGAACCCGCGACATACCGCGACACGCAAATCGCGATCCGGAGCCTAGATCGCGATGTCCGACGACGTTCATGTTCCGCATCGCCGGCTGATCACCGCCTCCACCATGTTGGCGATGTTCATGCAGGTGCTGGACACGTCGATCTGCGTTGTCGCGCTGCCCTATATGCAGGGCAGCCTTTCGGCCAGCGCCGAGGAGATCAACTGGGTCCTCACCTCCAGCGTCATCGCCGCCGCGATCATGACGGCGCCCGTCGGCTGGATGGCGCAGCGCTTCGGGCGCAAGAAGCTGTTCCTGTTCTGCCTGATCGGATTCATCGTCGCGTCCATGGCGTGCGGTCTGGCACAAACCCTGGAACAGTTGATCGTGTGCCGCTTGCTGCAAGGCATGTGCGGCGCCGGCATCGCGCCGCTGTCGCAGGCGACCATGCTGGACATCTATCCGTTTTCGCGTCGAGCCCAGGCTATGGCGCTGTTTTCGATGGGCGTGACGATGGGGCCGATGGTGGGACCGACCCTGGGCGGGTATCTGACCGACACGTTCAGTTGGCGCTGGGTGTTCTACGTCAACGTGCCGTTCGGGATCATCGCCGTCACCGGGCTGATCCTGTTCATGCCGAGCGCGCCGGCGCGTCCGGGTCTGAAGTTCAGTTGGTACGGGTTTGGCATGCTGGCGATCGCCGTTGCCTGCCTGCAAATGGTGCTCGACCGAGGCCAGATTCTGGACTGGTTCACCTCCGGGCAGATCGTCACCCTGGCGGTGATCGCCGGGTTGGCCTTCTATCTGTTCGTCGTGCACATGTGCATGGCGGACAAGCCTTTCCTGCCGACGGCGCTGTTCAAGGACCGCAATTTCGCGTCCGCCATCATCATGGTGTTCTGCGTCTCGGCGATCCTGCAAGCGTCCAGTGCGTTGCTGGCGCCCTACCTGCAAAAGCTCGCGGGTCTGCCGCCGCAGGATGCCGGCTGGGCGATGGCGCCGCGCGGCATCGGCACCATGATCTCCATGTTCGTGGCCAGCCGCCTGGGTATGCGGGTCGACCAGCGCAAGATCATGGCGATCGGCCTGCTGATCCTGGCGGCCGGCTTGTGGGACATGAGCACCTGGACCCCGTCGGTCAGCGGCGACCGCATGGCGTTCGTGCTGATGTTGCAGGGATTGTCGGTCGGGCTGGTGTTCAATCCGATGACCGTCATGGCCTATACCACCTTGCCGTCGCAGTATCGTGGGGAGGCGACGGCCGTGCAGTCCCTGGCCCGCAATATCGGATCGGCGATCGGCATTTCGGTGATGACGTTCACCCTGACCCGCGGCTTTCAGACCAACCATGCGGCGATCTCCGCCGGGATCACTCCGTTCGACCGGCTGTTGCAGGGCAACGATCCGGCCGCGATCCTGCTGGACCCCACCACGCGACAAGGCGCGGTGCTGCTGGACCAGATGATCAACTACCAGGCGCAGATCATCTCCTATAGCAACGACTTCCGGCTGATGATGCTGATTGCCCTGCCGCCCTTGCTGCTGTTGATGCTGATGCGCCGCCATGTCCGCCCTGGCGAACACAGGGTCTGACCCGGCATGTCGGACACCAAGATCGTCCCGCATCGACGCCTGATTACCGCGTCGGTCATGCTGGCGATGTTCATCCAGACCCTGGATTCCACCATCTGCATCGTCGCCCTGCCCTATATCCAGGGCAGCATGTCCGCCAGTGCCGAGGAAATCTCCTGGGTCCTGACCTCCTATGTCATAGCGGCGGCCATCTTTACCGCGCCGGTGGGCTGGATGGCGCAGCGGTTCGGTCGCAAGAAACTGTTCCTGATCTGCCTGGGCGGGTTCCTGGCCATGTCCATGCTCAGCGGGGCGTCGCAGTCGCTGGAGCAACTGATCGCATTCCGGCTGTTGCAGGGCATGTTCGGGGCCGCGCTGGCGCCCTTGTGCCAGGCGACGATGCTGGACATCTACCCGTTCGCCCAGCGCGCTCAGGCAATGGCGATCTTCGCCATGGGGATCACCATGGGGCCGATCATGGGTCCCACATTGGGGGGTTACCTGACAGATGCCTATAACTGGCGCTGGGTGTTCTATGTGAACATCGCCCCGGGGCTGTTGGCCTTCCTGGGCGTCTTGATCTTTCTGCCCAAGGTGGCGCCTCGGACGGCGCTGAAATTCAGTTGGTACGGGTTCGCCATGCTGGGGATGGCGGCCGCCATGTTCCAGTTGATGCTGGATCGCGGCCAGACCCAGGACTGGTTCACATCGACGGAGATCATCGTCGAGGCGACCATCGCCGGCCTGTGCTTTTATCTGTTCGTCGTGCACATGTTCACCGCCGACAAGCCGTTCCTGCCGCCGGCCCTGTTCAAGGACCGCAACTTCTTTGCTGGCATCGTCATGGTGTCCTGCGTGTCGTCGGTGATGCTGGCCACCGCCTCTCTGATGGCGCCCTTCCTGCAACAGCTTGGCAAGTATCCGGTGCTGGATTCCGGCATCGCCATGGCACCCCGCGGCTTCGGCACCATGGTCGCCATGTTCGTGGCCAGTTGGCTGGGCATGCGGGTCGATCAGCGCAAGATCATGGCGGTCGGGCTGCTGTCCCTGGGATCGATGATGCTGATCATGAGCACCTGGACCCCGGAAGTGGGCCAGTTCGAAATGATGACGGTCTTGTTCGGCCAGGGCTTCTCCATCGGGCTGGTGTTCAATCCAATGACGGTGATGGCCTACACCACCCTGGCCCCAAGCCTGCGTTCGGAGGCAACGTCGGTGCAGTCCCTGGCCCGCAACCTGGGATCGGCGATCGGGATTTCCGTGACGACGTTCACTTTGTCACGCGGCACGCAGATGACTCATGCCGATATCGCCGCCGGGATCACCCCGTTCGAGCGCGCCTTGCCCGGGGCGGATCATGTGGCCCGCATCCTGGACCCGACGACGGCGTATGGCGCCGCGCTGCTGGACCAGATGGTCACCTACCAAGCGAAGATCATCGCGTATAACAACGACTTCCGCCTGATGGCGCTGACCGTGATCCCGCCGCTGATCCTGCTGCTGTTCATGCGGCGGGCCGCGAAACCGGCGTAGGGGGCGTTCCGGCCTCTGGTTCAGAAGCCGTTGCGCTCCAAATCCACGATACGGACGATCATGCCGCGGCCGGGGTCGAACGGCAGGTCCTCGAACCCGAAGCGCCGATAGAACGCGCGCACGCCGTCGTCGATCGGATGCGTGAGGACGCCGAAGCACCCGACATCCCGCGACAATCGCAGCGACGTCGTCAGGGCAAACCACACCAGCGAGCGCGCATGTCCCTGCCCGTGGTATCGCTGATCGATCGCGAGTTGGCCGAGAAGGATGGCGGGTAGAGGGCTGGGTTGGTTGCGCTGGGCGGATTTCGGGAGATATTCGCGCTCAATCTGGGCCGTGCAGAGGGAGACATAGCCGACGATATCCCCGCTTTCGGTGTCGCAAACGACACTGGTGCGGGACGCGCCGGTCTGCTGGTTGCGCCAGGCATGGCGTCGGAACCACTGGTTGAGGGATTCCCGGCCACAATCGAACCCGTCGCGGTTATCGGTGACGAGCAGGGGGCGTGGCGGCGTCAGTCCTGCCATGTCGGACGGGTCGCCGCCAGGTCGCGCAAGGCGGGCACGGATTTCGCCGGTTCCCGCGTCCAGGCTTCGAATTTGTCCCAGTCGGCCGCCGGTATCGTCACCAGCCGCCGGTCGAGAATTTCGAGTTCCGCGGCCTCGATCGCCTTGCGTCGGATGAAATCGCTCAGGCTGGCGTTGGCCTGTCGCGCCGCGGCTTCAAGCAGCAGACGCTCGTCTGGGCGGACGCGGACACTGACGGGGGGATTGAGCGACGGCATTGCGATACGATCCTAGGGTTCGTATGACAATGACATACGCACATCAACCGCGTCAATGTCGGTTGGGCCTCAGTCGTGTCTCCGTCTGAATGTCTGCACAGGATGGAAAGCTGTCAGCGGCGCCCGGCCGGAAACTGAACACCCTCAGATGGGCTCGTCGATCCTGTCCGCGATCACGCGGGCGAGCTTTTCGAAATCATCGTAAGCAGCCGACACGGCACCTTGGTGACCGCCGATCGCCCCATCGCCCGGACGAAGCTTGAACATGGGCTTGCGGGCGTCTTGTGCCATAGCAATCAGCGAGCGGTAGTCCTTAAGACGACCCAATAGGAGTGCATCGTCGGGAACACTAGGATCATCTACCGCCCGGCGGTAAGCGCTGGGGATCTTCGCGATCCATTTTTGGAAGGCGCGCACTACCCCGTCGGCGAATTCAGTGTGGCGGGACACGACATAGCCAATGGGCCGCATTTGACCTGCCGGTAAGCCGAAGTCGAGCCGAGGAGCCCGGTCGAGCCGGTCTTGCCATTCCGCGCGCCAGTATTTCAGCCGGCCGCCAACGTTTTCAAGACCTCGAACAGAAAAAAGGTCTGGCGCCACGCTCACGAATCCCCTCATTTTCTACTATGATATCACTGTGACCGGACAGGTCTAAACTCTCCGGGACAGCGCGATTTGTTCAGGACTGGGGCGAGCGACTCGGCGCATGATCGGGCCGGTTGGCGCGGTTATCCGCTGTCGGGGTAATGA
>CAMATI010000130.1 GCA_945861095.1 Asaia bogorensis | reverse complement strand
GCCCCGCCACCTGCAACGGGAAGCTGGCCCAACTGACCGGGTCATACCTCGAGTCACGTAACCCAGCCTGATACAAAAAGCGGTGTCCAGGAGAGTCGTGCCTGCTTGGGCATAGTAATGCAGGAGTCGAAAATGAGGGGAGTCATGAGGATGGCCCCCGTTCGCTTTTTCTCCGCCAAAAGATGCCCCGCCCAATCAGTACATCACATCCCCACCATTCGGCGACAAAGTCGCACCGACATAAAAACCACCATCCGGTCCCGCCAGCAGCACAGCGGTCGCGGCGATCTCCTCCGGCCGGCCGAAGCGGCCCACGGGCAGGGCATCGATGAACGCCTGCCGATCCGCGTCGTCCATCGTCGCGGTCAGGTCCGTCACAACCGGCCCCGGCGCGATGGCATTCACCCGCACGCCCTTCGGCGCCGCCTCCCACGACAGCACCCGGGTGAACCCCATGATCGCCGCCGTGGCAGCGCAATACGGCGCCGAGTTCTCCGCGCCCTTCAACCCGCGCTGGGACGCCACGTTGATGATGCAGCCCCGCCCGCCCGCCTTGGTACCGCTGCGACCGATGTCGTCGATCACCGTGACATCCCAAGAGCCGGTTTGCGGCACTTCGGTCCCGAACCGCGACCCCGCGGTCCGGCGCCCGGATCAGCATGCGATCACAGCGACGTGGCCCGCGGCGGCATAGGGCACCAGTTCGCCATCCCGCGTGATGATCGTGTAGCCAAAGGCGCGTCCGGTGGCCGCGATGATGCGATCGGCGGGGTCTTTTGGCGGGTCGCCCGGCAGCAGTCCGGACGCGATCAGAATGGTGGGTGACATCTCGGCGAGGCGCACGCCGGGCAGGGACCGCAGGGTGTCGAACCAGACCTCTGGCGGGCGATTGAGTCGCATGCGGCCCTTGCGGATCAAGGTCACCAGCTCCCACGCGGTGATGGGCGAGACATACACACCGGCGCGTGCCCGCTGCGCAGAGCGGATTGCTTCAAGGCTCCCTGCCGACATCGGCGCCTGATCCATCAGCCAGATCGCCGCGCAGGTATCCAGCAACACAGGAACCGACATTGAGGGGCTTCTGGCTGAGAAAGCCCCTCTATGCCCGGACATTGATTGAGAAACCGCTAAAGTTCCGCGTCCCAGATTTCGCCGGTGCCCTGGGTCAGGTCGGTGCCAGGGGTCAGGGTGACGCTGCCGCGCATGGCGCCCCACAGATCCGGCGGATCGTCGTCGATGGGCACGATGGCCGCGATCGGGCGGTTGCGCTTCAACAGCACCACCGGGCCGGTCTTGCCCTGGGCGACGTCGTCGATGACCGCCAGGCAACGGGCTTTGAATTCCGTGACGGCGATGGTGGATTGATCCGGTTCGGCCAACATGGGGCACCTCCTGGAATGGACCATAACATATGGTCCATTTGGATGGAAGCCTGATCGTTAAGCCTGTTCGTATGCTGCCGAATCGGCTATCCGAATCGCAAAAGGAGCTTGCGCCATGACGTATCTAGTCGCCGACGATCTGCCATCCGCCCCGGCAGGGGATCGCTTCCGCGCCCTGCTGGCAAGACCGGGCATCCTGCAAATGCCGGGCGCGCATAACGGACAGGCCGGGTTGCAGGCCAAGGCCGCCGGATTCGACGCATTGTACCTCTCTGGCGCGGCCATGACCGCTTCCATGGGCATTCCCGATGTTGGCATGATCACGGTGGACGAAGTCTGCTTCTTCATCCGCCAAATCGCCCGCGCCACCGCCCTGCCGCTGCTGGCGGACGGCGACACCGGCTATGGCGAAGCGTTGAACGTCATGCACATGGTCCGCAGCTTCGAAGACGCCGGTGCGGCCGCCGTGCATATCGAAGACCAGTTGCTGCCGAAGAAATGCGGCCATCTGAACGACAAGAAACTGGCCGATCCTCACGATATGGCCGCCAAGATCGCCGCCGCCCGCAAGGCCCGCAAGCACCTCTATATCGTCGCCCGCACCGACGCCGCCGCCAGCGAGGGCATCGATGGCTCGGTCGGCCGCGCCAAACTGTTCCTGGAAGCGGGCGCTGACGCGGTCTTCCCGGAGGCTCTGACCAACGCCGAGATGTTCAAGGAAGTTGCTCGCCGCCTGCCGGGCGTGCCGCTGCTGGCCAACATGACCGAATTCGGCCGCACCCCGTTCTTCACCGCCAGCGAATTCGAGGCGATGGGCTACAAAATGGTGATCTGGCCGGTCAGCAGCCTGCGCATCGCCAACAAGGCGCAGGCCGAATTGTATGCCGCGATCAAGCGTGATGGCGGCACCCAGAACATGGTGGACCGGATGCAAACCCGCGCCGAACTGTATGCGACGATCGGGTATCACGACTATGAGGCGCTCGATCAGTCCATCGTGACCACGATTATCCCCCAGGCGATGCCGCAACCCGGCTGAAAACCGCGCCCAGCCGTTCACAAGCCGGCCAATCTGCCCTACGAATCGTCGCCGAACTGCAATACGGGGAACGTCCAGATGGCCGCGCTTGACCGGTGCTACAACGTGTTCGACCTGAGAGAGGCGGCCAAGCGCCGCCTGCCACGTGGCGTGTTTGAGTTTGTCGATCGCTCCACCGAGGACGAGGTGGCACTGCGCAACAACCGCGCCGGGTTCGAGAAGATCAAGCTGCGGCATCGCTCCCTGGTCGATGTCTCCGGCCGCTCCACCAAAACCACCCTGTTTGGCAAGGAAATCGCCCTGCCGATGGCGATCGCCCCCACCGGGGCCGCTGGATTGTGCTGGCACGAGGGCGAACTCGAACTCGCCAAGGCCGCGGCGAAGATGAAAATCCCGTTCACCCTGGCCACCGGCGCCATGACGTCGATGGAAAAGATCGCCAAGGAGGCGAATTTCCGCCTGTGGTTCCAGCTCTATGTCTGGAAGCAGCGGGAGCTGTCCTATCAGTTGATCGAGCGAGCCAAGAACAACGGGTTCGAGGCACTGATCGTGACCACCGACACGATCGTGCCGCCGAACCGCGAATACAACGCCAAGAACGGCTTCCTGCTGCCGTTCCACCCGACCTGGCGCTTTACCTGGGACATCATGAAGCACCCGGCCTGGTTCTCCTCTGTGCTGCTGAAATATTTCACCACCATCGGCATGCCGCGGAATGAGAACTATCCGGAGCCGTATCGCCGTCCGATCGGCAACGACGCCCACACGCGCGAAGTGATGCGCCAGGACAGCCTGAACTGGGACGATATCGCCATCTTCCGCGACAAATGGCCGGGCATCCTGATGCTGAAGGGCATCAACCGGGTCGATGACGCGCTGAAGGCGGTCAGCTACGGGGTCGATGGTCTGGTCGTGTCGAACCACGGCGGGCGCAACATGGACAGCGCCGCCGCGACCATCGACATGCTGCCCGAAATCGCGGAAGCGGTCGGCGACAAGGCGACGGTGATCCTCGACTCCGGCGTTCGTCGCGGCTCCGACATCGTGAAAGCCCTCGCGCTCGGCGCCAAATGCGTGCTGACCGGGCGCGCGACACTGTATGGCACCGCGGCGGGCGGAGAAGCCGGCGCGTCCAAGGCCGTCGGTTTCATCCAGACCGAGATGGACAAGACCATGGCCTATACCGGCTGCAATGGCGTTGATGAGATTTCCACCGACATCTTCTTCGGCGACCGGGAGCGTAACCGGATGACGGCGGGGTGATGCCGATGGGGTGATGCCGGCGGGGCGCGGGGTCCGGATCATTGACCCATGCTCCGCCGCCTCGTGATTGCCTGCCTTGACCCGGCAACCTGCGCTTCAACGGCGGGGGGTGGATTGCCGGATCAAGTTCGCCAATGAACGGTTAGGGCGCCCTCGGCCGCATCGACCATTCGTGTGCGTCGTCTCAAAGTAAACGCGGGACGTGTCGGCGACCGCGGACGCACTACAATAGGCCCTGGGCCTTGAAACTGATCCAGCGGTTGCCGCCGATAACGATGTGGTCGAACAGCTTGATCCCCAGCGCGTCGGCGGCACGCCTGACCTCCTGCGTCATCACGACATCCTCCCGGGACGGTGCGGGATCCCCGCTGGGGTGATTGTGCACCAGGATCAGCGCATTCGCGTGGAGCTCCAGCGCGCGCTTGACAACCTCCCGAGGATAGACCGCGGCACGGTCGATCGTGCCCTGGGTCAACATTTCGTCCGCGATCAGACGGTTCTTGGTGTCCAGGAACAGGACGCGGACCTGCTCCAAAACCTCATGCGCCAGGGCCGCGGTCAGATACTCGATCAGCCGATCCCAATTCGTCAGGACCGGCTTTTCCTTCACGGAGGCGTGGATCAGCCGGATCGAGGCCGCTTGCACGACCTTGATCGCGGCGGCGCCCGCTTCTCCCAGCCCATCGATGTGCAGCAGATCCGCGAGGGGGGCCGCGATCACATTCGAGAACGTGCCGAAGCGCGCCAACAAAGCACGCGCGATCGGTTTCGTGTCCCGCCTTGGCAGGGCCAGGAACAGGATCATCTCCAGCATTTCGTGGTCCGCCAGAGCGCCGGGTCCAGCGGTCAGCAGACGGTCGCGCATACGGGAACGATGGCCCTCGGCGCCGTGTGTGGCCGGTTTCGGCGCGGACGACAGGCCGGACGGCGGGGCCATCAGGTCCAGCAAGGGCTGTGCCTCGGCTACGCCAGATGGTTTCAGACCGGTTGATTTGCTGTCGCGGGCCATTCCCTGCCGTCGGACCATGGGATGGCCTCACTCTACGGCGGTTTCCTTTCCGATCAGCTAACGCCGATAGGTGGAGTGAACTTGTTGGGAGATGGCCAGTGCCCCGCCTACCCAAGCGGTGGCTTGTCCATGCCGGCGGGCGAGAGGGTGAAGATTTCGCAGCCGGCGTCGGTGACGCCGATCATGTGCTCGAACTGAGCCGAAAGACTGCGGTCGCGCGTCACCGCGGTCCACCCGTCGTCCAGCACCTTCACCTCTGGCCGCCCGGCATTGACCATGGGTTCGATGGTGAAGAACATCCCGGGACGCAGGACGGGACCTTCGCCGGGACGGCCGAAATGCAGCACGTTGGGTGGTTCGTGAAAGCGTCGGCCGATCCCGTGGCCACAGAAATCGCGCACGACGCTGAAACGGTGGCTTTCCACGAAGACCTGGATCGCGTGGCCGACATCGCCCAGGGTCGCGCCAGGGCGCACCTTCTCGATGCCGCGCATCAGCGACTCGTAGGTCACGTCGATCAGGTTGCGCGCGCGGGTGTTGGGTGTCCCGGCCGCATACATGCGCGAAGAATCGCCGTGCCAGCCGTTCAGGATCACGGTCACATCGATATTCAGGACGTCCCCGTTCTCCAGCTTCCGATCGCCCGGAATGCCATGGCAGACGACGTGATTGATCGAGGTGCAGATCGACTTGGGATAGCCGCGATAGTTCAATGGAGCGGGCACGGCGCCGCGCGTGACGATGAAGTCATGACAAAGACGGTCAAGCGTCGCGGTCGAGACGCCCGGACGCACGTGCTCATGAATCATGTCCAGGGTTTCCGCGGCCAGGCGCCCAGCGGCGCGCATTGCGGGAAAATCCTCCGGCGCATGAATTGTGATCTTTTTCGCCTCGGCCCCGCCGTCCATTTATCGCGCTCCGCCCGTCCATCGTCCAATTGCCACGCCGGTCAACATGCGCAACCGGCTGGCGTCCTGCAAGGGCAGACCGGCATGTGGAACCCAGGACAGGCATGCATGTGGCTCGCTCGGCGCTGCCATGCGGTCCCCCATTCGGGGGGCCTCCATTCAGGCGATAGCCGATTGGCGGGTTTCGCGGTAAGGAAGGGCTATGATTATCGACATGCATACCCATGCAGGGCGACCCCGCCGCACCGGCGATGTCGACCGCGCGGTCCTGGCGACGATGCGTCCGGCTGGGGTGGCGGCGGCTGTCGTGTCGGCCATTGGGGATAGCCCGATGATCCGCCGCAACCCGCGGACCATGCGGCTGGAAAAATTCCGCGACCCGGAGCCCGGCGAATGCCTGGAAGCGGTGAACGGCTACCTGGCGAGTTTCGAGGCCGCTGGCATGCGCATTGCGCGCGAGCCCGACGACATCCGCCTCGACGATCCATCCCTGGTGCTGGCCGTGGAAGGTTGCGATTTCCTGGAAGGCGACCTGGACCGGTTGGACCAGGTCGAAGCGCGTGGCGTGCGCAGCATCCAACTGACGCATTACCTGGTCAACGAAACCGGTGACATCCAGACGGAGGCCCCGGTGCATGGGGGCCTGACCCGCTTCGGTGCCGAAGCCGTCCGGCGGATGAACCGGATCGGCGTGATCGTCGATGTGGCGCATTGCTCCGAGGACACGGTGAAGGGCGTTGCCGCCGCGGCGACGAAGCCGTTCCTGTGCACCCATGCCAACCTGAAGGAACCCGGGCACCCGGACGGGGACCATCCCCGCTTCATCAGCCTGGACTATGCCAAGATGGTCGCGGACTCGGGCGGCGTGATCGGCGCCTGGATCTCGGTGCTGACGCGGGAGAAGCTGCCTGGACTGATCCGCCATCTGTTCCGCACGATCGATGCCGTCGGGATCGACCATGCCGGCATCGGCACCGATCTTCCGGCCGGGGTGGCGCGGACCGAACTGCCGGATTTTTCCCGCCATCCGGAAATCGTCGCAGCCTTGCGTGATCGCGGATTGTCCGATGCCGATGTGGAGAAAGTCTGCTCGGGCAACTGGCTGCGGGTATTTCGCGCGGTGCGCGCATGAGCGGCGCGGACGATCAGAAGCGAATTGCGGCGCTGGCAGCGGTCGAGATGGTCAAATCGGGGCAGCTTGTTGGCCTCGGCACCGGTTCGACCGCGGAAATCGCGATCGATGGTCTGATTGAACGGGCGCGGGCCGGACTACGGATCGACTGCGTGCCCACGTCCGAGCGTAGCGCGATCCGCGCCAGGGCCGGCGGGTTGACGGTGCTGGACGAACCCCCGGCGGACCGGCCGATCGATATCACGATCGACGGTGCCGACCAGATCGAACAGGGCACGCTCAACCTGATCAAAGGTCTGGGCGGCGCTCTGCTGTGGGAAAAGATTGTCGCGGCGTCGACAAGCACCCTGGTGGTTATCGCCGATTGCTCGAAGCTGGTGGCACGGTTGGGCGGTCCCGTGCCGGTCCCGGTGGAAGTCGTGCGATTCGGCTGGCAGAGCACGGCAGCGCGGCTGGCCGAACTCGGGTGCCGACCGGTGGTACGCCGGATGGACGATGCGGTGTTCCGGACCGATAGCGGCAATCTGATCGTCGATTGCCACTTCGATGTCATCGCGAATGCCGCGGAACTGGAGCTCCGGTTGTCGAGTGTCGTGGGGGTTGTCGAAACCGGGCTGTTCATCGACATGACGTCGAAGGCCGTGGTTGGCACGGAACAGGGCACCCGAATCTATCACCGCCAGGGCGCGCCGCCCGAAACCGGCCTCGGCTTCGTCCGACCAATATCACACAACCTTGCCGACCAAGGCCCCGATCCCAGCGGTTAACGCCATTGCCAGCGCGCCCCAGAATGTTACGCGCATCATGCCCGTCAGGAGGTTGGCGCCGCCAGCCTGCGCGCCGATTGCGCCAAGCAGGGCCAGAAACGCCAGTGACGCGGCCGATACGATCGGCACCAGCAGCGCGGGCGGCGCGACAAGTACCATGGTCAGCGGCATCGCGGCACCAACGGCGAACGTCGCGGCCGATGTCAGCGCCGCCTGAATCGGACGCGCCGTGGTGATTTCGGAAATCCCCAATTCGTCTAACGCATGGGCGCCGAGTGCGTCCTTGATCATCAACTGTTCGGCCACCTGTCGGGCCAGGGCCGGTTCCACGCCGCGCTTCACATAGATTTGCGTAAGCTCGTCGTGTTCTATCTCGGGGTGGTCGGCCAGCTCGGAGCGCTCGCGGTCGAGATCGGCTTCTTCGGTGTCGGACTGCGAGCTGACAGACACGTATTCGCCGGCGGCCATCGACATCGCTCCGGCCACAAGCCCCGCGGTTCCGGCGAGCAATACGTCCGAGGTTGGCGCGGCCGCGGCGGCGACACCCACGATCAGGCTGGCGGTCGAAACGATGCCGTCGTTCGCGCCCAGGACCGCGGCGCGCAGCCAGCCGATGCGCAGGATGAAATGGCTTTCCAAATGCAGGCGGCTCATGCGGGTCTCTTCCGTCCGTTGGTTGACGCGCCCTGCCAGCCGGAAAGCCAGGGCGTACGGAGCCTATTCACCCCCCGGGAGATTATCGCAAGTGATTGATTTCCGCATCGACCCGCCGGCAGCCGCGGCCGGCACTGTCCCCGCAAATTGATGACAACCCGTACTGGATGGGGTGCGCGGGACGCTTAACGGCTTGCGACCTGGCGAATATCGGTCTTCTGGATCAGGCACGGTACCTTGCGCTTCGCCAGGGTCACGCAGGCGGCCTGAGCGTCGGTCGCACTGAGGTTGGTCACCTTGGCGCGCCAGACGGTCCGCCGGTTCACGGTCGCGGATTCGACCCCGACATCCCCTCCATCGGCCGCTTTCCGGCCCGAAGCCGCGGCGTCACGCGCGGCCTTTTCCGTGGCGAAACTGCCAACCTGAATTGCCCATGTCGGGACCGGGGCGCGTGGCCGAGGAGCGGCCTTGGCTGGCTCTGGCGGCGGGCGTGGGGCTTCCACGCGCGGTGCGGCCTGGGCGGTGGACACCACGGAGAAGCGGCCTGGCGCCTGGATCGCCACCTGGTTGTTGCGTCGGTCGGTGGGCACGTCCAGGCGATCAAACCCGGCGTTCAGCAGGGACGCCATATGTCCCGCTCGCTCCCCGGAGGAGGAAGCGCCGAGTACCACCCCGATCAAGCGCACCCCGCCACGCGTGGCGCTGGTCACCAGGTTGTAGCCAGAGGCGTGGGTGTAGCCGGTCTTGAGTCCGTCGGCGCCTGGATAGGTGTAAAGCATGCGGTCATGGTTATGGATCACGCGGTGCTGCCAGACAAAGGTCGGGGTCGAGAAATAGCCATAGAATGACGGAAAATCCCCGATCAGGCGACGCGCGAGGATCGCCATGTCCCGCGCGGTCGTCACCTGATCCGGGTCCGGCAATCCGGACGCATTCTGGAACACGGTGCGGCTCATACCCAGTGCCCGGGCGCGCAGGGTCATCATGCGGGCGAACCGCTCCTCCGTCCCGCCCAGCAGTTCACCGAGCGCGGCGGCGGCGTCGTTGGCGGATTTGGTAACGAGGCCCAGAATTGCCTGGTCGACAGTGATGCGGGTGCCGGGAAGCAGTCCAAGCTTCGTCGGTTCCATCGATGCGGCGTAGGCTGACACCGGGACATATTGATCAAGGGCGATACGGCGATCCCGCAGGGCTTCGAACGCCATATACAGTGTCATCATTTTCACAAGGCTGGCTGGATGGCGTTCCGCATCCGGATTCGCGGCGCCCAGCACTTCCCCGGTGGTGGCGTTGACGAGGATCGAGCTGTAGCGCGCAGATCCGATCTGCGCCCATGCCGGGCGCACGCACAAAATCACCGCGAGCACGGTCAGAGCCGAAAAGAGCCAACCCAGACGGGGCATGTGGCGACGCTGCACCGGCAGTGTCATTCGTCTCTCCATGATCGCGGTCGGAGAAATCTACGGGGTGGTGGTTTGATCTGTCCAGTCGTAAATTTTCCGAAAATTGAAAAATGTTAACGGGTTATCTGGTGTTGTTCACAATTTCATCAGCAACGCACCATTCAGGCGGGGTCGCTATCGCGTGGAATTGCGTGGCCCCCTGATCCCATTTCTGGGATCTGGCTTGGCAAAAACGTGACGCTGAACCCCGCTGTCCATAGAACGGATCCGCCTCATTGGCATGTCATATGACCGCCTCACGATAATTTTGTGCACCGCACAATTTCTCCTTGATCGGGCCTGGATGGCTCTCTATATGCCGTTCGTGTTGCGGTGCAGCAAACGATGCGGCCGCGGAAATGCAGCAGGACGCGTATGGCACGCTGTCTCGCGATTGCCGGCCAGTGGCCCTATTTGGAGAATCATCATGAGCATGAAGCCAAAGGTCGCGGGGGCGGCAGTCACGATCGAAAGCACGGCGGCACCGACTGAAACGGCCGCTCCCAAGCTGGCTGACGCCAGCGTATCGACACCCAAGCTGGCTGACGCCAGCGTATCGACCCCGAGGATTGGCATGAGCCCGGCTGCTGCCGGATCCGAAGCTAACCAGGCAAAGGTGAAAAAAGGTATGGAAAAAGCAATGAAGACCGCCGAGGAATTTGTCGCGTTCGGCCAAGGCAATGTCGAAGCTTTCATAAAATCGAGCCAGATCTGGGCCGCCGGCGTGCAGGACCTGTCGAAGCAGGTCGCCGCGACCGCCCAGGCCAACTTCGACGAAACCATGAGTACCTTCAAGGCGATGTCCGCCATCAAGTCGCTGAAGGATGCGTTCGAGCTGCAGGCTGGTCTGGCGCGCTCGACCATGGAAAAGACGATGGCCGAATCCGGCCGCCTGACCGACGCGTCGCTGAAGCTGACCGAGCAGGCGATGGCTCCGATCACGGCGCGCGTGACGCTCGCCGTCGAGAAGTTCGGCAAGACCGTCTGATCGATCGGCCAGGGGCGGGCCTGGTCCTGTCCCCGGGCCTTTCATTTTTCGAATAAGATCAAGGCCCGCACTGCCTGGCAGTGCGGGCCTTTTTCGTGCGCGGTCCAGGGTTAAAGCGTGCCCAGGCCGGCCGACGAGCGCCAGCGAGGAAACCGCACGACAAAACCGGCAGCCAGAGTTGTCCGCCGTTTCCAATCAGGGTGGGGTCGCTACGGTTTGTCGTCCTGCAACGCCTCCACGGTTGGTTCCGTCGCGGACAACTGCGGAAACTCCTTGGTTCGGCTTGTCCCACCGACCATCGTGGTGCTGGCCGGAGGAGCCTCCGGGCGGGTTCGCTGGAACGCCGCGCGCGGGCGCAGCGGGTCGTCGACCGGCTTCCTACTGTCCAGACGAGCCTCCCGCCGAGCTTTGTGCCACGCCCGGATGTCGTCCTGGGTGACGTAGCCTTTCCCGTCGAGATCGATGTCCTGGAAATTGCGCGCAACGGTCGCATAGCCGGTGCGAGCCTGTTCGAGGGTCAGCCGGCCATCCCCTGGTACGTTTGCCTTGACGAAACGCTGCTGCCAGGTGACGCGCTGACGCGTCTCGGTTGGCGGGGCACTGGGTGCCGTTGGTTCCGCCAAGGCGGGAAAGGCAACCAGTGACAATGTCAGCAAAGCAGGCAAAAGGCGCATGGGAGTTTCCCGGCTGATGATCGCGACCGGGCAATTATCGGGCGGCTATCCTAACATCCGGTGAAGATTGGGGTCAGCGGGCGATCATGTCGCGAATCGTGGCGATCGCCGTCTCGATCCCGGCGCGGTCCACGTCCAAATGCGTGCAGGCACGCACCCGATACCGACCGACAGTCGAAACCATGATCCCCTGGCGACGAACGCGGTCGGCCAGAGCGTCAGCGGTCAGGCCGGTCTGACTGGTATCGAAGAACACCAGGTTGGTTTCCGGCGCTTCCACCGCGATCCCGTTGATCTGAGCCAGGCCACGGGCGAGGATTTTCGCGTTGTCGTGATCCTCTGCCAGGCGCTCGATATTGTGGTCCAACGCATACAGGCATGCGGCGGCGCAAATGCCCGCCTGCCGCAGCGACCCACCGAGGCGCTGTTTCCAACGCCAGGCCTGATCGATGAACGCCTCCGATCCACACAGCACCGCACCCAACGGCGCACCGAGACCTTTGGTGAAATCCAGCCATACCGAATCGCAGCCGGCGACCATCTCCCGCGCCGGGATGCCGGCCGCGACGACGGCGTTCATCAGGCGCGCGCCATCCATGTGGGTTTTCATGCCGAAATCGTGGGCGGCTTCGAACACGGCATGGAGCTTGTCCAAGGGCCACACAGAGCCACCGCCGGAATTGGCGGTCTGCTCGACCTCCAGCAAGGTCTGCGGCGGGCTGTTGCGCCGCTTTTCACGAAACGCGGCTTGCATGGTCGGCACGTCGAACTGACCGCGGTCGCCACGCAGGCCGAGCACCACGGCACCGGTCAGGGCACCCGGACCACCGCCCTCGTTGGCAACGATATGGGAGCTTTCATGGGCAAGTATCTCGTCACCGGGCCGGCAATGGGTGGCAATGGCAATCTGATTGCACATCGTGCCGGACGGCAGGAAGACCGCGGCTTCCTTGCCCAACAGGTCCGCCATGCGGTCGCACAGGGCATGCACCGTCGGGTCGTCGCCGTGCTGCTCGTCGCCCACGTCCGCGCGCATCATCGCGTCCTTCATCGCGGCGGACGGCCGAGTTTGCGTGTCGGAATAGAGGTTCACGCGTACGGGTGGCAGAGACGGATCGGTACGAACGGGGGCGTAAACCATGATGCGGACCTTTGGGCGCTGATCGCGACAGAAAAGCAGGGCGGTCGGATTCTGGGTAGGGGTCAGGCGTTGGTGACGGTCGGCCGAACGGCGGGTGGGCCGTAGACATCACGGGCTCGTTTCAGGAAGGCGCCGACCATGCGTCGCACCGCCTCGTTGAAGACCAGCCCGATCGCGGCCTGCAAGATGCGGCTACGGAACTCAAAATCCACAAAAAAATCGACTTCGGTGCCGCGTTCATGCGGCTGGAACGTCCACTGGTTATTCAGATACCGGAACGGCCCATTTTCATACCGCACTCTTACGCTGCTTGGCCGTTCAAGATTGACCCGGCTGGTAAAGGATTCCCGGAATGGGCCGAAACCGATGGTCAGGTCCGCTACCAACTCCGTTTCAGTACGCGTGCGGATCCGGGCGCCAACACACCAGGGTAGGAATTTTGGGTACGAGGCCACGTCGGCGACCAGATCGAACAACTGGTCGGGGCTATACGGAACGATCTGACGCTCGGCATGGGTGGGCATCAGGCGGGGGGCGATGCCAGTCTGGCTTCCCGAGCGGCACGCAACGCGGCGAAGTCCGCATCGGCGTGGTAGGAGCTGCGGGTCAGAGGGGTCGCCGATACCAGCAGGAAGCCCTTTGCCCGGGCGATGGTGGCATAGTCGGCAAATTCGTCCGGGGTGACGAACCTGTCCACCGCGGCGTGCTTCACGGTCGGTTGCAGGTACTGGCCGATGGTCAGAAAATCGACATCGGCGACCCGAAGGTCGTCCATCACCTGCATGATCTCGGCGCGGGTTTCACCCAGACCGACCATCAGGCCGGACTTGGTGAAGATCGTGGGATCGGCCTGCTTCACCTGATCCAGCAGCCGCAGCGACTGGTAGTAGCGCGCGCCCGGGCGGATCGAAGGATACAGCCGCGGCACGGTTTCCAGATTGTGGTTGAAGACATCCGGCCTGGCTTCGGCCACGACCGCGGTTGCGCCTGGTTTGCGCAGGAAGTCGGGGGTCAGGACCTCGATCGTCGTGTCTGGCGCGGTCTGGCGGAGGGCGCGGATGACGGCGGCAAAATGGCCGGCACCGCCGTCCGCCAGATCGTCCCGATCGACCGAGGTGATCACCACGTGTTTCAGGCCAAGCTTCGCGACAGCGTCGGCGACACGGGTGGGCTCGTCCGTGTCCAGCGGCCCGGGCATGCCCGTGCGCACGTTGCAGAAGCTGCACGCGCGGGTGCAGGTGTCGCCCATGATCATCATGGTGGCGTGACGCTGCGACCAGCATTCGCCGATATTGGGGCAGGCGGCTTCCTCGCACACCGTCACCAGTTTGTTCTCCCGCATCAGGTCGCGGGTTTCCCGATACACCGGATGGGTTGGCGCCTTGACCCGGATCCAGGCTGGTTTGCGCTGGATGGGATTGTCCGGGCGATTGGCTTTCTCCGGGTGGCGGAGGCTGCCGTCGGTGCGGTGGTCGATGATCAGGCGGGTGGAGGACATGTCCAGCTAGAAGTGGATGGCCTGCTTGTAGGCGTCAAGCACGGCTTCATGCATCGTCTCGCTGATTGTCGGATGCGGGAAGACGGTGTGCATCAATTCCGCCTCGGTCGTCTCCAACGTGCGGGCGATGGCGTAGCCCTGGATCATTTCCGTGACCTCGGCGCCGATCATGTGGGCGCCGAGCAGGGCGCCGGTTTTTGCGTCGAAGATGGTTTTGACCAGACCGTCGGGCTCGCCCATGGCGATGGCCTTGCCGTTGCCGATGAAGGGGAAGCGGCCGACCTTGACGTCGTAGCCGGCTTCCTTGGCGCGGGCTTCGGTCATCCCGACGGAGGCGATCTGCGGGCGGCAATAGGTGCAGCCAGGGATGTTGCCCGCGTCCATGGGGTGAACGTCCCGGCCGGCGAGCTTTTCCACGCAGACCACGCCCTCATGGCTGGCCTTGTGCGCGAGCCAGGGCGGGCCGGACAGGTCTCCGATGGCATAGACGCCCGGTTCGCCGGTGCGGCTGAAGGCATCGACGACGACATGGGTGCGATCGACCTTCACGCCGGTGCCTTCCAGGCCGAGGCCTTCGACATTGCCGACGATCCCGACGGCGGAAATCACCCGGTCGACGGTGATGTCCTGCGACTTTCCGGCCGATTCGATGGTCACGGTGATCGAATCGGCGCCTTTTCTGGCGCCCTTCACAGCGGCCCCGGTCAGGATTTTCATGCCCTGTTTCTCGAAGGCCTTGCGGGCGAAGGCGGAGATTTCCGCGTCCTCCACCGGCAGAATGCGGTCGAGGACTTCGACGACCGTCACCTCGGCGCCCATGTTCAGGTAGAAGCTGGCGAACTCGATGCCGATCGCGCCGGAGCCGATCACCAGCAGGGATTTCGGCATCGACGTGGGAACCATGGCTTCCTTGTAGGTCCAGATCAGCTTGCCGTCGGCCTCCAGGCCAGGCAGTTGGCGCGCACGGGCGCCGGTGGCCAGGATGATGTGGGGTGCTTTCAAGGTGGCGACGGGTTTGCCGTCTTTCTCCACCGCCACGGTCTGCTTGCCGGCGAGTTTGCCGGCGCCGTCGAACACGGTGACCTTGTTCTTGCGCAGCAGATGCGCGACCCCCGACGACAATTGTTTGGCGACGTTGCGGGACCGCTTCACGACCTTGTCCAGGTCGAATTTCGGTTGCACGGCTTCGAAGCCGTAGTCGGGCAAGTGGTGCAGCAGGTGATTGATTTCCGACGTGCGCAACAGCGCTTTGGTCGGGATGCAACCCCAGTTGAGGCAGATGCCGCCGAGGTGTTCGCGTTCCACCAGGGCGGTCTTCATGCCGAGTTGCGCCGCGCGGATGGCGGCCACGTAGCCGCCCGGTCCGCCGCCCAGGACGATCAGGTCGAAAGCGGTCTCAGCCATTTCGTGCTCCTTCGGCCAACGCGATCAACGCCGGTCCCTCAAGTTGCCGCACATGCCAGTCGGTCATCCGGGTGGAGCCGATGCGTTCGTAGAATTCGATAGATGGTTCGTTCCAGTTCAAAACCCACCAGTCGATGCGGCTGCAATTTTCCGCGACGGCGCGTTGGGCGAGGCGGCGCAGCAGGGCGAGGCCTGTGCCGGTGCCTCTGTGGGCTGGCTCCACGAACAGGTCTTCCAGGAAGATGCCGCGGCGGCAGGTGAAGGTGTTGAGAGTGTAGTAAAACAGGGCCAGTCCGACCGGTGGTTCGCCAGCCGGTTCGGCGAGGATCGCGTGAGCCGATGGGGTCGGGCCGAACAAAGCCTTGGCGATGTCGTCTTCGGTTGCGGTGACCTTGTGGAGAAGCTTCTCATACTCGGCCAGGCCGCGAACCAGGCGGAACACATGGGCTGCGTCGGCGGCGGTGGCGTCGCGGATGATCGGTTGGGTCACGGCTATTGAATCCACACATGTCGGCGGCGGAGAATATTCTCCCCCTCCCCCTGCGGGAGGGGGTTGGGGGGAGGGGTGTTACGCGACATCTGTGTGGGGCCACCCCTCCCCCCAAC
>CAMATI010000129.1 GCA_945861095.1 Asaia bogorensis | reverse complement strand
CGTACTGAGCTGTGCACGCTCTTCATCGCTGAGCTTCACGACGTATTTCTTTACGGCACTTTGTTGCGTGGTCACGACTCATCTCCCGCTTTTTCCGGGAGGAGCGAGTCAGAGGTTCGCCACAAAATCAATGACGGGGGGCACTAGGGACTTCGCAACCGCCACGGCGAACCCAGAGGCACCCCATGCAGCGTCGCACATTCCTTACCCTTGCCACCGGCCTCGCCGCACCCGCGGTGCATTCCCCGGCGCGCGCGCAAGCCCGCAACGACACGTTGCTGATCGTTTCCGAAAGCGGCCCCAACAACCTGGATATCCATGGGATCGGCACCAACGTCCCCGGCTACGAGGTGTCGTGGAATTGCTATGATCGCCTGATCACCCACGGCATGAAGACCGGGCCTGGCGGCACGCCGTACTACGATCGCGACAAGCTGGTGCCGGAACTGGCCGAGGACATGGCGGTCGGCGACATGTCGGTCACCTTCAAACTGCGCCGCGACGCGGTGTTCCAGGACGGCACCCCGGTCCGCGCCGCCGATGTCAAATGGTCGCTGGACCGGGCTGTCTCGGTCGGCGGTTTTCCGACGTTTCAGATGAAGGCGGGAAGCCTGGAAAAAGCCGAGCAGTTCGTGGTGGTGGACGATCATACGGTGCGGGTGGATTTTTTGCGGAAGGACCGGCTGACGATCCCCGACCTCGCGGTGATCGTGCCCTGCGTCGTGAATTCGGGGCTCGTGCAGAAGAACGCCGCGCCCAACGACCCCTGGGGTCTGGAATACACCAAGCAGAACACCGCGGGATCGGGTGCGTACAAGGTCACCAAATGGACGCCGGGCACCGAGGTGATCCTGGAGCGCAACGACGCCTGGAAGGGTGGCGCCCCGCCGAAAATCCGCCGCGTGATATGGCGCATGGTGCCGTCATCGGGCAACCGGCGGGCGCTGCTGCAACGGGGCGACGCGGATATTTCCTACGACCTGCCGGCCAAGGACTTCGCCGAGATGAAGACCGCCGGCAAGTTGACCCTGGTTTCCACGCCCTACAGCAACGGCATCCAGTATATCGGCATGAACGTCACGAAACCGCCGTTCGACAATCCCAAGGTGCGCCAGGCCGTCGCCTACGCCATTCCCTATGACAAGATCATGGAGATCGTGCTGTTCGGCCTCGGCCGGCCGATGTTCGGCAAGTCTGGCGGTCCGACCGAAGTGGCCTGGCCGCAGGCTCATGCGTTCAACTCCAATCTAGACAAGGCGCGCGCCCTGCTGGCGGAAGCCGGCATGGCGGACGGGTTCGAAACGACCCTGTCCTTTGACCTGGGCTTCGCGGATGTCAACGAGCCGATCTGTATCCTGTTGCAGGAAAGCCTGGGCAAGATCGGCATCCGCGCCACCCTGAACAAGATCCCCGGGTCCAACTGGCGGACGGAGCTGAACAAGAAGGTCCTGCCACTCTATACCAACGTGTTTTCCGGCTGGCTCGACTACCCAGAATACTTCTTCTTCTGGTGCTATCATGGGCAGAACGCGGTTTTCAACACCATGAGCTACAAGTCGCCGGCGATGGATGGACTGATCGACGGGGCACGCATGGCCGCGGCCAACGGCGACACCACGACCTATGACCGCGACGTGAAGGGCTTCGTCGATCTGGCCTTCACCGATCTGCCGCGCATTCCGCTGTATCAACCCTATGTGAACGTCGCGATGCAGCCGAACATCTCCGGCTATCAATACTGGTTCCACCGCCGGCTCGACTATCGTTCGTTGGCGAAAGCCTAGCCCCGTGCGTGTCGCGCGCCAGATCGGCCAGCGACTGCTGACCGCCCTGCCCAGCGTCGCCGGAGTGATCGTGGTGACGTTCCTGCTGACCCGCATTCTGCCGGGCGACACCGCCGCCTATTTCGCCGGCCCCGCCGCGACCCCCGCCGCGATCGAGGAAATCCGTGCGCGTCTTGGCCTCGACCAGACCCTGCCGGTGCAGTTCCTGCGCTATGTCGGCGATCTTGCACGCGGTGATTTTGGCGCGTCCCTAACTACCGGCCAGCCGGTTCTGGCCGACATCACCGCCAGATTGCCGGCTTCGGCCGAACTGGTGCTGGTGGCGCTGGTTCTGTCGGTCGCGATCGCGGTGCCGCTGGGCATCGTCGCCGCGCTGAAGGAACAATCGATGATCGATCACGCCTGCCGCGTGGTCGCGACGGCCGGCGTATCTCTGCCGGTCTTCTTCACCGGACTGCTGCTGGTCTATGTGTTCTACTACATCCTCGGCTGGGCACCCTCGCCCTTGGGCCGCCTGGACGTGTTCGCCAGCGCGCCGCCCACCGCGTCCGGCTTCTTCCTGATCGACAGCCTGCTGGCCGGCGACGTCGAGACATTCCGTGCCACCCTGGCGCAACTGGCGCTGCCGGCCGTGACCCTGGCGGTCTTCGCGCTGGCCCCGATCGCGCGCATGACGCGCGGTGCAATGCTGTCCGTCCTGGGGTCGGACTTCGTGCGCACCGCCCGCGCCGCCGGCCTGTCCCCGCGCACCGTGGTCATGGGCTACGCCTTCCGCAACGCGGTACTACCCGTCATTACCACCCTCGGCATGGTGTTCTCCTTCCTGCTCGGCGCCAGCGTGCTGGTCGAGAAAGTGTTCGCCTGGCCCGGCATCGGATCCTACGCGGTGGAAGCGTTGATCGCCTCCGACTACGCTCCCGTGCAGGGTTTCGTGCTGGTAATGGCCATCCTTTACCTGCTGCTGAATCTCTGTATCGATATCCTGTATGGATTGATCGATCCCCGCGTCAGGATCGACGCATGAGCGCCGCCGGTCTCTCCGAAACCCGTCCGTCCTCCGGCCTGACCGCGACGTTGCAGCACGCGCGTCATGTCATCACGGAAAACCCGGTCACCGGCTTCGCCTTTGCGCTGTTTCTGCTTTTGGTGCTGACGGCGATCCTTGGACCGTCACTGGTGCCCTACGATCCTCTCGCCACCGACAGTTCGGTCTCGTTGCGCCCCCCGTCCGCCCGTCATTGGTTCGGCACCGACCAACTGGGGCGGGATATCTTCAGCCGCGTAGTGGTCGCGACCCGATTGGACATGATCATCGCGGTGACCTCGGTCGCCGTGGTGTTCGCCGCCGGCGGTCTGGCCGGAATCGCCGCGGGGTATTTCGGCGGCTGGACCGACCGCATCGTCGGGCGCCTGGCCGACACCATTATGGCCTTCCCGCTGTTCGTGCTCGCCATGGGCATCGTCGCCGCCTTGGGCAACACGGTCACCAACATCGTGATCGCCACCGCCGTCGTGAACTTCCCGCTCTACGCCCGCCTGGCCCGAGCCGAGGCCAACATCCGCCGCGACGCCGGCTTCGTGATGGCCGCGCGCCTGTCCGGCAACACCGATCTCCGCATCCTGCTGTTCCACATCCTGCCCAACATCCTGCCCATCATGGTGGTGCAGATGTCGCTGACCATGGGTTACGCCATCCTGAACGCCGCCGGCCTGTCCTTCATCGGCCTCGGTGTCCGACCGCCGACCCCGGAATGGGGGATCATGGTGGCGGAAGGTGCCGCCGGGATCATCTCGGGCGAGTGGTGGGTGGCGCTGTTTCCGGGCCTGACGCTGATGGGCGCGGTGTTCTGCTTCAACCTGCTGGGCGACGGCGTGCGCGATATCGTCGATCCCCAACGCCGCACATGAGGCCGGTGATGGACCCGATGCCCCTGCTGGACGTGCGTGATCTGACCGTCGAGTTCGCCACCAGGCGCGGTGCCGTGCGCGCGGTGGACCGGATCGACCTGTCGGTGATGCGCGGGGAAATCCTGGGCATCGTCGGCGAATCCGGCTCCGGCAAGTCCGTCACATCCTATGCCGTGATGCGCATTCTCGATCGTGCCGGGCGGATCGCCGAGGGGTCCATCAGCTTTTCCGGCATGCCCCTGCAATCGATGCCGGAATCGCAGATGCGTGACCTGCGCGGGCGCGAGATGTCGATGGTGTTCCAAAACCCTCGCGCCGCGCTGAACCCGATCCGGAAAATCGGCCGCCAGATCGAGGACGTGCTGCTGCGCCACGCCCAGGCAACCCGCACCGATGCGCGGGCCAAATCCATCGCGATGCTCGACCGCGTGCGCATCGCCCGCCCGGAGGAACGCTACGACGCCTATCCGTTCGAATTGTCGGGCGGCATGTGCCAGCGCGTGGTCATCGCCCTGGCGTTGGCCTGCCGGCCGCAACTGCTGATCGCCGACGAACCGACCACCGGCCTGGATGTCACCACCCAGAAAGCGGTGATGGAATTGATGGTCGAACTGACCCGCGAACGGCGGATGGCGGCAATTCTGATCACCCACGATCTGGGCCTGGCGGCCGCCTATTGCGACACCGTCATGGTGATGGAGAAGGGCAAGGTCGTCGAATCCGCCCCGTCCGCCCGCATCTTCAGCGCCCCCACCCACCCCTACACAAAGCGCCTGCTGCGTGCGACGCCGAAGCCCGGCTCGGTCCTGCGCGACCTGGTGATGGACCCGCAACCCGAACCGCCGCCGCCCGCGACGCCCATCCAACCCGGGCGCATCCTGGACGTGCGCGGCCTCGTCAAGACCTATGGCGGCAACAATGCGGTGGACGGCATCGACCTGCATGTCGATCGCGGCGAGAGCGTCGGGCTGGTCGGGGAATCCGGCTGCGGCAAGTCCACGACCTCGATGATGATCATGCGCCTGCTCGATCCCAGCGACGGCAGCATCCAGTTTGATGGGCAGGAAATCGGCGCGGTGCCGGCGCGCGCCTTCGCCACGCATCCGATGCGCAAGCGGATCCAGATGGTGTTCCAGGATCCGACCGACAGCCTGAACCCGCGCTTCACCGCCGAACGCGCCATCGCCGATCCCATCCAGCGCATGGGCGGCTCGATCCGCCGCGACGCCCTGCGCGCCCGTTGCGAGGAACTGGCCACCCTGGTTGGCCTGCCGGTGCATCTGCTGGACCGGTTTCCGCATCAGATGTCGGGCGGCCAGAAGGCGCGCGTCGGCATCGCGCGCGCCATCGCGCTCAATCCCGATCTGGTGATATTGGACGAACCGACGGCGGCGCTGGATGTCTCGGTCCAGGCCGTGGTGTTGAACCTGTTGCAGGACCTGAAGATTTCCTTGGGCATGTCGTATCTGTTCGTCAGTCACGACCTGCATGTGGTGCGCCTGTTGTGCGACCGGGTCATCGTGATGCGCGCCGGCAAGATCGTGGAGCAGGGGACCGCCGAACAGGTGCTGGAAGCCCCGACGGCTGCCTATACGCGCGAACTGATCGCGGCCGTGCCGCATCCGCCGACCTGACATGATCGCGAAAACCACACGGGCCGCGACCCTGCGCGCGCAGATCGCCGACGAGATCGTGCGCGGCGAGCTGCGCCCCGGCACCCCGCTGGACGAGGTCACCCTGGCGCAGCGCTTCGGCGTCTCCCGCACCCCGGTGCGAGAGGCGTTGCGCGAACTCTCCTCGGCCGGATTGGTCCGCATCCAGCCGCATCGGGGCGCCGTGGTGTCCCGCCCCGCCGCCCGTGAGGTGGAGGACATGTTTGCCGTCATGGCGGAACTGGAAGCCCTGTGCGCCGGTTTGGCCGCGGTCGCGATGACCCCGGCGGAACGACGCGACCTGGCCGCCATCCATGCCAGCCTGCGGGACCTGATCCAGACCGGCGACCCGCAACGCTACCACGAAGTGAACGAGCGGTTTCATCACGCGATCTATCTGGGCAGCCACAACGCCTATCTGGCGGAGGTGACCCTGACCACGCGCCGGCGCCTGGCTCCGTTCCGGCGCGCGCAGTTCCGCACCTCCGGGCGATTGGCCTTGTCCTACGAGGAACATGACAGGGTCGTCGGCGCCATCCAACGCGGCGACCGCGCCGGGGCCGGAACAGCAATGCGCGATCATATCGGCATCGTCCATTTCGCCTACGAACACTACGCGCAGGACCTGGACCCGTCGCCGAGGCCGCGGCTGGTCCCGGCAAACGAGGAGAACGCATGATTTTTTCGGTTGACGATCCGGTCGCGGCGGCGGAAGCGGCGATCGCCGCCGATCACGCGCATGACGATCCGGCGCTATGGATCACGCGCCTGCCCGATGCGGCAATCCTGGCACGCGCCCGAACCTTGCTGTCGCAGGGCCGGCAGGGTCGCGCTCTATGGGGCGTGCCCTTCGCGGTGAAAGACAATATCGATGTCGCCGGCCTGCCCACCACCGCCGCCTGCCCGGCTTTTGCCTATACGCCGACCGAGGACGCACCGGCCGTTCGGCACCTGCTCGATGCCGGCGCGATCCTGATCGGCAAGACCAACCTGGACCAGTTCGCAACCGGTCTGGTCGGCGTACGCAGTCCCTATGGCATCCCCCGCAATGTGTTTGACCCGGCGCATGTGCCCGGCGGATCGTCCTCCGGCTCCGCCTGCGCGGTCGCCGCTGGGATCGTCCCCTTCGCACTGGGCACCGACACGGCGGGATCGGGACGCATTCCGGCCGCGTTCGGCAATATCGTCGGGCTGAAGCCGACAATCGGCAGCATATCGGCCCGAGGCATGGTGCCGGCCTGCCGATCCATCGACACGATGTCGGTGTTTGCCGGCTCGGTCGACGCGGCCCTGGCCGTGCAGCGTGTGATCGCCGTTTACGATCCAGCCGATCCGTATTCCCGGCCCGCGCCGTATCCCCATCTGCGCCGGTCGCCGTTGCCGCCGGCGGTCCGCGTGCGGTTCGCCGACCCGGACGCAGTGTGCGAACCAGGGACCGCCGCGGCCACTCATCATGCCGCCGCACTGCTGAACGCCCAACCGGTCGATATCGCGCCATTCCTGGACATCGCCCGGCTGCTCTATGACGGGCCCTGGGTCGCCGAACGCACCGCCGCGCTGGGCGATTTCCCGCTGGAACATTGTTTCCCGGTGACCCGCGCCATTATCGAAGGCGGCCGCAACCGGCGCACCGTCGATGCGTTTCATGCGTTCCATCGATTGGCCCAGGCGCGCCGCCTCGCCGCCGACCTGTTCGCCACCTGCGACGCGTTGCTGGTTCCGACCGCGCCGTTCTGCCCGACCTTGGCGGACCTGGACGCCGATCCGATCGGACCGAACAGCCGACTGGGGACCTTCACCAATTTCGTCAATCTCTGCGATCTCGCGGCCATCGCGGTGCCGGCCGGGTTCGGTCCGGATGGGCTGCCGGTCGGCGTGACCCTGATCGGTCCGGCCTGGTCCGAAGGCCGGCTCGCGGCGCTGGCCGACCATGTCCATCGTGCCCTGGTCACCACGACCGGCGCCACTGGACGCCCCCTGCCCTCACCGGCCCCCCCCGACCCGCTGACGCAACAGGAAACCGCCCTGTTCTGCGTCGGCGGCCACATGGCCGGCCTGCCCTTGAACTTCCAGGTCACCAGCCCCGGTGGCCGCTTCGTGCGTGCGGCCCGCACGACACGATCCTATCGCCTGCACGACCTGGGCAACCGCCCCGGCATGACCCGCACCACGGACGGGTTTGCGATCGACGGAGAGGTCTGGGCGCTGCCCACCACCGCCATCGGCGCCCTGCTGGCACAGGTGCCGGCGCCGCTCGGCTTCGGCACCGTGACGCTGGAGGACGGTCCATGCCTAGGGTTCCTGGCGGAAACGGCCGGTGTCGAGGGCATGCCGGACATCACCCGCTTCGGCGGCTGGCGTGCCTGGCTCGCCAACCGTTAGAGCATGATCACGCTGAGCGGAACGTCACAGCGTGTGAATCATGCGATCAAACAATGAATTAGAGCGGCTTGCCGTTTCCCGTCAGCGTTAAACCGCTCTGGCCCGGTTCACCCTTTTCCGACGACCACCCGCTCGGCCTGCTCCCCCCTTACGGAGGCGACCTCATGCAAGACAGCGAACTCGATGCCCTGATCGATGCCGGTACCGCGTGCCTGGGCATCCCGATCGACCCGGCCTGGCAGGCGGCGATCCGTGCCAATCTCGCGGTGACGTTACGCTTCGCGGCCCTGGTCGAGGCCCATCCCCTGCCCGACGAAGCCGAACCCGCACCGGTGTTTCGCGCATGACCGCGCCATCCTCCGTTGCTACGATCGAGGCGACCCTCGCCGACATCGAAGCCCGCAATCCGCGCCTCAACGCCTTCACCGCGGTCACCGCCGATCGCGCCCGGGCCCGGGCCGCCGAATTGGATGCCTCCCGCGCCGCCGGGCGGGCACCGTTGCCGCTGGAAGGCATGCCCTTCGCGGTCAAGAACCTGATCGATATCGCGGGATTGCCGACCCTCGCGGGTTCGAAAATCAACCGCTCCCGTCCCCCGGCCGAGGCCGACGCAACCCTGGTAACCCGCTTGGAGGCAGCCGGCGCCATTCTGGTCGGTGCCCTGAACATGGGCGAATACGCCTATGACTTCACCGGCGAGAACGTGCACGACGGGCCGTCCCGCAATCCGCATGACACGACCCGGATGACCGGCGGGTCGTCCGGCGGATCCGGTTCGGCCGTTGGTGCCACGCTGGTGCCCTTGGCGCTTGGGTCCGACACCAATGGCTCGATCCGGGTGCCGGCGTCGTTCTGTGGCGTGTTCGGCCTGAAACCCACCTACGGGCGGCTTTCCCGAGCCGGGAGCTTTCCCTTCGTCGCCAGCCTGGACCACCTGGGCCCCCTGGCGCGGACGGTCGACGATCTGGCGCGTGCCTACGATGCGATGCAGGGACCGGATCCGGCCGATCCCGTCTGCATCGACCGCCCCGCCGAACCCGTCGCCAATCGGTTGGCGCTCGGCGTTGACGGGCTGCGGATCGCCACCCTGGGCGGGTATTTTCGGCAGGGCGCGACCCAACAGGCGCTGGATGCGGTGGCCGCGGTCGCGTCCGCCCTCGGTGCCACCCGCGTGATGGAACTGCCGGAACCGGCGCGCGCCCGAGCCGCGGCGTTTGTCATCACCACGACCGAGGGGGCCGCCCTGCATCTCGACCGTCTGCGCACTCGGGCAGGGGATTTCGATCCGGCCGTGCGCGACCGCCTGATCGCCGGCGCATTGCTGCCGGCGTCCCTGGTGACCCGGGCGCAGAAATTCCGCCGCTGGTATCAGGACGCCGTGCTGAAATTGTTCGACGACGTGGACATCCTGCTGGCCCCCGCCACACCTTGCGTCGCACCGTTGATCGGGGAAACCGAACTGGACCTGGGCGGAGAAATGGTGCCGTTGCGGCCCAATATCGGCATCTACACCCAACCGATTTCCTTCATCGGCCTGCCCGTGGCCGCGGTCCCCGTCCGCGGTCCGAACCTGCCGATCGGCGTGCAACTGATCGCCGCGCCCTGGCGGGAGGATCTGGTGCTGCGGGCCGCCTGGCAGTTGGAAGCCTCCGGATTTCGCTCAATATAACCCCTCCTGCTCGGCTGCCCCATCGGGTCCGCGGAACACCGCCGAACCGTCTGACCGCGGCTGCTATACGCACCGGCCGAAACACTGACCCATGGGTAGCCACTGTCATTGCGAGCACGGCGAGGCAATCCAGGGCAACCAACAGTATCGATGGTGCCAGGCATCTGTATTGCTTCGCAGCGCTCGCAATGACAGCGGCCACCCATGGGTCGGTCGTTGGGGCTGTTGATATTACACGGACATGGCCTGGATGCGCGATGCTGGCATGAACCCGCCCGCCAAACGGACGGGTTCAGGGTCCGTCAGCCCTCCTTGTAGCCGTATTCCGGGATGCCCTGCTCGTTTCCATAGTAACGATATGGCAGGAACTTCCCGCTCATGGTGATCTTCACCCGGTCGCCACGCTCATGCGCCAGCCGCTCAAACGCGAAGTCGAAATCGATCGCGGACATGATGCCGTCGCCGAACTCCTCCTCGATCAACACCTTCCAGGCGGGGCCATTGACCATCACCATCTCGTAGAACCGGTACAACAACGGATCGGTGGGCGGCATGGGCGTGCCGGTGCCACGCATCGGCACTTCGTTCAGCATGGCTTCCTCGGACGCCCCCAGGCCGAACAGAACCGCCGCTTTCGCCGCCAAAGGCTTGACCAGCTTCATCTGTCCCAGCACCGCACCGACGATCAGAACATCGGACATGCCGCCGATCTCGTCGCAGATATGCCGCCAGGTCCAGCCTTTCTCGCGCTTGATGTCGAGGAGCTTTTCCGTGAGTTGGTCACGCGTCATCGCTTGCACTCCGATGGTAGGAAACCGAAAGAAATCAGGCCGCCTGAGCGACCGGTGTCTGGCCATCCAGCCGGATGACCGGCGGGTTGCGCTGGTCGTAGCCCGCCGGCGGCGTATCGCGCAGGATCACGCTGCGGCTGACCAGGAAGTCGATCAGATGGTTGCGCACGGCATAGTAATGCGGGTCGTGATGAATCTGGCCCTGCCGGCGATCCACCGGCAAAGGATTGACCACCACCTCGGCGATGCGCGCGCGCGGCCCGTTGGTCATCAGAACGATACGGTCCGCCAGATAGATCGCCTCGTCCACGTCATGCGTGATCATGTAGACGGTCTGCCCCGTCTCCCGGCAAATGCGACGCGCTTCTTCCTGCAAGGTGCCGCGGGTCAGCGCGTCCAGCGCGGAGAACGGTTCGTCCATCAGCATGATCGTGGGCTCGATCGCCAGCGCGCGGGCGATCCCGACCCGCTGCTTCATCCCGCCCGACAGTTCCGACGGCCGCTTGCCTTCCGCCCCCGCCAGACCGACCGTCGCGATGGCCTTGCGGGCGCGGGCTTCGACCTCCGATCGAGGCGCCGACCGCCAGCGCGACGACACCGCATAGGCGACATTGCCCAGCACCGTCAGCCATGGCAGCAGCGCGTGGCCCTGGAAGATGACGGCGCGATCCAGACTGGGTCCGTCGATTTCCTTGCCGCCCACCAGGATCGCCCCTTCGGATGGAGAATCGAGGCCCGCCAGGATGTTCAGCAACGTCGTCTTGCCGCACCCGGAATGGCCGATCACGCAGACAAACTCGCCGCGATCGATGCGCAGCCACAGATCCTCGAACACGGTCGTTTCGCCACCCGCGCCCGGGAACCGCTTCGCCACCCCGTCGATCGAAATCAGCTTCTCGGCCATCGCTCTACTCCGGAAACGTCACGAGATGCTGGCACCATGCCAGAATCTGATCGAGCATCATGCCGACGACGCCGATCACCAGGATCGAGGTGATCACGTTGGTGATGGACAGGTTGTTCCATTCGTTCCACACGAAGTAGCCAATGCCGGTGCCGCCGACCAACATCTCGGCCGCGACGATCACCAGCCAGGCGATGCCGATGGAAATCCGCATCCCCGTCAGAATGGTCGGCGCCGCCGCCGGCAGGATGATGGTAAAGGCGCGCCGCAATGTGCCGACTTCCAGGGTCAGGGCAACATTCAGCCATTCCTTGCGCACCCCGGCGACCCCGAAAGCGGTATTGATCAGCATCGGCCAGAGCGAGCAGATGAAGATGACGAAGATCGACGAAATGCCACTGTCCTTGATCGTGTAAAGCGCCAGTGGCATCCAGGCCAAGGGCGAGACCGGCTTCAGTATCTGAATGAAAGGATCGAGCGCCCGGTTCATCACCGGCGACATGCCGATCACGAATCCCACCGGGATCGCCACCAGCACGGCCAGCAGGTAGCCGATCATCACCCGCCCGATCGAGTAGATCAACTGGATGCCGATGCCCTTGTCATTGGCGCCCTTGACATAGAACGGGTCCGCCAGATGGGTCAGGATCGTGCGCCCGACGTCCAGCGGTCCCGGCATCGCCGATTTGCCCTGCGTCGCGGTGATGCCCATCAGCTTGGCGTATTCCGGATCCATCACCTGCGTCGCACTGACACCGCCAACCGCCAGATGCCAGGCGCCCAGAAACGCCCCCAGTAACAATAACGAAACGATCGCGCCGCGCATCCGCAGGGATAGCGTCATCGGACCCTTCCTTCGCCAGCCCAGATCAAAGGCCCAGCTCCGGCAGACCCGGATGGTCCTTCGGCCGGGGACCGGCAGGCCAGAGGAACCGACGGTCGGCGTTCGTGATCGGCTGATCGTTGATGCTGGCCTGACGCCGACGCATCAGGCCGGTCGGCGCGAATTCCCATTGTTCGTTGCCGAAGGAACGAAACCACTGGCCCGAATCGTCGTGCCATTCATAGACAAACCGCACCGCGATCCGGTTGTCGTGAAACGCCCAGACGTCCTTAATAAGGCGGTAGTCCAGTTCGCGCGCCCATTTCCGTTCCAGAAAGGCGCGGATCGCGTCGCGGCCAGAGAAGAATTCCGCCCGATTGCGCCACTGGCTGTCCGCCGTATAGGCAAGCGCCACACGCGCGGGATCGCGGCTGTTCCAGGCATCCTCGGCGGCGCGCGCCTTCATCGCCGCGGTTTCAGCGGTAAAGGGCGGCAGCGGGGGGCGAGTTTCGTCGATCATGGCTTAACCCGCCTTGCGGATCTTGAAGGACGCCAGATAGGCATCGGGTTGCGCGGGATCGAAAGTCTTGCCCATCACCACGAATGTCTTGCTGGTCGATGTCGGTGGCGTAAGTCCCGCCGCCCGCATCGCCTTTTGGGCGTCTGTGGCCAGGTAGACCTGTTTGGCCACACCCGCGTAATCGACATCGGCCTTGATCTGCCCCCAGCGCTTCATCTGGGTCAGAATCCAGATGGCGAAACTTTCCCACGGAAACGGATCGAAATCCGCTCGGTCGGGAACCCGCTCGATCTTGCCCAGACCATCGGCGAAGGTGCCTGTCAGGATCTGCTCGATCACCGTGACCGGCTGGTTCAGATAGTTGGTGGGCGCGATCGCCGCCGCGATCTCCTTGCGATTCTCCGCCTTGTGCGCGAACCCGGTGGCATCGACGATGGCGCGCAACAGGGCCGCATAGGTGTTGGGCATGGTGGTGATGAATTCGCGGGATGCGGCGAAGGCACAGCACGGATGCCCATCCCAGATGTTCTTCGACAGAATGTGGATAAAGCCCACGCCGTCAAACACCGCCCGCTGGTTCATCGGATCGGGGCCCAGGAACCCGTCGATATTGTCGGCCCGCAGATTGGCCACCATCTCCGGCGGCGGCACGGCGCGGATCTGCACATCGATATCCGGGTCGATGCCATGCTCCGCCAGGTAATAGCGCAGCAGATAGTTGTGCATCGAGTAGTCGAACGGCACCGCGAACTTGAAGCCCTTCCAGTTGCGCGGGTCGCGGTTGTCCTTGTGCTTCAGGGCCAGGGTGATCGCCTGGCCGTTGATGTTCTCGATCGCCGGCACGGTGTACGGAACCGGGTTGGACCCGACGCCCAGCGAAATCGCCAGCGGCATCGGAGCCAGCATATGCGCCGCGTCGTACTCCTTGTTCAGAGTCTTGTCGCGGATCACCGCCCAGCCGGCGGTCTTCACCACCTCCACGTCCAGCCCATGCTTCTGATAAAAGCCCATCGGCGAGGCCATGATGATCGGCGTCGCGCAGGTGATCGGGATGAAGCCGATTTTCAGGCTTTTCTTCTCGATGGCGCCGGCGCCTTGGGCAAATGCCTCGGTCGCCGCACCCAGCGGGAAGAACTGCGCGATCGCCGCCATGGCGGTGGACGCGCCCACCCCGCGCAGGAAGGACCGCCGCTCCACATCGCGCGGGAACATCGCCCGCACCACGGCCCCCTGAACCACCCGCTCGAACCGCGAGTCCGACGTGGCCAGATCATGCTCCGCCTGCGAGCCATGCGCCCCGCAGGCGCAGCCGCCGCGATGCAAGGCACGGTCGGTCCGGAATGGATCGTCGAAGATGGGCATCGCTGTCTCCCGCTGAACTGGCCTCTGGTGCGAGAACCAAAGCACGCGGCGTGCCAACCGGACGGAACCGTCGATCATCCCGGAAATCCGGCCTGACCATGGCGGCATCGACTGCTCCGGACACCACGAAAATTCGTGAATGTGATAAATCTCGTCGTCGGTCACGAAATATCGTAATAGACCGCCATGCCTACGTCCCAAGCCAGCCACGCCTTCCATCGCGCCGGCGCGCCCATGATGATCCTCGACCCACGGGCCGATGCCATTCTCGACGCCAATGCCGCCGCATGCATGCTGCTCGGCTACACCCAGCCGCAACTTCTGGCCCTCAGCGCGACCGCGTTGCACCCAGACCAGAGGCCCGGCCTGGTGGTGTTCTCCCAGGCCGTCATTGAGCAAGGGACCTGGTGGACCCGTGATCTCGCCCCCAACCATGGAGCCAATCTGGCGCTGGAGTTGGAATACCATGGCAGCCTGCTGCCCGGCCCCGATGGCCAGGACAGCCTGATCCTGATCGTCATCACCGACCTGATCGAAGCCCGTCGCCGAGAATTGCAGCGGGAAGCCACCCTGCACATGCAGGGCGGGTTGGCCGAATGGCTCCGCTCCGACCGGGTGTTCCGCAACATCGAGCGCGACAACCAACTGATCCTGCGCGCCGCCGGAGAGGGCATCTACGGCGTCAACGCCGACGGCGTCACCACCTTCGTCAATCCCGCCGCCGAACGCATGCTCGGCTGGTCAGCCGAGGACCTGGTCGGGCGCGACATGCATTCCGTCGTGCATCATACCGATGTGCATGGGCACCATTATCCCAACGACAAATGTCCGATCTACGCGGCTTTTCGCGACGGCGTGGTGCGCCATATCGACGATGAGGTGTTCTGGCGCCGTGACGGATCGCGCTTTTTCGTGGAATACACCTCCACCCCGATCCGCGATCGCGGTCACCTGGTCGGCGCCGTCATCGTCTTTCGCGACATCACCCAGCGGCGCGAAGCCGACGAGAAACTGCGCCAGGCCCTGCATGAAGTGGATTCGTTGCGCCACCGCCTGGAACTGGAAAACGCCTATCTTCAAGAGGAAATCCGTCAGGAACACAGCCATTTCGGTATCCTCGGCCGAGCGCCTGCCACGCAGACTTTGTTGACCCAGATCGGCCTGGTCGCCCCCACCGGTGCCACCGTGCTGATCACCGGCGAATCCGGCACCGGCAAGGAACTGATCGCCCGCGCCATCCACGACGCCAGCACCCGCAACGACCGTCCACTGATCCGCGTCAATTGCGCCGCCATCCCCCGCGAACTGTTCGAAAGCGAGATTTTCGGCCATGTCCGCGGCGCCTTCACCGGCGCCATCCGCGATCGGGTCGGGCGGTTCGAACTTGCCCATGGCGGCACGCTGCTGCTGGATGAAGTGGGGGAAATCCCCCTGGAATTGCAGGGCAAGCTGCTGCGCGTGCTGCAGGAGGGCGAGTTCGAGCGGGTGGGCGAGGAACGCACCCGCCGCGTCGATGTCCGCGTCATCGCGGCCACCAACCGCGACCTGCGCCAGGAAGTGCGGGCCCGCCGGTTCCGGGAGGACCTGTTCTACCGATTGAACGTCTTCCCCATCGAATCCCGCCCGCTGCGCGAACGACGGGACGATATTCCCCTTCTCGCCAGCCATTTCCTGCGTCAGGCCAGCGAACGCTTGCGCGCCGCGGTGCTGCCGTTGACCGAGGGGGATGCCAGGCTCCTGTCCGCCTATGACTGGCCCGGCAATATCCGAGAGCTGGAAAACCTGATGGAACGGGCGGTCATCCTGGCCCGCGACGGGCGGCCGAACTTCGAACTACCCGCCGCCACCGCCGGAACGACTGTCATCGCGAACGACGAGGTTGCTCCCGGAGCGCCCGTGCTGACCGAAACGGAACGGCGGGATCGGGATCGCGCCAATATCCGCGCCGCCCTGCGCGCCTCGGGTGGCAAAGTCTTCGGACCCGGTGGCGCCGCTCAGATCCTGGGCGTCAAACCGACCACGTTGGCATCGCGCATTCGCAGTCTGGGGCTGAGAACGACCAGCAATGCGTAACGATAACCGCTACACTTGGTAGGGCAGTCGGGTGACGGAGAGAAAGCCTCGGGGCTCCGCCCCAA